>JBKQVS010000018.1:0-25405 GCA_052139855.1 Desulfobaccales bacterium
TCAGGTTCCGCTTGGCCAACTGGGCGTCGTCATAGTTGAACTCGTGCTGCAGCCGGGAAGTGGCGGCCACCATGGCCAGGTTGTGGGCGTTCATGATGTTGTTGATGTCGCCGGTGAGGCCCAGGGAGAACTCGGTCATGGGGATGAGCAGTGAGATGCCGCCGCCCGCCGCGGTACCCTTGATGTTCATGGTGGGGCCGCCGGAAGGCTGGCGGAGGGCGCCGCCCACGTTGATGCCCCGCTTGCCTAGGCCCTCGATCAGGCCCAGGGAGGTGGTGGATTTGCCTTCTCCCAGGGGGGTGGGGGTGATGGCGGTGACGTCGATGTAGTAGCCGTCGGGCTTGCTCTTCAGGCGCTCCAGGCACTTCATGTAGTCAACGCGGCCGATTTTCTGGCCGTGAGGGATGCGCTCATCTTTGGGGATTTCGAGCTTATCGCACATTTTGTCAAAGGGAATCATCTCCGCTTCGGCGATTTCAGCAATCTGCCAGTCTTTCTGTTTAACCGGATCATACTTCGCCATAAAACCTGCCTCCTTAAGGTATGGTAGTGATTGACTAGTTAACGGGCATCACCCGGCGGCCCGGGTGGTGGCAAAGCAGGCTCTGACCTTAAGGTCCCCGGGAAAGGGTCCAGTCAGAGCTCATACTTTTTTTCACATAGTCTTCCATTTAATAGACCTCAAGTGCATTTGTCAATAAATTTTTGACCTGTCAAAGCAGTTAGCTGAAAATTCTTCTGGATTTTTTTCTTTGACAACACGCCTGGTTTCGCCATAGAATTACGTGAATAGTTGTACAAGTCTTGTCAGTCCGCCTTTCCGGGCTTTGGTTCTAAAACCGGCCCTGCAGAAATTGCCGTATCCCCAGGCTCCGCATGACAATCGGAGTCCCGGGGGCCTCGCGTTTGGAGAAAAGCGCCGGGGCCGCAGAATTTTTTTTTGCTCTGGATTAATGGGAGAGGAGGAACGCGGTGGTCATAGCAGAATCAAAACCCCTGGCGGAAATCCTGGATATGGTCAAGGATTTCAAAAAAATCTTGGTGGCCGGCTGCAAAGGCTGCGTGACCGTATGTTGTGCGGGTGGTGAGAAAGAGGTGGCCATCCTGGCCTCGGAACTCCGGATCGCCCGCAGAGCCGCCGGCAACGAACTGGAAGTAACCGAATACACCTGCGAACGGCAGTGCGATCCCGAATACATCGAAGCACTGGATGATTTGGTAGAGGGCATGGACGCGGTGGTCTCCATCGCCTGCAGTGTGGGGCCCCAGTATGTTGCGGCGCGCTATCCCTATCTGCGGGTGTTCCCGGGCCTCAACACCACCAGCATCGGCGGGGCCACGGAGCACGGGGTCTGGAAGGAGTTCTGCCAGGCGTGCGGCAGCTGCATCATCGGGAATTTCGGCGGCCTGTGCCCCATCACCCGGTGCGCCAAGCAGCTCTTGAACGGCCCGTGCGGCGGCTCTTCCCAGGGCATCTGTGAAGTGGGCAAGGGCCAAATCCCCTGCATCTGGCAACTGATTTACGACCGCCTGAAAAATCTCGGGGAGCTACACAAGCTGACCGAGGTCCAGCTTTATAAAAATTGGTCTACCAGCCGCGACGGCGGGTTACGCACCACGATACGGGAGGAATTGAAACAATGACCGCCGAATACTCCGCGGGGAGCAAACTGGAAAAAATCTTTAAGAGCGGCCAGAAGGCGGTGACCGGCGAATGCGGGCCGCCCCGGGGCGCCGATGCCGACCATTTCAGGCATAAAGCCAATTTTCTGAAGAACTGCGTGGACGCGGTGAACGTCACGGATAACCAAACCGCGGTGGTGCGCTTCTGCTCCATGGCCGCGGCCAAGATCCTCCTGGAAATGGGCGTGGAACCGGTGATGCAGATGGTCACCCGGGACATGAACCGGATCGCGCTGCAGAGCAACATCCTGGGGGCGGCGGCCATGGGGATCAAGAACCTCTTGTGCCTGACCGGCGACCACCAGACCTTCGGCGACCATCCCCAGGCCAAGAACGTGCACGACCTGGATTCGGTCATGCTGGCCCACACCCTCAAGAACATGCGGGACGAAGGCAAGATGATCAGCGGCACCGAGCTCCAGGGCCGGCCCCGGATGTTCATCGGGGCCGCGGCCAATCCCTTCGCGGACCCCCAGGAGTTCCGGGTGGTGCGCATGGGCAAGAAGATCGCGGCGGGGGTCCAGTTCATCCAGACCCAGTGCATCTACAACATGGAGCGCTTCAAGTCGTTTATGGACATGGCCAACGACATGGGTCTGACGGAGAAGTGCTTTATCATGGCCGGGATTACGCCGTTGAAATCGGTGGGTATGGCGAACTATATGAAAAAGTTCGTCCCGGGCCTGGACGTGCCCGACTCCTACATCACCCGTTTGAAGGGGGTGCCCAAGGACAAGGTGGCGGCGGAAGGCATCAAGATCGCGGTGGAGCAGATCCACGAATGTCTGGAGATGAAGGGCATCGCGGGCATCCACTTGATGGCGATTGAGTGGGAGGAGAAGGTGCCGGAGATCCTGGAGGCCGCCAAACTCCTGCCGCGGCCCAAGGTGGAAGCGGATTAAGGCAATCTCTGCCTGAGAATACAGAAGCCCGGTCCGAGAGGACCGGGCTTTTTTTGTGGTCCAGAGGCAGGATTATGGATTGACAAGAGTTCACCAAGAAGGTATATTGACCATAGTCATATGACCATAATCATTATGAAGGGAAGCGCCATGGAATCACTCACGGTGTCGAAATTCAAAGCCACCTGCCTGGCGGTGGTGGAGAGGGTGGCCCAAACCAAGCATCGGCTGATCATTACCAAGCGGGGCAAGCCCATCGCCGAGTTGATTCCCTATGAAGGGGAAACCGCACCGGTGCCGTTGAAAGACACCGTGGCTTTCCTGGGGGATATCATCTCGCCGGTGGCGGCGGAGGACTGGGAGGCGCTCAAGTGAAGCAAATCCTGCTGGATACCCATGCCTGGATTTGGCTGAGCATCGGGGAGATGCACCATCTTTCCGGCAAGGCTCAGGAGGCCATGCGGGGCGCCAGCTCCACGTGGATTGCCGCCATCTCCTGCTGGGAACTGGCGAAGCTGGTGGAGAGGCGGCGCATCGGCTTGACGATTCCCGCCCTGACCTGGATGCGTCGATCCTTGACGGAAAATGGCATTCGTATCGCCGATCTGAGCCCCGAAATCGCGGTGGAAAGCACCCAGCTGGCGGGATTGCACCGGGACCCGGCGGACCAGATCATCGTGGCCACCTCCCGGGTGTTGGGCATGCCGGTGGTAAGCGCGGATCAGAGGATTATCCAATTCGCGGGCGTGGAGGCCATCTGGTAGGGGTTCAGGGCGGGCGGGAAAAAGCCGCGGCAGGATGGATAAAAATTACCGGAGGGCGCCGGTTCGTGGCATAATGGCGTCAGCTCAGGGGGTCCGGCGGCCCAAATTAATCTTAAGACCCCGGGAGCACGATATCTTTTGCTAAGGAGTTGTGGGTCAAAGGCTCAACTGAATCTTTTCGGCAGCCGCACGCTGCAGCCGGGGCCGGCAGAGGCTAGAAAGCCTGCGCCACCCTTTGGCTGAAAGGTGGCGGGCAAGACGCGCCCTGATGCCCCTTCTCTGGAGGAAAGCACCATGAAAGTTTCGCCTGGTCTCAGGAATTCAGCGGTTCTCGTGCTGCTGGCGCTCCTGGCGGCGCTCTGCTGGCTGCCGGGATGCCTGGACAATCTCTGCACCAAAAGGCTCTATATCTACCGCGATGCCGAGGCCAAGAGTCCGCCCCCGGCCGACACGGCTTTATTGATTGCCGATCCGGCGATCGTGGCGGCGCTGGCGCCGGAGGCGGCGGCCAAACTTCCCCGGGGCCTGCCTTGGGCGCCGGAACAGCCTAACTACGCCTCAGATTATTATCAGCTCTCCATCGACGGGTTGGACGACCACCTGGTTTATCAAGGTTTGTGCATGAATATTACGCCCAGCTTCGTTTGTGAAGTCAGACCCGGGTCCCGGCGGGTCCTGGCCAGCCTGAATCTCTTCGGCCCCTGGGGCCGGCAGAGCATCAAGGAGACTACCTCCTTGCACCTGGAGCCGGGCGGGGTTTATTTCTTATATCCCGAGGGGGAGGCGGCCTCGCAAAAAACCTTGCGTCTTAAGGTCGAGCGCTTGCCGGTGAGTTACACGGCGGCGTTGCGAGCCAAACTGATTGATTGGCTGCGGCGCAATACCCAGGGACATTCCCTGGAAAACTGACCGGAGCGGCGGCAGACGTTAAAGGCGCCTTGGCGCGGCATAATGAGCCGAAATTTAGGGCCCGGCCTGGGGAAATGAGCCCGGCGGCATCGCTTGCGGGCGTTTGGTCCGGTGACAGACTCTTGCCCCTTATCCGAGTAAGCCCGGGCAGGCGGAGACTTATCCGTGAGATGGCTTAACCGGGAACGGCTCACTCTTTATCCCCGGATAATTCTGGCGGGATATATCCTGTCTGGCGCCGGCCTGATCGTGTCGGCAGCCTCCTCCAAAACCGGGTTGACCGACTGGCTGGACCGTCCCCTGGGGGCCGATTTCTGCCATTACTGGCTAGCCTCGTCCCTGGCGCAAGCCGGACATGCCCTGACGGTCTATCGGGCGCCAGAATTTATCGCGGCCCTGGAAGCCTTTTTCAAAGTAGCGTATCCCGTTCCCTGGTTTTATCCGCCGACCTTTTTGCTGATGGTCTACCCGCTGGCCTTTTTGCCCTATCTGGCTTCCCTGGGCCTCTGGCTGGCTGTGACCCTGGCGGCGTTCCTGACGGTGGTGCGCCGCATCGCGCCCCACCCGTTGACCCCCTGGCTGGCCCTGGCCTTTCCGGGCACGTATCAAAACTTCTTCAACGGTCAGAACGGCTTTCTGACCACGGCCCTCCTGGGCGGCGGGTTATACCTGTTGAACCGATCCCCGTGGCGGCAGGATGCCTGCTGGGGTTGGTCAGCTATAAACCCCACCTTTTCGCGTTGGTGCCCGTGGCGCTGATCGCGGCGCGGCGCTGGCGGGCGCTGTTGGCGTCGCTGGTTACGGCCGGGCTCCTGGCAGGGGCGAGTTTCCTGGCCTTCGGCCCGGGAGTCTGGGTGGCCTTCTGGAAAAATCTGGGCCTAAGCATGAGCCTGGCGCGGCAGGGACTGTTGCCGATGGATAAGATGGTCACTCTCTTTGCCGCCCTGGTCCAGGCGGGGGTGGGATTCTCCTACGCCTTGATCATCCAGGGAGTGGTCATGGTGGCGGTGGCGGGCGGGGTTGGCTACATGTGGCAGGGGAGGGGTTCTTTTGCAGGTCAGGCCGCGGCGCTGGTCCTGGGGATTTGCTTGTTTACCCCCTATGCCTTTTCCTACGACCTGGCCCTCCTGGCCCTGCCCCTGGCCTGGCTGGGGTGGGAAGGATATACGACCGGCTGGCGGCCCGGTGAGCCCGGGCTCCTGTGCCTGGGGTGGCTTTTGCCGATTCTTGCCTCGGGGTTGGCCATAATCAAGTGCCAGCTCACCCCCCTGATTCTGGCGGCTCTGCTGATCCTGGTGATCAAGGACGGTAAGGCGGGGCGCGGGCCTGACGGCGATGAACCAGTTATGTGAATAACGATCAGTTCGGGAGAAGACCTATGGCAAACGAAATTGACAAGCTGGGGCCGAAAGATTTCATCACGGGATGCCTGGTAATCGTTGTGGCGGTATTTGTGGTTCCCATACTGGTACTGTTATTTAAGGTCAGCATTTATCTGGCCATCGTGGTGGGAGTCTTTGTGGCGATTATTTTGGGAACCGCACTATTGGGCAAAGTTATCAGGCTCATCTTTTTTAGGCCTAAGTCAGATGATAAGGATGAGAGCAGATAGATGGCATAATCCGGTTGGCGGCTGCCAGGCTGGAGCCGGGGTGGCGGGCTGTCGTTAGGGGGGCCAGGCCCCGGCGGGTCGCGCCCGGGCGGCTCAGGTCCCGGAAAAGTCATTGACAAAAAGCCTTGAAAAAAGATAGAAAGATTAAAGTTAGTCCCAATATTGTCTTAGGAGGGAAAGCATGGCTGAGCCTCTTCAGGTAAGCGACGCTGATTTCGAACAGGAAATCCTGAAGTCCGATATTCCGGCCCTGGTGGATTTTTGGGCGGCCTGGTGCGGCCCCTGCCGGGCCATCGCCCCGGTGGTGGAAGAGTTGGGCCGGGATTATGCCGGCAAGGTCAAAGTCGCCAAAATGAACGTGGATGAAAATGCCAAGACGCCGGCGAAATACGGCATCAGAGCCATTCCGACCCTGATTATCTTCAAAGGGGGTCAGGTGGTGGAGCAGATCACCGGCGCGGTCTCCCGTTCCATCATTGAAAACGCTTTAAAGAAAGCCCTCTAACGCGTCGGTCCGGCATGCCTGGGTGGGATTATGACCTCATCATCATCGGCGGCGGCCCCGCGGGGCTGACCGCGGGCATCTATGCCGGCCGGGCCCGGCTCTGCGCGGTTTTGCTGGAGAAGCTCATCCACGGCGGCCAGATGATGACCACCGACCTGGTGGAGAACTACCCGGGGTTCCCCGAAGGGATCACCGGGTTCGAATTGAGCGACCGCATGCTTAAGCAGGCGGAACGCTTCGGGCTCCTGATCAAAGACGCCGAAGTGCTGGGCATCGTTCCCAGCGAGCCGTTGCACACCGTGGTGATGGAGGACCGGCGGGTGACCGCCCCCGCGATTATCATCGCCAGCGGCGCCAAGTATAAGCACCTGGGAGTTCCGGGGGAAGATAAGCTCACCGGCCGGGGGGTGAGTTACTGCGCCACCTGCGACGGGGCCCTGTACCGGGATCAGGAAATCGCCATGGTGGGCGGCGGCGACAATGCCCTCACCGAGGTCCTGTTCCTGGAGCGTTTTGCCAAAAAGATCCACTTGATCCACCGCCGGGATCAATTCCGGGGCTGCAAATCCTTGCAAGAACGGGTCCTGGCACTGCCGAAGGTGCAAATCCACCGGGACACGGTGGTAACGGGGTTCCAGGGGCAGGATGAGCTGAAAGGGGTGGAGCTCAAGAACGTCAAGACCGCGGAGACCAGCACGCTCACGGTGGCCGGGGTCTTCATCGCCATCGGCATGGTTCCCAACACCGCCTGGCTCAAAGACCTCGTTACCCTGGATGCATGGGGTTTTATCCTTACCAATGAGATCATGGCAACCAATATCCCGGGCATCTTCGCGGCGGGCGACGTGCGGTCCAAGCTCGAGCGGCAAATAAGCACTGCGGTGGGGGATGGCACCATCGCCACCATCGCGGTGGAGAGATACCTGGAAGGCATTAAGTGAGGGTGCATACATGACTCCGAGAACCATCGCCAAGTGTTTCCTGATGCTGCTCCTGGTTGTGTTCATCAGCAACTGCAGCACCGTGAAGGGCTGGTTCGGCAAAAAGGATAAGAGCGATAAGCCCCCGGATGTTTTGGCCGAGGAAGGCATCAAGGATTTGAAGAAAAAGAACTATGATGACGCGATCGAGACCTTTGAGAAGGTGCGCGACCGCTACCCGTATAGCGAACAGGCGCTCCTGGCCCAGCTCAAGGTGGCGGATGCCTTTTTCTTTAAGAAGAAGTACGAAGAAGCCTTCCAGGCCTACCGGGAATTCGAAAAACTCCATCCCACCAACAAGGCCGTGCCGTATTGCGTCTACCGAGAAGGCCAGAGTTTCTATCGCCAGCGCTCCACCATCGACCGGGACCAGACGTATACCTTGAAGGCCATAGACGAATTCAAGCGGCTGAAGCAAAAATATCCCGGCAGCGAATACATCACCAAGGCGGATTTTTATCTGGCCCGGTGCCGCAAGGACCTGGCGGAACACGAATTCTACGTGGCCGAGTTCTATTATAGGACCAAACGCTACCAGGCCGCGATTGACCGCTACCAGGCCCTCATTCAGGATTATCCCGATTTCCCCCAAAACGGCCCAGCCAAGGCGCGCATCCAGGAGTGCCAAGAGCTGATGGCCACCAAGGATCAGCCCAAAGGCATCCTCTCCAAAATGAGCAGTATTTTCGACGCCAAGTGGTAACGGCAACCGGGGGGCCGGTGCAGTTCCGGCCCCGCCGGGGCGCCACCTTTCCCGTTTCAACCCCGCCGATCTTCTCATTTCGAGTTACGCTCCAAAGACCATGATGGATAGGCGCAGGCGTTAGCGTGTGCCTGCACAGGCGAGACGCCTGTGCCACCGGTGGATGGCGACGTGAAATCCTTCCGGTCCGGCAGGGGCGCGGCGCCGGCTGGTGGGGACCGCGCCGGGGGAGTGCGGGGCGCCGCGGCAGCGCAGGGGGTATGGGGTTGATGTGCCCGGGGAATGCTAAGGGATCAGGTTTCTGGCCTGGAGGAGGGGGCGGGGGTCCACCAGGTGACGGGTGAACCAGCCCTCGTAATCCTGGGCGCCCATGGCCAGGGCCAAGATTTCGGAAAAGTGAAAGATGGGCAGGCGGGGCTCCCAGGTGCAGCGGATTTCCAGGTTGAGCTGGCACATGGCGCAGGAGGTCACGAGGCACTCGGTGCCCACGGCGACGGCGCTGGCCAAGATTTCGTTCACCAGGGGGGTGACGATGTCGGCCCGGGCGGCGCTCAAGAAACTGCCGCAACAGCGGTAGCTGAGGGCCCGATTGAGGGGGACGCCCCCCAGCATGGTCAGGACATTGCCCAGCTCCCCCTGGTAATAGGTCCCCTTGCGTAAGGCCGGGGGCCGGAATAAGGTGCAGCCGTAATACGGCACGAACTTGAGGCCGTTCAGGCTCCGGACCATGCCCTGCTGCAGGCGCGCCGGTCCCAGGCGCACCAGCACTTCCAAAAAGTGGATGATTTGCAGGTCCAGGGAGATGGGCCGGCCCCAGCGGCGTTCCTGGGCCCGGAGGGTTTCCGGCTCCCGCTTCAGGCGCTGATGGGCCTCCCGCAGTTGGTAGAGGCAGCGGGGGCACATGGCCATGAGGGGGCGGTCGGGGGGGGCCAGGGACAGGTTCCGCACCGCCAGGGAGAAGGCGATCTCCTTATCCAGGATGTTAGCGGAGGAGGAGCCGCAGCAATTCCAGTCCTCGAGTTCGATGAGGTTGAGGCCCAGGATCTTGGCGACCGTCATCATGGAGACGTTGCTCTCCCGGGCCGAACTCTCCAGGGAACAGCCGGGATAGTAGGAGAGGTCCGTCAGGTGGGGGCGGTGGCCGGGCATAGCTATCTTTTCCAGTGAGGGATGAACAGGCGGGTGATTTCGCCAATGGCCTTGACCCGGGAGGCCTTGAGGTCCATCTTGCGTTTGGCGAACATTTTCAGGCCCACGTCCAGGTCGGCGAACCACTGGCGGACCCGGGCCTTGTAGCGCAACATAATCCCCAGCTTGTGGGTCCGGCCATACTGCTTGATGGAATGGAGGACCTCCCGGTGAAAATCCAGGATGTTGGTCTCGGCGATCATGGCGCCTTCTTCCAGGGCCAGGCGCCGCAGGGCAGCCATGACCGCGGCGATGTCGATTCCCATGGGGCACTGGACGGAACAGGAGTGGCACCCGACGCAGATCCAGATGGTATGCGACTCGAGGGCCTGCCGGCGCAAGCCGTACTGCACCAGGCGAATAATCCCGTTGGGCGGGTAGTCCACCATGCCCCGGATGAACGGGCAGCCGCTGCCGCAGGCCCGGCAGTGGTAGCAGCGGCTCAGATTGGTGCCGCTGAGGCGCTGGATATCCCGGACCAGGAAACGATCCTGCTCCGCGAGGACGATGCGGCGGGGATCGTCCCGGAGGTTGCTCTCAGGTGCGGGTGCGATGGGGTTCATATTCCGGCCACGATCTCTTTCGGCTTCGTGAGCTCAATCTAATATGTCTATGATAATCATGGGTTGCCATAGATCAAGGAAGGGCGATTTGATGGGGTGCAAGCCAGGGGCCCGGCGGAGGGAAGGAGTGGAACCCCCTCCCCTGGCGGGGATTATTTCCACTCGAGGGTCAGTAAATCATTGAGGCTGCGGTAATCGGTGAGGTCGTGGTGGATGGGGGTGACGGTGATATAGCCCTGGGCCAGGGCGCCGTAGTCCGTGTCCGGGTCCACAGCGGGGCGGGCGTTGATTTCGGCCAGCCAGTAATAGATATGGCGCCGGGGGTCCACCCGGCGTTCGAAATGCTCCACCAGAGGCCCGGTGTCCTGGCGGGTGACCCTGACCCCCTTGATTTCTTCCCGGGGCAGGTTGGGCAGGTTGACGTTGAGACAGATGCCGTTGGTCCAGGCGGCCCAGCCCCGGAGCTGTTCCAGCAGGTCCACGGCCAGGCGGGCGGCGGTGGCAAAGTCGGCGTTCTTGTGGTAGGAGTCCAGGGAAAAGGCCACGCCTTTCACCCCGAGGATGGCGGCCTCGGTGGCGGCGGACACGGTACCGGAGTAGAGGACGTTGATGCCGACGTTGGGGCCCAGGTTGATGCCCGAAACCACCAATTCCGGCGGCTCGGGGAGCAGTTCGGCCATGGCGATTTTAACGCAATCGGCGGGGAAGCCGCTGACGGCCCAGCCTTCGACGCCGCCGTCGAGGAAGACCTCCTTCACCCGCAACGGGGTCATCAGGGTGATGGCGTGTCCCACGGCGCTCTGCTCGCTTTCCGGGGCCACCACCGTTACTTCCCCCAGGAGGCGCTGGAGTTCCCGATAGAGGGCCGCCAGCCCCGGGGCGTAAATGCCGTCGTCATTGGTCAGCAGTATGGTCAAGGGGGTGTTCTCCTTACTCCCAGTTATTCTGTCAAGCGGACTGCTTCGAAAAGTTTCCGGAGGGGCGGTTCTCGAACCGCCCCTACAACGGCTTTTCATAGGTTACGGGTGCATCAAAGTCCATGAGCGACCGTTAAAAAACGTTCAGAGGCGGTGCGCAGAGCGCCCCCGACATATCTAAGAAGCGGTCTGCCTTGAAACATTTCTCCCCCTTCACCTCAACCCTCTCCCCCCGCTGGGGGGAGAGGGTGAGATGGCCGGCAGGGTGAAAACTTTTCACAGCAGAGGCCTCAAGCAGGTTTCAACGGCGTGGGCCGCGGGTTAATCCTTGCCGGCCTTGCCGCTCTCACCTTTCGCCGGTGGCGGCCCGGCTGGTTTGGCAGCGGCGGCCAACCGCTGCAATTCTTCCTGCCACCGGCGGAATAGCTCCAGGGGGACCAGGGCCGTGGCGGCGGTTGACCCTTCCCGGGTGCGGACCATGAGGCGGTCTTTGCCCCGGGCTCCCACCTCCTCCAGGTGCAGGAGGGGTTTGCCGGCCTCGTCGAAGAGTTCCAGGACATAGGCCGAGGCGGCGGGGGAGCCGGCTGGGGCCGGCACTGGTTCGCCTTCCAGCTTCTGGAGATTCCACAGGGCCATCTCGAGGCGCACCGCGGGCTGCTGGGTGGCGGCCTGGTCCGGCCCGGTGATCTTCCAGCCCTGCGGCTCCTTTTGGGCGGTCCAGGTCTTACCGGGGGGGCCCCAAACGATCCGGTGGACGGCGGAGATGGGCCCGGGCCAGAGGCGGCGGTCTTCCAAAGACGCGAGGGTCGTGTTGACCTCGTCGGCCAGGGAGGCATCCACCAGCACCACGGGTCCCTCAGCCCCCAGGCGGGCGTAGGTGGCATCGTCTTGTTTGGCCCCCAACCAGAGGATCTGGTCCCCGGCCGGGGTCACGACGGTGATTTCGGTGCGGCGGTCCGGGACCAGGCCCAGGGCCGCGATATTCTTGGGGGGAGGCTCCAGAAAGTCCCTGGCCCGGGCAATATGGAGGTCGCGCAAGAGTTTTTCCACCCGGTCGCCCCGGACCCGGAAGTCCGGGCGGCCCTGCCAGCGCCAGGTCTGGGGGCCGGACTGCTCCAGGGCCACCGCGGTCTTGGGGGTTTTAAGCTTGAGGCCCTTCACTTCGCCGGAGATGAAGGCCAGGAGGGTCTTATCCCTGAGGGCCAGGAGCTGACGGTCCAGGGAATCCTTGCTGCCTATGCTGATAGTGAGCAGGTGGGGGTCTTTGTCCCTGAGGACGTAATAATTTTGGTCTCCCGGGACCTTGGCGCCGACGGCCAGCTGGTGCGGCTGCCCCTGGGCGGTAAATTGCACCACCAGGCCGGGTTTATCCAGCCCGAAGAGTTTGAGGTCCTTTTCCTCCCCCAGGTCCCGCTCCTTGTGGAGATGGGCCAGGGTGGTGAGCATGGAGTCCACGATGGCCTGGTCGGCCTTGGCGTCCAAGGGGGCGGTGAGGCGCCAGAGGTGGTCTTTTTTGACCAGGCGCACTTCGTCTTTACCCCGGACCAGGCTCAGGCCGCTGACGTCGGCTTCCTTGAGGTGGAAGACTTTTTTGGCCTGTTCGTCCCGGGCGACCTGCTGTTCCTGGCGCCACCGGAGGCCGATGTAGGCCCCGATCAGGATGAGAAAAATGGCCAGATAGGGGATCAGCCGCCGGGGGGTCATCGCCGGGCCCGCCGCCGCCGGTAGGCCCAGATGGCGGCCACCAGCATCACCAGGGGTGCCCCCACCAGGCTAACCAGGAACAAGGCCCAGATCTGCCCGGTTCTGAGGGTCAAGAGCTGGGCCTTGCCGCCCCCCCGCACCGTAATCTGCTCCATGGCCCGGGCCAGGAAGTTGGTGGTGTTCAAGAACAGGTCGCCGTTGCCGAAGAGGTTGAAAAAGCTGTTGGCGGCGAAGTCCGCATCCCCGAAGACCACCAGGTAGGTCTTTGATTCCGCCGGGGGCGGGGGCGGCTTGGCCGCCGCGGGGCTCTGGTCCCGGGCGCCCTTCCGGGCCGGCTCGCTCTTGGCCGGGGTCAGGGTGACCTCGGCCTGGACGGCCAGGGTGAAGGGGCCCTTCTTGTCGGTCTTGGCATCGAAGGCGGCTTTTTCGGCCTTGATCCATTCTTTCCCCAGCTTCTCGTAGCTGGTGGTCATGGTGGTGGCCAGGGGCAACAGGGAGACGCTCGTCAGGTCCCTTCTCAGGATCAGGGGCCGGGCCATGGGATAAATGGTGACCAGATTCTTAAAATCCTGGGTGATCTTGGAAGGGCCATACTGGGAGACCAGGGGCATGACGGCGCTGAGTCCCAGGGATTGGCTCACCTGGTTGACGTCGAGGATGAGGCCGTTGTCAAGGCCGACGCCGTAGGCCGCCAGGAACCCTTGCAGGCCGCCGTCCTCAAAGGCCTCGAGCATGATGAAAAGGGGGCCGCCCTTCTCGAGGTAGGCCTTGAGGGCCTGGACTTCGGTGGACAGCAGGGGTTTTTTGGGGGCCGCGACGATGACCACCGCGGCATCCGGCGGGACCGCGCCCCGGCTCAGGAGGTTGAGGGACTCGACATCGTAGCCTTCGTTGTCCAGGGCCCGCTTGGCCACCTGGAAGCCGCCGGGCTTGGGGTCATCCAAGTCGCGCTCGCCGTGGCCGGCGAGGAAATAGACCTTGAGGCGCTCCTTCTTCAAGACCTTGCGCAGGGCATTGGTGAGGGCGTTCTCATCGGGCTGGTCGGCCATCTGGCGCCGGCCCTGGTAGTCCAGGAGGACGTTGCCGGCAAAGCGGTAGCCGGCCTGCTGGGCCTTGAGAGGCTCCCGCTCGGGATCGACGAAGCGGTAGGTGACGCGGGGGTTTTGGTAGGTATAGAGCTGCGCGGCCTCTTTGGCAGTCTGGCGTTCCACGGCGGCCTCGGGCAGGAAGATCGTCATGGTGAGAGGCTGGGTGACCTGTTGGAGCAGGGCCTTGCTGACCGGCGACAACGACTGGGTCTTTTCCCGGGTGGCGTCCCAGCGCTTCGGGTACCAGTTGGCCAGCAAGAAAGCCAGGAACAGGATTCCCAGCACCAGCAGCACCGACGCCACGGAGCCGGCGCCGTAAAGCACGTTGCGTTTTTGGAATCGATCTCGCCAACTCACGGTTAAGCTCTCCAGCGTCTGGATTCCAACTGTCTCTTGGTGAGAAAGAGGAAGAAATAGATGAAACCCAGGCAGTAGACCAGGTCACGGGTATCGAGGACCCCTTTGGTGAAGTTTTCGTAGTGTTCCAAGAGCGACAAGGATTTCAGGGCCAGTCCCAGGTCGCCGGCGCCCAGCTCCTGGACCCAGCCGATGATCCAGAAGATAAGGAGCAGGGCAAAGGCCACCACGCCGGCAACGATCTGGTTTTCGGTGAGGCTGGAGGCGAAGAGACCCAGGGAGAGGCAGGCGGCCCCCAAGAGGACCAGCCCCAGATAGCCGGCGCCCAGGGCGGCCCAATCCAGCCGGATGAACAGGCTTAAGACCAGGGAATAGCCGGTGGTAACGGCCAGGAAGATGAGATAGATCACCAAGGCGGCGGCGAACTTGCCGGCAATCACGGCCCAGTCGGTCAACGGGTAGGTGAAGAGCAGCTCGGCGGTGCCGGAACGCTTCTCTTCGGCCATCAGGCGCATGGTGATAAAGGGCACCAGAAAGAGCAGGACGATGCCCAGGACCGCAAAGAGGGGCCGGAAGACCATTATGAGGGGGTTGAGCTGGGCGGCCACCTGGGGGTTGGACGCCTGCTGGGCCGCCTGGATGCTGATAATACTGTAGTAGAGGGTATTGGTGTAGAAAAAATATCCCGCCAGGAGCAGAAAGAAAAACCCCGTGATATAAAAAATCGGGGTGCTGAAATAGATGGTCAGTTCTTTCCGCACCACCGCCAGCCAACCGCGTATCTGCATCATGACTCTTCTTCCGTGGTTTCTTCGGTTATGAGATTAATGAATACTTCTTCGAGGGTGAACTCCTGGGACTTCAATTCGAGGAGTTGCCAGCCGCGCTCCACCACCATCCGGGCCAACTCCGGGCGCAGCTCGCGGCCGTTGTCGGCCTCCACCAGGTATTTCCCCTCTCCCTGGCTGAGCACCCGGTTCACGCCGGAAACTTTTTGTAAGGCGGTCTCCACATCAGGCGCGGGCCCAGCCACGGTTATCAGCACCCGGGAGCCATGGCCCAGCTGCCGGGAGAGGTTTTCCGGGGTATCGCCGGCCACGATCTGGCCCCGGTTGATGATAATCACCCGGTGGCACAACTGGCTCACTTCGGGCAGGATGTGGCTGCTGAGCATCACCGTGTGGTCGCCCTCCAGGTTCTTGATCATCTGGCGGATTTCGACGATCTGGGAGGGGTCGAGGCCGATGGTGGGCTCATCGAGGATGAGCAGCGGCGGCTGGTCGATGAGGGCCTGGGCCAAGCCGAGGCGCTGGCGGAAGCCCTTGGAGAGGGCGGCCACCAGTTTGCCCCGGACCTCTTCCAGGCCGCAGGCGTCCACCACGCGGTCAACTTCGCCGGTCTCGGCTTTGGCCTCCACGCCCTTGGCCCGGGCCGCGAACCGCAAGAACTGGGTCACGGTGAGGTCGGGGTAGATGGCGACGTTCTCGGGCAAATACCCCAAAGAGCGGCGCACCGCCAGGGAGTCGGTGACGCAGTCGTAGCCGTTGATCCTGGCAGTGCCGGCGGAGGGCGCCAAAAATCCCGCCAGGATCTTCAAGGTGGTGGTCTTGCCGGCGCCGTTGGGGCCCAGGAAGCCCACGATCTCCCCGGCCGCGACCTGGAAATCCAGGCGGCTGACGGCCAGCTGCGGACCGTAGTACTTGGTGAGGTCCTGCACTTCGATCATCATTTCCATAGAAAGACCTTTGGGGGGCTAAAAGCGGCAGCCCTTACGCTAAAATGAGAGAAAAAGTGAAAAACCGCCCCGACATTCCCCGGCCGGCCAGGCAGCAACCTGGCGGCGTCCCCTCAGTCAACCATTCCCGCGGCCTCCCGGAAGGCCGCCACGGTGCGGGCCAGGCCCTGGGCTAGGCTGACCTGGGGCCGCCAGCCCAGCTCGGTTTGGGCCAGGGTGCTGTCCAGGGCGCTGCGGCGCTGTTCCCCGGGCTTGGCGGGGCCGTGCACCGGCCCCAGGGGCGAGCCCATGAGTTCCTGGAGCTGCAGATACACGGTGAGGATATCGGTCTCCCGGCCGGTGCCGATGTTGAAGGCCCCGGCCCGGGGATAGTCAAGGGCCAGGAGATTGGCGGCCACGATATCTCCCACAAAGACGAAATCCCGGGTTTGCAAACCATCGCCGTTGATCCGGGGCTGCTGCCCGGCCAGGAATTTTTCGATGAAGATGGCCACCACCCCGGCTTCGCCCCGGCCGTTCTGGCGGGGCCCGTAGACATTGGCGTAGCGCAGGGCGATGGGGATAATGCCGTGCTCCCGCTGATAAAAATGCAGATAGTGCTCCACCGCCATTTTGGCGATGCCGTAGGGGGCCTCGGGCCGGGCCCGGTCCGTCTCCCGGGCCGGCAGCGGGGCGTCATCCCCGTACATGGCCCCGCCGGTGGAGGCGAAAATAAACTTCTGGAGCTGTGCTTCCGCCGCGGCCTGTAAAAGATTGAGGGACCCGAGGATGTTTTCCCGGGCGTCGAAAACGGGATCGCTCACCGAGGCCTGGACGCTCATCTGGGCGGCAAGGTGGATGAGGACCTGGGGCCGCCAGGCGCGGATGAGCTCGGCGGTCTCCGGGGAGTTGATATCATAAGGATAAAACTGCGCCGCGGCGGGAACGTATTCCCGTTGCCCGGAGCTCAAGTTGTCCACCACCGCCACGTCGTGGCTGGCGGCTACCAACTGATGGGCCACGTGGGAGCCGATGAAGCCGGCGCCGCCGGTGACCAGGGTCCGATTAGGCTTGGTCATGGGTTCCTCTTATTTCAACCTAACTTGTAATATTACCCGATTTACCTCCCGGGATGCAATTATTTCCCGGGGCAGAAAGCCGATGCGGGGTTTCTGTAAGAAATTAGATGAATTTTGCTTGCTTCCTTGGTATGATCGGGCCTAACCTTTGCCGCGCATGGGAAAGAGGTTCCACGAGTGAATCAGCAGTAAACCCGGCAACAAAGGAGGGGGATATGGTCGTTTGGGCTCGTCTGTGGGGAGCAGTTTTGGGCCTGGTTCTCTTGCTGGCGCCATTGGCAGCCAGCGGCGCCGAAACTCCGGTGCTGAGTCTGCAACAACTCACCGTCATGGCCTTGCAATACAGTCCCGAGGTTAAATCCACCAAGAGCGACGTGACCCTGGCGCAGGAGCAGAAGAATGAGGCCCACGGCTATCGCTATGCGCAATTCGATGCCGTGGCCCTGGGCGGGGTGGTCCCCGATGCCCAGCGGGGCCAGGTGCGCCAGGTGGGCAAAGACAAGACCCTCTATTATCCTGATCCCGCGGGCAGCATCCATGGGGTGAACGTGTTCGGCAATCTGTCGTTCACCCTCATGCAGCCTCTCTATACTTTCGGCAAGATCGCCTATCGGGAAGAAGCCGCGGCCAACAACATCGTGGTGAAGAAATCCGGGGTGGACCTCAAGAAGGGCGAAGTCATGCTCCAGGTGGCCCAGGCGTACTACGGCCTGATCCTGTCCAACCAGGGCAAGGATGCGGTGGCCGACGCCCGCACCTACCTGAGAGATGCCCGGGAACGGGTGACGCGTCTGCTCAGGGTCAATTCGCCCAACGTCAAGGAAAGCGACAAATATCGCCTGGCGATGTACGAGGGCGGGGTGGAAAAATTTGCGGCCCAGGCGGAAGAAGGGGCCAAGGTGGCCTACCAGGCCCTGAAAGCCCTGGTGGGTTACGGCCCCAGCCAGAATTTCCAGGTGCCCCAGGAACTGCCGACGCCCACGGCCCCGGCCGGGGGCCTGGATCATTATATCCAGCTGTCCCTGGAGCTCAGGCCCGAATTCACCCAGCTGAAGAGCGGCCTGGCGGCCCGGCAATTGCTGGTGGACGCGGCCAAGGCCGACCGCTACCCGTCTTTCTTCTTTGCGGTATTGGGCCAGGTGGCCGGGGCCCCGGGCCGGGAACACAACCCCGACCCCTATACCAATGATTTTTTTAACGGCGTGGGCGCCATGCCGACGGTAGGAGCCCAGTGGCACTTTGACTTCGGCATCCTGAAATCCAAGATCGGCCAGGCCAGAGCGGAACTGGACAAACTGCAGAACGACGAAAAGACCGCGCTGATGGGCATCCCGGTGGAAGTGGCCAAGGATTACGGCAAGGTCCAGGAAAATTACAAAGGTTCGCTGGGCATGGAGAAGGCTTACGTCAATGCCCGGCGCTGGCTGGTGACGGCGTTCAGCAACTTCGATATGGGGCTGGGGAAGATGGAAGACATCTTCCAGGCGTTCGAGCGGTTCGGCTCCTTCAGGGGCGATTACCTCATGGCCCTCTATGACTACAACATGGCGGTGGCCCAGTTGGATAAGTCCTCCGGGGCTTTCCGCCGGAACCTGCCGAAGGAGGGCAAACCCGAAAAAGATATCACGCCGGGCCGGGTCCAGCCGGTGAGCGCGCCGGCGCCGGGCGGGGGCAAATAGGGTTTTAAGGCAAGATGTTGGGAAAGGGGCCCAGGGGCTTTTTCGTAAGTGGCCCCGGCCTCCTCTCCCAGACCCTCTCCCCCAACCCCCATATGGAGGGGAGGGTGGAGAATCTCCGGGGCATTGGAGCCGCAGGCGTTAGGCCGGGTCGGGACAGGCTGGAAAGCCGGTGCCACCCTTTGACTGCAACCCGGTATCAAACCGTACCGTCACGAGACCATCAAGGCAGGCCCCCGGGCCTGCCTTTTTTTATCAAGAAGAAGCTGAAGGCGGGATGCGCTTCGCTTTCCCGCCCTACGGGCTACGGGCTCTAGCCGATCAGGAAGAGGCGGAGGTAGACTATCAGGGGGGCGGCGAAGAGGAGGCTGTCGAGGCGGTCCAGCATGCCTCCATGGCCGGGGAGGATCTCCGAGGTGTCTTTGACCTGGGCCTGGCGCTTGAGCATGGACTCGAACAGGTCCCCCAAGAGCCCCACCACGGCCAGGAGCAGGGCCAGACAGGCCAGGGTTTTTAAGCTGAGTTCGGGCAGGGCCCAGCGGCCCAGGGCGAGGCCGGCGATCAGGGCGGCGGCCAGGCCCCCCACCACCCCGGCCCAGGTCTTTCCCGGGCTCACTTCGGGATAGAGTTTGGTTTTGCCCCAGGTGCGGCCGACGTAGAAGGCCCCGGTATCCCCGGCCATGATCACCAGCAGGAGCCAGAATATCCACCACTGGCCGTCGCTCAAGTAGCGCAGCCAGACAAAGTGCCCCAAGAGCAGGGGGATATAGAGGAGGGCCAGGACATTGACCATCAAATCCCGGCTCAGGTCGGGAATATGGCTGTAGGCGATGAGGTAGAAGAGGAAGAGGATAAAGAGGATCCCCACCAAGACGAAGAGGGGGCCGCTTGGGTTGCAGATGGTGGTGATCCGCTGGGCGGTGCAGAAACTCATGAGGAGCACCGATCCCAGGATAATGGCTTTGAGGCGGCGAACGACGTCGGCTTCGGGCTGGAAGAGGCCCAGGAATTCCCACTGGGCCAAGGCGTTAACCACCAGGAGCAGCAGGATAAAGAAGCCGTGCCCGCCCCGAAAGAGCACCACCATCAGCAACGGCAGGAGAATCAAGGCGGTCAGCCAGCGGCGTGCGTGCAATGGTCACCCCCTGGGGGTCGGTCACGACATCACTTTGTTTTAACCAAAACCTAAAGCCCGGAACCCATTACGTTTGCCCCTGGGTCTGCGGTCTGGCCTTGAGGCTCCAGTAGAGGAGCAGGCTGCCGGCGACCAGGAAGAGTCCCAGGGCCATGAGCTGGGTCAGGGGCATCCAACCGAAAAAGACCGGGCCGCGGTAATCCAGGGGGCTCCGGAAGAACTCCACCGTGAAGCGCACCAGGCCGGCCAGGGTAAAGTAGAGCAGAATCACCTGGCCGTCGAAGCGCTTGCGGGTCTTGAACCAGAAGACGATGCCAAAGACCCCCAGGGCCAGGAAGGCCTCATAGAGCTGGGCGGGGTGCAGGGGCACCCGCAGGGGACAGAGGGTATCGGGGTTGCTAAAGACCACGGCCCAGGGCAGGTTGGAAGGAGAGCCCCAGCAACACCCGGCCATAAAACAGCCGAGGCGCCCGAAAAACTGCCCCAGGGGCAGACCCACGCCCAGGGCGTCCAGGGTGGGGCGCCAGGGGAGGCCGTGGGCGCGGATGTAATAGACGGCCACCAGGAAGGCCAGGATGACCCCGCCGTGAAAGACCAGGCCGCCTTCCCACAGGGCGAAGATTTTCAGGGGGTGGGCCAGGAAGGTGCGCAGCTCCAGCAAGACGTAGAGCAGACGGGAGCCCACCAGGGCCGCCAGGATGATATAGAAACAGAGGTCGAAAAATTGCGCCGGGGGTATGCCCAGGCGCCTGGCTTCCCGGCCGGCCACGAAGATGGCGCTCAAAAAGGCCAGGGCCAGAAGGAAGCCATAGGTAAAAATCTTGATCGGTCCGATTTCAAACAGGATTGGATGCATCAGCGGTTTTCTCTTCTCGGATAATGACCCACACGAGGGCCGCAGCCCCGACGCACACCAGGCTGTCGGCCACGTTGAAAGCCGGCCAGTGGTAGCGCCCCCAATACACGTCGATAAAATCCACCACTTCTCCCAGGCGGACCCGGTCAATGAGATTGCCCAGGGCCCCGGTGAGGATGAGGCTGTAACCCAGGGCGGCGGGCCAGTGGTCATCGGGCAAGCGCCACAACAGGTAGCCCAGGACCACCAGGGCCAAGCCGGTGGTGGCCACAAAGAACAGCCAGGCGAATTCCGCCGACCAGCCGGACAAGAGCCCGAAGGCCGCGCCCTTATTGTGAATATGGACCAGGTTGAGCAGACCCGGGATGAGGGGCACCTGGCGGCCCAAAGGCAGCTTGGCGAGCACCAGCAGCTTGGTCACCTGATCCAGGGCCAGGCCCACCACCAGGAGCGGGATGAAGATGGCTAACTTGCGGGGCACGTCTGGCACCGTTGTGGGTTATTGGTTTCGGGTTGTTGGTTAAAATAGCTCAAAATTGCCATGAGGTACAGATGCAGTTTGGCGCATATTAAGGCCGACAGGGTCTTAGCCCTCCAGGACCTGGCGGCAGCGGGCGCACACCTGGGGATGGTTGGGATCTTCGCCCACCCCGGGATAACGGAACCAGCAGCGGATGCATTTTCCCCCGGCCGCGGGCTGGATGGCAATGGACAAACCCGGAATTTCCTGAGTTTGCCCGCCCTCCCGCGCTTGGGGTTCCACCCGGAGTTCCGCCACCTGGGCCAGGGTTTGGAGCTCCGACGCCTGAGCTTTTAGTTTATCATAAAGCTCACCCGCTGCCCCCAAAATTACTGCGGCCTCCTGGGCCGTGGCCAGGCGCTTTTCCTGGCGGGCCTCTTCCAGGGCCCGGTTGATTTCACCCCGGACCTTAAGCAGGAAGTCGTATTTGTCCAGCAGGGCCGCATCGGGAAAGCCCGGGGGCGGCGAGGGCAAGGCCCCCAGGTGGACGCTTTCGGGGCGGCCGGCCCCGGGGATATACTCCCAAATTTCATCGGCGGTAAAGGAGAGGATGGGGGCCATGACCAGGGTGAGGCCCAGGAGCAGGTCTTGTAGGGTGCTCTGGGCGCTGCGGCGTTCCGGGGAATCGGCTTTGGATACGTAGAGGCGGTCCTTCAGGATGTCCAGATAGATGGCGCTGAGCTCCACGGCGCAAAACTGGTGCAGGCGGTGGAAGGCCTGGTGGAATTCGTAATCCTCATAGGCCCGTTTGACCCGGGCCAGCAACTGGGCCAGCCAGGACAGCGCCAGGCGGTCCAGTTCTGAGCGTTTGTCCGGCTCCAGCCAGTGGCGCTGGGGGTCGAAGTCATAAAGATTGCCCAGCATGAAGCGGGCGGTGTTGCGGAAGCGCCGGTAGGCGTCGGCCAGCTGCTTCAAGATGTCGGGCGACAGCCTGACGTCGTCCCGGTAGTCCTCGGCCGCCACCCAGAGCCGCAGGATTTCGGCGCCGTATTTATCCATGACTTCCTGGGGGGCGATGACGTTGCCCAGGGACTTGGACATCTTGCGGCCGTCGCCGTCCACCACGAAGCCGTGGGTGAGGACCCCTTTATAGGGGGCCTGGCCCCGGGTGCCGACACAGGTGAGGAGGCTGGAGTGAAACCAGCCCCGGTGCTGGTCCGAGCCCTCGAGGTAGAGGTCGGCGGGCAGGGCCATATCCGGGTCGGGTTCCAGCACCGCGGCCCAACTCACCCCGGAATCGAACCAGACGTCCAGGATGTCGGTCTCTTTCTTGAAGTCGGAGGCGCCGCAGGCGCAGGCGGCGCCGGGGGGCAGCAGGTCGGCGGCGGGGGTGTCGAACCAGAAATCGGCGCCTTCCCGGCGCACCCGCTGGATGATGGCCGCGAGAATCTCGGGGGTGAGGAGCACGGCGCCGCAGGCCCGGCAGTGAAAGGCGACGATGGGCACGCCCCAGGCGCGCTGGCGGGAGATGCACCAGTCCGGGCGGCGCTCCACCATCTGGTAGATGCGCTCCCGGCCCCAGCGGGGAATCCAGGTGACCCGGTCGATGGCCGTCAGGGCCTTGGTCCGGAGATCGTTGGCCTCCATGGAGATGAACCACTGCTCGGTGGCCCTGAAGATGATGGGCTTTTTGCAGCGCCAACAGTGGGGGTAGCTGTGGGTGGTGTCCGCGGCGGCCAGGAGCCGGCCGCGCTCCTTGAGGAGTTCGATGATGCCGGGGTTGGCCTCCCAGACCTTTTGTCCGGCGAATTCCGGGACTTCCTGAGTGAACCGGCCGCCGTCGTCCACCGGCGAATAGGGGGCGAGACCGTATCGGCTGCCGAAGACATAGTCGTCCTGGCCGTGGCCCGGGGCGATGTGCACCAGGCCGGTGCCCGCCTCCAGGGTGACGTAGTTGGCCAGGATGACCTGGGAGTCGCGGTCCAGCCAGGGGTGGCGGCAGACGGCGCCTTCGAGGGCGCGTCCCTTGACCCGGAGAATTTCTTGTCCCTTTAGCCCCCAGGCGCTCAGCAGGGCCAGGGCCAGGTCGGCGGCCACCACCAGGACTTCGTCGCCGGTGTCCAGCGCGGCGTATTCCAGGTCCGGGTGGACGGCGATGGCGAGATTGGCCGGCAGGGTCCAGGGGGTGGTGGTCCAGATGACCAGGGAGACGTTTTTATGTTTATCAGCGCCTAACTGCGGCACCTGGTCCGGTGCCTTAACCAGTGGAAATTTCACAAAGATAGTCGGGGTGCGGTGGTCCTCGTATTCCACTTCGGCTTCGGCCAGGGCGGTGCGGCAGGTGGCGCACCAATGGATGGGCTTTTTGCTGCGGTGAATGGCGCCGCTGAAAGAGAACTGTCCGTATTCCTCGAGGATTTCAGCCACGTAGCTATGGCGCATGGTGAGATAGGGGTGGTCCCAGTTGCCCAGGACCCCCAGGCGCTTAAATTCGGCGCGCTGGATGTCGATGAACTTTTCGGCGTAGGCGCGGCAGCGCCGGCGGACCTCCACCTGGGAGAGGCGCACCCCTTTGGCCTTCATTTCCTTGTCCACCTGGTGCTCGATGGGCAGGCCGTGGCAATCCCAGCCCGGGACGTAGGGTGAATCGTAGCCGGTCATCTGGCGGGACTTGACGATGATGTCCTTGAGAATCTTATTTAAGGCGTGCCCCAGGTGAATGTGGCCGTTGGCATAGGGGGGGCCGTCGTGGAGGACGAACTTGGGGCGCCCCTGGCTTTGGGCCCTGATCTTGCCATAGAGGTCGATTTCGGCCCAGCGCTTCAGGAACAAGGGTTCCCGCCGGGGCAGATCGGCTTTCATGGGAAAATCGGTGCGGGGCAGGTTGAGGGTCTCTTTATAATTCATCCAGCAGCCTCCGGAAGACAATTTTATTATGGTATCACATCCCATGCCGGCAAGGAATCAATAAGAGGAAGCGCTTGGAGCTACGATGGACTAAGTGGTGGTGCAGCTCTCTCTGACCCGACGCGGCAGAGTGATGGGCACCTCAGCCGGGGCGGCGAGGAAAAGGAAACCAGGTTATCTTTATGTTATCATAATGCACATAATGCCAGACGGGCCCTACCGCAGCAGGCCGGCGGAAAACTGAGGGTTCCGCTAGAGCTCGGGAGGAGTCGATGAAGATAGCGATTGTGGGCGCCGGGGGCGTAGGCGGATATTATGGCGGACTCCTGGCCCGAACCGGGCACGAAGTGATCTTTATCGCCCGGGGGCCGCATCTTCAGGCCCTGCGCCACGCGGGGCTGCAAGTGAAAAGCGTCCATGGCGATTTCCTGGTAGCCCCAGCCAACGCCACTGATAACCCCGCCGAGGTCGGACCGGTGGATTTCATCCTTTTTACCCCTAAGACCTACCATACCGATAGCGCGGCTCAGGCAATCAAACCGATGATCGGGCCAGAGACGCTCATCATGTCCCTGCAAAACGGTATAGACGCCGCAGCGCGGCTCGGGGCTCAGGTGGGCCTTTCGCACCTCGTGGGGGGAGCCACCTGGCTTTCCGCGGCCATTGAAGCCCCAGGGGTAATCGCCCAATACAGCCAGTTCCGCCGTATCGTGCTGGGAGAATTGGACGGTAAAATGACGCCCCGTATTCAAAAAATTTCCCAGACCCTTGCCGCCGCCGGCATAACCGTGGAAATGACCGATAACATCGCCCAGGTTCTCTGGACGAAATTTGTCTTCATATCTGCCATAAGCGCCATCGGGTGTCTCACCCGCGTCAGCTGCGGCGAATACCGGGAGGTGCCGGAGGCCAGGGCCATTTTGACCGAGGCCATCCGGGAAGTGGTCGCTCTCGCCCGGACCCAAGGGGTCAAGCTGGATGGCGACCTGGTCACCCAGACCCTCGGGTTCATTGATACTAGCCCCCTGAGCATGAAACCTTCCATGCAACGGGACCTGGAGGCTGGCCGGCCCTGTGAGTTGGAATCCATGATCGGCATTGTGGTCCGTCTGGGTCAGCAAAATGGCATCCCGACCCCGGTGATGCGGCTGGCTTATGCCATGCTCAAGCCCGCAGATTTAAAGGCGCAGGGTTAATGAACTAAAAGTCCTGGGGATAGCGCCATGAGACCTCTACCGACCGGGGAAGTGTCTCGCCCTCCTACCCTGCCTTGACCGGAGGCGAAGCTTTGGGATAAGATGAGGCATGCGGCAAGGGATCAAGGCTTTTCTGCTCTCGGCTTTCGTCTTTCCCGGGTTGGGGCAACTCTATAATCAGGACCGGCGCAAGGGCGTCGCCCTGGTGCTGGGGACCAACCTGCTGTTGGGCGTGCTCCTGCTGGTGGGGATCGTGCTCTTTTCCCAGGAATATATGGCGGTGTTCTACCCCCGGCCCCTGACCTGGGAACTGGTCAAGGTCCTGCTCCTGGATACCGTGACGCACCCGCTGTTCTGGATCCCGTGCGGCCTGCTCATGGCCGTGTGGGGCTTCGCCATGGTGGACGCGGCCCGGGGGGCCGGGCGGCGACCGCCGGCGGGGGACTAAGAACTCCCTATTTCGACTTTAGGCGAGAGATGGGGGAGGGGGCTAAGGGCACACGCCCT
>JBKQVS010000019.1:0-36270 GCA_052139855.1 Desulfobaccales bacterium
CGCTTTGTTATTGATATGACATGCAAAAGCCTTATTTTTCCCCCTTTATAAAGGGCGGTAGGGGGGATTACATAAGCGTTGCATGATCCCCCTAAATCCCTCTTTAAGAAAGGGGGACTTAAAACCCTCTGCTCAGGTTGGGCTACCCCGGGAGCTACCCATGCTGGATTTGAAGTTTGTCAGAGAACACCAGGACGAAGTGGAGCAGGCCCTGAAAAACCGCGGCCAGGCAATCTCCCTGGATGAGTACCGCGGCCGCGAGGCCCAGCGCCGCCAGCTCCTGACCCGCCTGGAAGAGCTGCGCCATGAACGCAACACCCGGTCCAAAGAGGTGGGGGCCTTGATGCAGGCCGGCAAGCGGGATGAGGCCCAAGAGGCCAAATCGCGAGCCGCTTCCATTAACGCCAATATAAAAGACCTGGAGGACCAGGCCGAGGCCCAGGACGCCTGGGTGCGGGACTTCCTCCTCAATCTGCCCAACCTCCCCCACGCCTCCGTGCCCCTGGGCACGTCCGCCGACGACAACCCCGTGGCCCACACCTGGGGCGAAGCCCCCCGCTTCGACTTTCCCCCCAAGGCCCACTGGGATATCGGCGAGAACCTGTCCATCCTGGATTTCGAAAGGGCCGCCAAGATCACCGGCGCCCGCTTCGCCCTGTTGCGCGGCGCCGGGGCCTTGCTCGAGCGCGCCCTCATCAACTTTATGCTCGACCTGCATACCCAAAAACACGGTTATACCGAGGTGCTGCCGCCGTTTATCGCCAACGCCGATTCCCTGCGCGCCACCGGCCAGCTCCCCAAGTTCCAGGAAGATTTATTCAAGCTGGAAGGCTTGCCCTACTACCTGGTGCCCACCGCCGAGGTGCCGGTCACCAACATCCACCGGGATGAAATTCTCCCGGCCGAGGACCTCCCCCTCTGTTACACCGCCTACACCCCCTGTTTCCGCTCCGAGGCGGGTTCCTACGGCAAGGATGTTAGGGGCCTCATCCGCCAGCACCAGTTCAACAAGGTGGAGCTGGTGAAGTTCACCCTGCCCGAAAACTCCTACGATGAATTGGCGCGCCTGCTGCACGATGCCGAGGAAGTGTTGCAGGAGTTGGGCCTGCACTACCGGGTGGTGGTCCTGTGCACCGGGGATATGGGGTTTGCCGCGGCCAAAACCTACGACATCGAAGTCTGGCTGCCGGGGCAGGGTCTCTACCGGGAAATCTCGTCGTGCAGCAACTTCGAATCCTACCAGGCCCGCCGGGCCGGGATCCGCTGCCGCCGCCCCGGGGCCAAGTCCACCGAACTGGTCCACACCCTGAACGGCTCCGGCCTGGCGGTGGGCCGCACCCTGGTAGCCATCCTGGAAAACTGCCAGCAGGCCGACGGCAGTGTGGTGATTCCCGAAAAACTGCGCCCCTATATGGGGGGGATGGAGAAAATCGGTTAAGGACGGTTTTCTGTTGCCAGTTGTCAGTTTTCAGTGAAAAGATAAGAACCGCGGGGAAGGGTGTGATGGAGCGCGTCCAATTTGCCTCGATGGCATAAAAGCGTAGGGGCAGCCGTGGACTGCCCCTACGCTTCTTAAATATGGTTCTCGTTTTCTTTGCCGAAAACTTAAAACCGAAAACCGAAAACCGTCTCTACTTCGCCGCTTTCACCTTATCGTTGGCCTTAAACGGGCCGCCGCTCAACGGCATCGCCACCGCGCCGCTGTTGCCCAGAAGTTCCGTCACCTTGATCTCCCCCTGGGGGACATCCGAGGTGTAACCCAGGACCGAGCGGGTCGTGGGGTTGACTACTTCTTTACCCGGTTCCACCACCTTGAGGCGGTCGCCCACCTTGAGGCCCGAGTTCTGCCCCAGGCTTAGGTAAACTTTGCCTTCCTTGACAAACTCCACCCGCCCAAACCAGGCGATCTTGGCGAGGTCACCGGCCACCCGCAGGTAACTGTCCTGGGCGAACTTGTTGACGCTCTCGGGATTCACTCCCCCCCCGCCACCAGGCGCCACGATGGCGTCTTCCTGGAGGCCGGTGAAGCTGTTATAGACCTGCAGAACCATGGCTCCCTGAGCCCCGCCTTCCGGTGGCATAATCCCGGTCAGGATGATCCCCTGGACCCCCAGGGTATCCCCCAGGGCCTTGATATTGGGGGAAAGCGTCAGCTTGCCCGCCACCGCCGTCTTGCGCAGGGCCTCCTGCACCGCTTCCGGGGCGGCCACCTTCAGGTCTTTCGTCTTTCCCATGGCGCCGCCCAGGGACATGGCCAGGGTGCGGTTCAAGCCCTCTGAGCTTTTAGACGTATCCAGGTCGGGGATAACCGCCACGGCTCGGCCCACCACCGCGCTGCCGCCCTCCTTGCCCTGGGAGACAAACCCTCCCAGCCCCTGCTCCTTCAGGACGCGGTCCACCTCGGTCCGCACCATTTCCTGGAGCTGATCCGGGGGGATGCCCTTGCCCGCAGTCTTGGCCTGCTGCACCCCCATGGCCTTGGCCAGGGAATTGATCAGGTTCTGCTGGACCCCCACAAACTCCTTGCCCTTTTCCACGTAGAGATACTCGGGCGCGTTGGGGTAGCTGAGCCAGTAGGGATTTTTACTGCGGACGTAGGGCTTGCCGTCAATCATGACTGTCTCTTGCTGGGCCTCCGGGGGGACCGTTTCTTCATTGTCGTCACTGGTCGTATAGCCCGCCCACTGCTTCATCGTGGCGCAGCCCCCCGATAGCAGGGCGACGATCACGAGCAGCAGGAACCCCACCCGCAGCATTAAAGATAATTTCCTTAGCATTCCACACTCCGTTTTTCGTTTTTCTTTTTTGATTTTTGATTTTTTATAAAGATAATAAAATTAATTAGTTATCTGGATAGGCTCATAGACAATTTCCTAACCATTTTCATGATAATTTCCAGATCACTTAAGAGTGAATTAAATTCTGCAATGGGTAAATAATTGATTTGATGAGCAATAATTAGTTGGGTTTCCAGCTCCGCCGTCGAACCAAGGGCAATGGAAAGAAATTGTTTGAATTCTTTAGCGGAATTTCTGAATTGCCCTTCAGCGATATTGGATGGAATGGAAACCGCCGCCCTTTTCATTTGCTGCACCAGTCCGAAGTTTTCTGAGGGGGGAAACTGAGATGTTGCTTCATAGATATGTTTTACCAAGGCTATAGAACGTTTCCAGACTTCCAGGTCCCGATACGATCGTGATTTTTCAACTCCCGTCATCCCTTCCCCTTAACCAAAAACCAAAAACTAAAAACTAAAAAAAGCCCACGGGGATAGTACCCCGTGGGCTGGTTGAAGTCAACCGATTTTCAGGTTAGAAGTAGAAGAACCCGACGAACTCCACCCGGTTGTCTTGCCCAAAAGCGCTTCTGTTCACGTTGTTGGCAGGCGTCCCAATGCCGTTGGTTGCAGCTGTCGGCAGGATGTATTGGAAGTAGCGGGCCGCGGCATACTCGTACTGTAAGCCGAACTTGATGGCCTGGATGGGACGGTACCACAGGGTAATGGCCATCTGTTGGATCGTTTGCGCATTATCCCCCGTGGCCCATTCCATGTTATTGGCCCCAAACACGTGACCGCCTAAGAGCATCCGGCTGCGGTCCACATTATAAGCCTTGCTGACAGCGTAGACGCCGTCCATGAACCACTGGTTGTTAAAGTAGTACTGGCCCTGGACAAAACCGCCGAATTTTTTCAGCAGCACGGCGTCGTACCAGGGAGTTCCCCCTCCAGAATTATTGTTAAACTGGTAGAGGTTGTTGCTGATGCCGGTAAACCCAAAGGTCTCCACGCCCTGGCCGATCCACCAATTGGCGAGGATCGAGGCGGTCCCGGCCAGATTGGCGCTATGAGTCGGAATAACCGGAACGAACAAGGAGCCCATGGCCAACCAGGGGTTGAGGTACTGGTTTTGGACGTTGATGGTAGCGGCGGTCAAAGCGTTTTCCGCTACGACGCCAGTACCGTTTGTATTATTCCCCAAACTAGCGGCTACCACGCCCTGGCTCCGCATGATATTGCGCTGCCAGCCGCCTACAACCTGAGCCGTGAAGGGGGTGGGCACCCCGTAATAGGCCGCCTTACCCCACAAGTCCTGTTGGAATTGGACTTTCCCCTGGACCTGGGGTGTTTCCGCCGACTGGCCGTTGTTGATATTGGCATTATAAGGGCCATTAGCAAAATTAGCAGCAGTCCCTAAATTAGCCTGGTTCGGATCGCCCACCAGGCCGGCCACCGTCCAGGCCCCTGCAAACTTCTGGCTGAACCGGATCTGAGCCAGCCTTGCGGTAGGCGTACCGGTCAGCTGCAACGGGCCGTCTTCAGCCATCTCTGAGTACCATTCGCAGAACATGGACCAGTACTGGCCGAACAGCAACTCAGAAGTGGGCCAGTTGAACCGGAACATGGCGTGGCGCAGGCGAGGCGTGTAGGAATTGGAAGCGGTGAAGGCAGTGCCCGCAACCGGTCTTTCGGACGTATCAAAGTCCATTTCGATGAAGCCGGTCACCTGGGCTCCCCAGAGCTGCGGTCCCTTGATGGTCATGTTGAACCGTGAGCCCTGGGCCGTGAACTTCAGCCGTCCGTGGTTGGCGTTTGCATCATTGTTACGAAGCGGAGCTCCATTAAGGTTTTTGCCGACGGCGCCGTCGGAGTCCCACATGGTGTCCAGTTTGATGAAGCCGCCCAAGGTGAATTCCGTCACGGCAAAAGCGGCCGCCGGCACCAGTAAAGCCAAAACTACCGCAAAAACGATAAACTTTTTCATTGTTCCCCCCTTTAATTTAGGAAAGTGGTTACCAGTTTCTCCTTTCCATTTTCGCCTAACTGCTGATTATCGTTGGCTTCTCGCCCACCTCCTTTCCGTTACCGGTTTTATCCACGGCCATATTAAATTGAGGTAAACCTTTTGTCAATAAAAAATTGCAAAAAAATGCATGGTCCCGGAGACTCGTTCCACCTGCGGTTTCGGGCAGTTGTCACCCGGTTGCTCGGGACTCGCTTTTTAACAAAATCCGGCCTCCCGGAGTGGCTTCAGACCCGCGTGACCACAGCCGGTAAAACGGTCTCAGTCCCGGTGGCCGTGGTGCGGCCCTCGCCGGATTACAGGATGACGTTATAGGGGTCCCAGATAAAGGCCAAAATTCCGGCCACGATCATGTTGCCTTCCACCAGGGATTCCAGCATGAGACTCGACTCCATCTGGCTCCGGTGGTAGAGAATAAGATAGCCCAGCATGTAGACGCCGGACAGGCTCAGGGTGTAGCCCAGGGACGGGATGACCCCGGCCCAGGCGGCCCCCAGCAACATGGCGATAAATGCCAGGGAGCCGAAAAACAGCAGGGTAAAGGTGCGCTCTTTCCCCAGGGCGATGGCCAGGGTTTCCTTGCCCACCACCCGGTCCCCTTCGATGGCCATGATCTCAAAGAGCCCGGAGCGGATGAAGATCATCCCCGCCACGAAGAAAAACGCGATGGCCGTGGCCCCCGAGGTTTCCTGGTCCGAGCACACCACCGGGATGAGCGCCGCCAGCACCCCCCAGGCCACCGCGGTGAACATGGTCTTGGACCCGGGGATCTCTTTAAGCCGGTAAATGCCGGTGGACTGGGCCAGGCGCTCCGGGATGATCTTAAAGCTGTACATCAACCCGATGCCGCTCATGACCAGGACAAAGATAAAGGGCAACGGCCCCAGGTAGGCCCCCAGACCCAGGGCTATGAAGGCCGAAAGGAAGCCGGTGACCAGCAGAAAGCGTCGGTGGCGGCCGTAAAACATGGTCTGGACCGGATCGTTGAGCTTGGAGGCCTTATCGGTAAAATGGTTCAGCAGATGCATGGCGTAGACGTAGAAAAACGCCACGAAAAAATAGGTGAACTGGGGCTCCACCTGCTGCAGCAAAGATGAGGTGTAGCTCAAAGACCCGGCGCCGATGGCCACATAGATGTTGGATTTGAGAAAAAAGCGCCAGGCCCGGTACAGATAGTTGGTCCAGGAACCCGGGCGGAAGGCCCAGGCATGCTTCAAGGTGTTCACCACGTTGCCGATGAGCCAGTTGGGGGTGGAGGCGCCGGCCGTCACCGCCACGGTCTGGTATTGGCTGATTTCCACCAGATCCAATTCCTGCTCGGTCTCCACATGGTAGGTGGGGATGCCGGTCTCCTGGGAGACCTCCACCAGCCTCTGGGTATTGCCGCTGTTGCGCCCCCCCACTACCACCAGGGCCTCCGCCTGCCTGGCCAGTTCCTGGACCTCAGCCTGGCGGGAGGCGGTGGCGTCGCAGATGGTATTGAAAATCTGCGCCTGGGGAAACCGGGCGGCAATTTCCTGGACCCGGGCCTCGAACTGGCTCTCGCTCTGCGTGGTCTGGGCCACCACGATCAACTTGTCCAGATCAGGCAAGCCGGCCACATCCTCCGAGGTGGACACCACGAAACCCCGTGCCTCGGTGTAGCCCATCAGGCCCCGAACCTCCGGATGGTCGGCGTCCCCCACGATCAGGGTGGCGCACCCTTTGGCGGCCCAGCGCCGGATGATGGCCTGGACCTTGGCCACCCGGGGGCAGGTGGCGTCGATGATGCTCCCGCCGGCCTGCTCCAGCAGGCGCCGTTCCTGGGGCGGAATCCCGTGGGCCCGGATCACCACCAGTCCCGCCGGAATCTCTTCCCCGGGCTTCAGAATCGTAATCCCCCGTTCCCGCAGTAATTCCAGGACCTGGGGGTTATGGATCAGCGGTCCATAGGTGTAGATCTTGGGCTGGTTTTCGTTGATGGCCTTCAAGACCATTTCCAACGCCCGCTTGACCCCGATGCAAAAACCGGCGGTGCTGGCCAGGACTACCTTCACCGAGAACTTCCTCCCCAGGCGGCGGGGTGCAATCCGTGTTCCTCCAAGACCCCGGCCGGATATCTGCCTCTGATTGTATCACAGAGTCGGGCGGAAATCAGCCGCCGGCGAGCCGGGTCCAGGACCAGTCATACCGGGTTGCGCTCATACCGGTAATGTATCGTTAAAATAGAGAGGCGGACCCATGCGTCCGCTTACTGATGGTTAAATCCCCTCGACTTACTGATGTTTAAATCCCCCTAACTCCCCCTTTTCCCAGGGGGGCTTTAAAAGCCATTCCTTGCAGTTCCCCCCTTTGACAAAGGGGGGTTAGGGGGGATTTGGGTTTTTGGAGCAGGTACCATAACGGCAAGAACTTCTATCATGCACTATCAGCCCATTGCGAATCCCAACCCCGCCTGCCCGACCCCGCCGATTGACCGTAAAACCGCCTTTGTGATAAGGTTGCTGCTCAAACCACTCCGCCGCCGGGGTGGCGGTTTTGCGCTGCGGGACCCCAGCCCCCGTACCTGAAGAGGAGAAGACCGGTATGACCCACTTTTTGTGGCTTTTGGCGGGCACCGTCTGGCTGCGGCCCTATGTGTTCATCTTCCTGGGGGCTTACCTGGTCATCGCCGTCTGGCACCTGGGGGCCGGCCGGGCCCTGGCCTTCCTGGTTCTGGGCTACCTCATCTCCTGGGCCGCGGAGTGCTGCTCCATTAACTTCGGCTTCCCTTTCGGCGAGTACCTCTACATCCCCGCCACCCTGGACCGGGAAATCTGGGTGGCCGGGGTGCCCTTGATGGATTCCCTGTCCTATGTCTTCCTGGCCTATGCCAGCTATTCCCTGGCGCTGCTGGCCTTGACCCCGGGCGGCTGGGAGGGGAGGCGGTTTTCTCTCCGGGGGGAGGACGCAACCCTGGGTTCCTGGCGCCCGCTCATCCTGGGCGCGGTCCTCATGGTGACCCTGGATATCGTCATCGACCCCCTGGCCCTCCGGGGCTACCGCTGGTTTTTGGGGCAAATCTACGGCTATCCCGAGCCCGGGGTCTATTTCGGCGTCACCTTGAGCAATTTCGCCGGCTGGTTTCTCGTGGCCCTAGGACTCATCCGGGTCTTGCAGCTTATCATCACCCGGGTGCCCCCCTCCCCCTGGTGGGATTGGGGCCGGCGCCGCTTCCCTTCCCAGGCCCTGCTGGGCCCCGCTCTTTACCTGGGCATCCTGGGCTTCAACCTGGCCATGACTTTCCTCATCGGCGAGACCTGCCTGGGATGGGTGGGCGTCTTCATCTATCTGCCCTTCCTGAGCTGGCTGGCCCTCAAGCTCGCCCCCGGCCGCCGGCAATAACGGCCACAAAACCATCAAGGCCCTGGCCAACGCCTGGGCCGCGCCGCGGCTCCGGCGCCAGAGGTGCAAAAGGTCCTGAACCCGCCTCAAGTCGCCCGCCAGCCACCCCAGGGCCGCCCCAACCCCCACCTTCGCCCCCTGGTCCCCGGCAGTACGGAGAAATTCCGGAATCTCTTCTCCAGCCGTGTCGGTAATGGCCCTGAGGCTCAAAAAGGCCTGACCCCGCGCCGCGGCCATCTCCGCCAGCGCGCCGGTTTCCAGGTCCAGCACCGGGTGCGCCAAGCCCGCCAGGGGTCCTCCCTCGCTCCCCTTATGGATGATGCGGGTGGTGGTGACCAGACTGCCGGTGACCGCCCTGAGCCCCGCCTGCGCCAGGGCGCCGCAGAGGAAAGCCAGGGGCCTGGGGGGAGCCGGATGCGGACCCCCTTTGAGTTCCCGGGTTTCGGGGTTATAGCGCCAAAAAGTCTCTCCCAGGACCAGATCCCCGGCCGCCAACCCCGGGGTCAGGGCCCCCCCGAACCCCAGGGAGACCAGGACCTGGGGGCGGCAGCGGCCCCAAAGGGTCTCCCCGGCCCGCCGGGCCGCGGCCTCACCCATCCCGGTCAGGGCCGCCACTCCCGATCCCGCCTCAAACTCCCAGGCCGGCCACCCCAGATCCCGGCGAGCCGCCGCCTTGACCCGGCGCAAAAAAGGCCGCACTTCCAGGGGCAGTGCAGCCATGATCAGGATGCGGCAGGCGCAGGCGGCGCTTCTGGCGCCCCGGCCCGCAGACGTCGAGGGCATCAGGGTTTGGGCAACGGCAGGTGCTCCGGATTGACAGGCTCCGGAGCATATAACTCCTTCTGGTCGGGGGCCGTCCCCACCTGCTTGGGACCCCGCCACCGCCGCCCCTTCACCAGGAGATTGCCGTTCTTGTGGAGCACGGTCTGGTCATCCAGGATAATCAGGCCGTGCTTGGCGGAAATATCAGAATAGTATTGGTATTTCATGTGCTTATGGTTGAGGCGGTACTTGAAAAACAGGAAGAACACCACGTAGATGACCACGATGACGCCCAGTCCGGCCAGCACGTAACTCAGGAAGCGGAAGGTGTTATAGCCCAGGGAACCCAGCCAGGCCATGATATGGTTCATGTTATAGAGGGCGAAAATGGTCACCAGCAACAAAAATAACAGGCTCAAGTAGGGCAGGCGCTTGATCTGACTGATCACCGCCTCCATCTGATTGGCGGGAGTCTCCCTGCTGTCCGCCGCAACTTCTGCTTCCCCTCCCAGGAAATAGTTGAATCCGGTGATGATCACCCCCATGAGAAAGGTGAAGACGATGGGGAAGGCGAAGGCCACAAAGACATATTCCCGCCAGGGAAAGGCGGACTGCACCCGGTGGTATTTATCGTCGGAAGCCCACAGGACCACCACGATAAAAATCACGATCTCCAGGATCCCTACGAGCTTGAGATAGTCGAAGAAGAGCTTCTTGCGGTCAGCCTTGGTGAAGTAATCGGCAAGTTTGGACATACGAAACGACCCCTGGGCCAGAACCTTCCTGATGATACAAAATAACAATAAAAACGGCTCCGGTCAACCCCCCATATGGCTACCGGGCCCCGGAGAACGAGTAAAAACAGGGATGACAGGGTTCACAGGAGGGTATAGTTCGAACGCCGGTCTTTGGCGCCGGGCCGGGAGAAGGCCGCGCCGGGGGAATGGCGCACCATGGAGGAAACGCCCGGGCGGCGCCGCGGCAAAGCAGCCCGCCCCAGGCCGGTGAAATGACCAGGCCCCAGGGGCCTCATACTACGCTGTAGTCAAAAGGTGGCACCGGCGTCTCGCCTGTGCCCTCGCAGGCTGAAGCCCGCGGCTACATAAAAGAGCTTTTTGACCGCAACTCGTATAAAACCCCTGGAGCTACAAACCAGCTACCCTTTAACGTCCCAGCTTGATGACGTTCTGGGCCTGGAGTCCTTTAGCGCCCTGGGCCACCTCAAACTCAACCGCCTCGTTTTCCTGGAGGGACTTGAAGCCTTCCCCCTGGATGGCGGAATGATGCACGAAGACATCGGTGCCGTCCTCTTGGGAAATGAAACCGTAACCCTTAGCATCATTAAACCACTTTACCGTACCCTTCACTCTCATGCTGAATCCATCCTCCTGAAGATTGCCGCCATGCCGCGGGCGGCACAGACGGAAAAAAGCAGCCAGAAAATGAAACGGCGCGTGTCTGCCGTTCCGGTTCGCGCCCAGGGCCCCGCCCTGGCTCTGTTCTGACATGCCTAATCGTCTTTTTAGTGATCTAGACTGCCGATGTCAAGGTAAAATCACGCTGAGGGCCTCATTTCCGCAAATCTTCTCCTTCATAGCCCCTGCGCTGCCCCGGCGTCCCCTCAAAAACAACAGGGCAGAAGCCTATGATAGCCTCCTGCCCTGCTGGGGCGATGGTTCCTTGGCCCATGGCGCCTTAAAACGCCACTCGTGGGCCACCCTGGCCTCCCGCCCGGGTTCAACGCTGGGGTAATGACATTACGAAATTGGACCCGCCTTGTTTCGCTTCATACCAGATGTCGCCGCCGTAGTTTTGGATGATATCCCGGCTCAGGGAGAGCCCCAGGCCCAAACCCCGGCGACTCTTTTTGGCATGCGCCAGGTTCCGGTCATAGGAGAACAGCATGGAGCGGCAATCCTCCGGGACGGTTTGCCCGGTATTATATACCTGCAAACGCCCGGCGGACCCCTGAGCCTCGAAATCCACCACGATTGTGCACCCGCGGCCGCCGTGTCTTATGCCGTTATTAATGAGATTCCGGAACACGGACTTCAGCCACAATCTGCCGCCCCTGACCGGAACCTTGCCTTCCCCCGGATGAGGCAACCGGTTCACCACCGTTATCTGTTGGTCCTGAATTTCAGCCGCCAGTTCGGCCAGGACCGGTTCCACTATATCTTCGGTCAAATCGAGGTTGTCCCGGTTGCTTTCTAAAGGATCGCGGTCCGCCAGGGACTTGCCGATGAAATCCTCCGTCAGGTGAATCGCGGTCTCGACCCGCGCCGTGGTTTCACGGAGTTTTGCCTTGGCCGTCTTGCTCATGTCCCCATGCGTGCCCCGGGCCATGAGTTTCAACGACGCCGCGGTGGATATCATGGTTGACCGGATATCATGGAGCATGAGCGCCATCTGCGATCCAGCCACATCGTTCGTCCGGTAACCTGCCGCCGCACTCTTGACCGGCTGGAGGTCCATCACCTCCTGGCCCTCCAGGCAGTTAATCACCCGGCGCCACAATTCTGTGGGGCTCACCGGCATCAGGAGATAATCATCTACTTCAAGTTCATAGGCTTCCAGGGGAAAGATGGCATCGTTATTGCCGCTGGCCACCATGAGCTTGACTTCAGGATTGAGCCGCCTGGCCCGCTGCAAGATGTCCAGGCTCCCCCGATCATCCGTGCTGAGCTTGGCAATGACCAGGTCGTAGTTCTTTTTCACCAGGGCTTCCAGAGCGGCCTCCGGAGACGCCGTTACCTTGACCGCAAAACCTTTATAGTCCAAAACCCAGCCCATCGTCTTCAGGAGGTCAGTGTCATCGCCGATCAGGAGAATGTCATACTTAGCCATGCGCGTGTCCCTCATTGTCCCCCGGGTTGGTGTGACGTCCCTTGGTGTCAGGTGAAAGCCAGGGACTCAGCTTAATGTCATTAGACTTCCGTTCTCTGTTTGAGGTCAATCCGCGAAACTACCTATTTCCCCTTAGGTAAAAATGCCTATCAGTCGGTCCCACCACACCGGCCACCCCCGGTGGCCGTCGGTGCCGCATTCCGGGAAGAGTTTTTCCCCGGGGCCTGGGGCGGCAAATAGATCTCACCCCGGCGGATTGCGCTAATGGCCCGGGCGATTTGGGCCGCCACATGTTGTTTCGGCAAGACCCCGGCCGCACCGGCCGCCAGTCCGTGGTTCAGGTATTCGCTCTCCTGGTCCATGACCATAATCAAGACCTTGGTGTCCGGGTAGTGCGATTTGATCAGTTGCGTGCCTTCCCCGGCCCGGAGATCGGGCATCGCTATATCCAGGATCACCAGTTTCGGGGGGGATTGCCGCAACAGTTCCAGCAGTTCCCGGCGATTGCCCGCTTCCCCCGTAACTTCAACCCCGGGGATCTCTTCCAGGATTTCTCTCACTGCCCGGCGAAACCCGACATGATCGTCGGCCAACAAAATATAATAGGGGTGGTCCATGGTTTTTTGCACCCGCCGGCTGCGCTTGAGCTCTGTGTTCACCCGTAATTCCACCCTCGGGTGTAGCGTAGCGCAACCGCGCCAGTAAGGAAATTGACACTAGTGCCTATTCTCCCATGGGCAAAAATACCTAAATTGTCCTAACAGCATCGGCAACCAGGGCAGGGTACATAAATTTTGGCGGGGGGAGGCTTGAACCCCACGGGGAGGGCAATGACAGCAGGCTGCTGAGGCAAAAACGCCGGCCCGCGGCCGGCGAAGCCCAAAGAACGGTCAGAAGGGCGAGGCCATGATGTAACCCTTCTGGATGGCATACTTAACCAGGTCGGCGGTTTTCTTGAATTTTAATTTTCTCATGATGTTGGCGCGGTGGTGTTGTACCGTCCGGCTGCTGATAAAGAGCAGTTCACCGATTTCCTTACTGGATTTTGCTTCGGCGATGAGCTTGATGATTTCCCGTTCCCGGACGGTAAGCAGTTCCTCCGGCGCCTTCGGGGGCTCGCCCCCGGACCGGAATTTATCTATGAAAATATCAGCCACCTGCGCCGACAGCAGGGGGGAGATAAAGGTGCCGCCTTTGCGCAAGGTCTCGATGGCCGAAATCAACTCCCCGTCCGCATCTTCCTTGAGCAGATAGCCCTCGGCGCCGGCCGTCAAGGCGTGGTAAAGGTATTCCCGGTCCTTGTGCATGCTCAGGATCAAGACCTTGACCCCGGGGTCCAGGATCTTTATCTCCCGGGTGGCCTCCAGACCCCGGAGGTTGGGCATGGAGATATCCATGATCACCAGGTGGGGCTTAATATCCTGCATGAGTCGCAGAAGTTCAAGGCCGTCACCGGCCTCTCCCACCACCTCCACGTTGTCCATCCCTTGAATCAAACTCCTGACGCCCCGGCGAAACATTACGTGGTCGTCAGCCAGCAAAATCTTGAAAGGGCTCTCCATCGCGCTCCTCCATCATCACCCTGAAGCCGGGAAGGGGGACACCGTTCCCGCATTATTTGCCCGCAGCTCTCTTTACCTGATTAACGGGAATGACACAGGTCACCCTGGTGCCGGACCCCGGCTGGCTCCGGACCTTCAGAGTCCCCCCCAGCATCCGGGCCCGCTCATCCAGGGCGGCCAGACCCAGGCCCCGGCCGGAGGCCCGGCGGGCCGAAGCCTGAGACGTATCAAAACCTCCCCCGTTGTCCTCAAACACCAGGGAGATCAAGCCATCCTTTTCTTTGACGGCAATGGAAACTTCGGTGGCGCCGGCATGTTTGGAGATGTTGGTCAGGCATTCCTGAAAAATCCGGTAAATCATAATCTGGGCCTCGGACGGGAATAGCTGATCCAAATCTTCCACCCCAAAGACATGGCTGACCGTATAATGCTTGCTGACCCCATCGATCAAATATTTCAACGCCGATTGCAGGCCCAGGTCTTCCAGGATCGCCGGGCTCAGGTCCCGGGAGAGGCGGCGCACATCGTCAATCACCCCGTCCAGATAGTGCAGCAGTTCCCGGGACTCCGCCTTTAAGTCCTGCTGATCGTCCTTGAGGGCCCGTTCAATGGCCCGGATTTGGAGTTTCAGCACCGCCAGGCTCTGCCCCAGCTCGTCGTGCAGCTCCATGGAAATCCGTTTCCGTTCCCGCTCCTGGGCGCTCAGGAGCTGCGAGGTGAGAAAGCGCAGCCGCTGCTCCGATTCCCTCAGGGCCTCCTCCGCCCGCCGCCGCAGCGTGATGTCGACGCCCACCGCCCCAATCAGGATCGGCCGGCCGTCTTGGTCCAGGATGGGAAATTTATTGACCAGCCAGTTGTGGATGCCGTCTTCTTGGGGAATCTTTTCAATGGCCTGCACCGGTTCCCCCTGGGTGATGACCTGCTGATCGCTGGCGTAAATTTGCGCCGCCATCTCCGGCGGCCACACCTCCCCAATGGTCTTGCCCTCCCAGTCCGGGCGCTCTCGGGGCTGAATCCTTTCCCAGGCCTCGTTGGCAAAGAGATAACGCCCCGTGAAGTCCCGCATGACCGCGGTGCCGGGGAGGTGCCGCATAAACGAGGCGAACCGCGCTTCACTCTCCCGCAGGGCCTCTTCGGCCTGGCGCCGCGCCGTGATGTCGAAAAACACCCCGCTGACGTATTCCACCTTACCGTCCGGGCCGCAGATGATCTGGCCCCGGTCCTGGAGCCAGATGACCTCTCCGTCTTCTCGCCTGATCCGGTATTCCCGGATGTATGACCCTGATTCTTGCAGTCCTTTGAGAAAAGCTTGTTTAAACCGTTGAAAGTCTTCCGGCAGCAAGACGCTGGTCCACTTCATCTCCCGGGTATCGAATTGTCTCTTGGCGTAGCCGGTGAGCTCCTCCACTTTCTCATCGACAAAATCCACCTCACAATTCACATAGCCTTTATACACCACCCCAGGTAGGTTCTTGACCAGGAGACGGTATCTTTCCTCACTTTCTCTCAGCGCGGCCACGGCCTGGCGGCGCTCCCGGCGCTCCTCGGTCTCCCGCAGGGCCCGCTGCACCGCGGGACCCAGGCGGGAAATGCGGTCCTTGAGCACATAATCCGTGGCCCCCCGCTTCAACGCCTCAATAGCCACCTCTTCACCCATGGCCCCGGAGACAAAGATAAAGGGCGTATCCGGGCATGTGGCCTGGGCCAGGGCCAGGGCCTCCAGGCCGTCGAAACCCGGCAGATTAAAGTCCGACAGGATGAGGTCCGGCCAATTCGCCTCCAGCGTCGCGACAAAAGCGTCCCGGTGGTCAACGCGCCGGTAAGAGTGGGCGATCTGCACTTGCCGCAGCTCATAGACCATCAGCTCCGCATCGCTGGGCAAATCCTCCAGAATCAAAATACGCAGGGCACGCTCCATGAATCTCTCCGACCGCTATCAGAATTTCTGCCGGTCTCTGGCTGAACCTATGCTTGACCGGTCAACTCGGAATTTTGTTCAATAACAGCCAGTAGAGGCCCATTTCTTCCACTGCCCGGAAAAACTGGTCAAAGTCCACCGGCTTGACCATGTAGCTGTTCACTCCCAGGTCATAGCTCCTGACGATATCCGACTCTTCCTGGGACGAAGTCATGATTACCACGGGAATCGTTTTGGTCCGCTCATCGCCTTTAAGCCTTTGCAGCACTTCCAGGCCGTCCATCCGGGGCAGCTTCAAATCCAGGAGAACCACCTTGGGTCGCACCGTCAGGTCCCGGCCGGCGTATGCCCCGGTGCCGAAGAGAAAGTCCAGCGCTTCCACCCCGTCCGGAAAGGTGAGCAGCTTGTTAGCCAGCCCCCTGTTTTTCAAGGCTCTAAGAGTCAATTCGGCGTCGTACGGGTTATCTTCCACCAACAAAATTTCCACTTCTGTGCAATCTTTCAAGGCTATTCCCTCCCCCGGGCCGGGCCGGGTAACGCGCTGTTCGCATAGACCGCTGGCCGGCCCAACCGGCCCGCCGGGATTGAGGCCCCCTCCCCGCCCCTGCCGAAACCTGCGTCTGACGAGAGGACCATCCGCCCCACCTGCGTGGGTTATTTTCTCTATACCACATTTTTCTTTTAGTCGTCCAGAGTTGCATGACAGCCCGGGCCGTGGCGCCTCGGGCGCAACCCGCCGCCGCCGCCTCCAGGCCGCCGGGAAACCTTCCCCCGGCATGGTCCGCACTTATTAAAAATCTGTTATACTTTTATTAAGGAGCATTGATCCGCCGCACCCTCGGGAGGTTCCCGGCCGCAAGGCAACGCGGCATCTGGCGATTTTGGAGACTCTGGCCCGAAAAAAGCTCAAGGTGACCGGCGTGGTGCAAGGCGTCGGCTTCCGGCCCTTTGTCTACCGGTTGGCCCGGCTGCATCACCTGGCCGGCTGGGTGTGTAATACTTCCCAGTGTGTCGAAATCGAGATCGAAGGCCCGCCCGCCTCCCTGGCCACGTTTATCGCCCGGCTTCAAGAGGAAGCCCCGGCCCTGGCCCGGATCGACGCCGTGGTGAGCCGCGCCGCCCAGCCCCGGGGCGCCGCCGGCTTTGCCATTCGCGAGAGCCGGCATCTCGCCGCCACCGAAGCCCTGATCCCCGCGGACGTGGCCACCTGTGACGACTGCCTGGCCGACATCGCCGACCCCGGCAACCGGCGCTACCACTATCCCTTCACCAATTGCACCAACTGCGGCCCCCGGTTCACCATCATCCGGGAAGTGCCCTATGATCGCCCTAACACCACCATGGCCGGCTTCGTCCTGTGCCCCCAATGCCGGGCGGAATATGAGAACCCCGAGGACCGGCGCTTTCACGCCGAACCCACTGCCTGCCCCGTCTGCGGCCCCCGGGTCTGGCTGGAAGAGGGGGACCGCCGCCTGGACCTGGATGCCCTCCCGGCCGCCGCGCGCCTGCTTAAAGAAGGAAAAATCGTCGCCGTCAAAGGCCTCGGCGGCTTTCACCTGGCCGCCGACGCCCGCCATGACGCGGCCGTTAAAACCCTCCGGGAGCGCAAAGGCCGCGTGGCCAAACCCTTTGCCCTCATGGTGCGCGATCTGGCCGAAGCCGAGCGTCTCTGCCACCTGGGCGACCGGGAAAAATCCCTCCTCCTCTCCCGGGAGCGGCCCATCGTCCTGGCCCCGCGGCGCCCCGGCGCCCCCGTCTCGGCCCGCGTGGCCCCGGGCCACCGCTTCCTGGGGCTCATGCTGCCCTACACCCCACTGCATTTTTTGCTCATGGAGCACGCCCCCGCCGCCCTGGTGATGACCAGCGGCAACCTCAGCGAAGAGCCCCTGGTCCACACGAACGACGAGGCCCGCCGCAAATTATCCGGCCTGGCCGACGCCTTCCTGATGCATGACCGGGACATCCAGGTGCCCTGCGACGACTCCGTGGTCCGCCCCGTTGCCGCCTCTGCCGTCATCCCCCTCCGCCGCGCCCGGGGTTTTGTGCCATCGCCCGTCTATCTGCCCCTCAAATCCGAGCCCATCCTGGGCGTGGGGGCCGAACAGAAGAACACCTTCTGCGTAGCCGCGGGCGGCGTCGCTTTGCTCAGCCAGCATATCGGCGACCTTGATTCCGTCGAGACTTTTGATTATTACCAGCGCGCCGTCACCCATTTTAAGGCCCTGTGCCGCCAGGACCCGGCCATTGTCGCCCATGACCTCCACCCCCACTATCTCAGCACCCGCTATGCCAGGGGTCTGGCCGGGGTGCGCCTCATCGGGGTCCAGCACCATCACGCCCACATCGCCGCCTGCCTGGCGGAAAACCGCCGCACCGACCGCGGTATCGGCATCGCCCTGGACGGCACCGGCTACGGCCCCGACGGCACCGTCTGGGGCGGGGAACTCCTGGTCGCGGACCTGGCCGGCTTCACCCGGGCCGGCCACTTCGCCGCCGTCCGCCTCCCGGGCGGGGAAGCCGCGGTCAAGGACCCGGGCCGCATGGCCGCCGCCTATCTCTATGCCCTCTATGGGGAAGACTTCCTGGGCCAGGCCCGGCGGCTGGGCCTGAACTATGCCCCTTTACAAGAGCGCATCCTGTACCGCCAACTGACCGACGGGCTCAATTCGCCTCTCACCACTAGCGCCGGACGCCTCTTCGACGCGGTGGCCGCGGCCCTGGGCGTCTGCCGCCTCCGGACCTACGAAGGCCAGCCGGCCATGGAACTCGAGATGGTCGCCGACGACCCCGATGACGGCTTCTACCCCGCGGCCATCCACCACGAGGGGGAGGTCCTGGTCCTGGATACCCTGTCCATCTTCCGGTCCGTGGTGGCCGACCGCCACGAAGGCGTGGCCGCCGCCGCCATCGCCGCCCGCTTCCACCACTCCCTGGCCCGGCTCCTGGCCGATGCCTGCCGCCTGATCCGCGAACCGACCGGGCTTAACCTGGTGGCCCTGTCCGGCGGCGTGATGCAGAACGCCCTGTTGTTCTCCCGGCTGAATCGCGCCCTGGCGACGCTTGGTTTTGAGGTGCTCACCCATACCCTGGCGCCGCCCAACGACGGTTGCATCGCCCTGGGCCAGGTGGCCGTGGCCGCCGCGCAAATAAACCAAGAGGGGAAAAAGGCAAAACGGGGAAAAGGCGCAAAGGAATGAACGCTGCTTGGTCTCCCGGGTTTTTTCCTTTTTCCCTTTTCGCCTTTTCCCTTTTTCCCCTGGTTTTAAAAAGATCTTATCTTTTTAAAACCGGATAAATCTGTTAAACAGGATTTATTATGTGCCTTGCCATTCCCATGCGTCTCATTGAAGTCACCGGGGTCACCGCCGTGGCCGAAGTGGATGGGGTGACCCGGGCGGTGCGCCTCGACCTCATCCCCGAGGCGGTGCTGGGGGACTACGTGCTCATTCACGCCGGACTGGCCATCGCCCGGGTGGATGCCGAGTACGCCGAAGAAACCCTTTCCCTGCTCCGGAGCCTGGCCGATGAAGTTTATTGACGAGTTTCGCGACCAGGCCCTGGTAAAAGACCTGACCCGGCGCCTGGCGGCCCTGGCCGCCCTTACGGCCCTTACGAAAGACCCCGTCACCGTCATGGAGGTCTGCGGCACCCATACCATGGCCGCGGCCCGCTTCGGCCTCAAGTCCCTTCTACCTCCCGGGGTCACCCTCATTTCCGGTCCTGGCTGCCCGGTCTGCGTCACTGCCCAGTCCGATCTGGACGCCTTCCTGGCCCTGGGGACCGAACCTCACGTGGTCCTGGTCTCCTTCGGCGACATGCTCCGGGTCCCCGGCACCCACACCTCCCTGGAAGGCCTCCGGGCCCAGGGGGCCGATGTGCGGGTGGTTTACTCCCCCCTGGATGCGGTGGAGCTGGCCCGGCAAACCCCGGATAAGCACCTGGTGTTTTTCGGGGTGGGCTTCGAAACCACCATGCCCGCCACCGCCCTGGCCATCCAGACCGCGGCCGCCTCCGGGCTGGATAATTTCTCGGTCTGCTGTGTCCACAAGACCATGCCCGCCGCCCTCAAGGCCCTCCTGGCCGGCGGCGAAGTGCGGGTTTCCGGGCTCCTCTGCCCCGGCCACGTCACCACCATCATCGGCACCGCCGCCTACGACTTTATCCCCGCCGAATTCGGTCTCCCTTGCGCGGTCACGGGATTTGAACCTCTGGACATGCTGTTGGGGATAGAATCGCTCCTGCGCCAACTCCAGGCGGGTCAGGCCGTCGTGGATAACGTCTACACCCGGGCGGTCCGGACTCCCGCCAACCCCCGGGCCCGGGAGCTGCTGGCCCAGGTCTTCGCCCCCCAAGACGCCGAGTGGCGCGGCCTGGGAACCATCCCCGGCAGCGGCGTCGGCATCCGGGAATCTTACGCCCGCTTCGACGCCCGGGCCCGGTTCCCCCAGGTCTGGGAGCGCCTCACCCCGCCGCCGCCCTCCCCCTGCCGCTGCGGCGAGGTCCTGCGCGGCGTCAGGCGTCCGGCGGCGTGCCCCCTGTTCGCTCAAGGATGCACCCCGGCCCAACCCCTGGGCCCCTGCATGGTCTCCACCGAAGGCGCCTGCGCCGCGGCGTATCGATATGAAAGATGATTTAAGGAGGGCGAAAAGTGGAAAATGATGCACATCGTAATTTCTTTTATCCTTTTCACCTTTTTCCCTTTTCCCCTTTTCACCCCAACAATTTACTAACCCTCTCCCATCCCTCGAAAAGGATATACTCTCCATGTCACGAATCCTTTTGAGCCACGGCGCCGGCGGCCGGGAGATGGCGGCCCTCATCGACGAGGTCTTTCTGGCCCGGTATGGTGACCCCAACCGCGTGGGTGACGACAGCGCCACCGTCCTCTTGGGCGCCCAGCGCCTCGCTTTCACCACCGATTCCTTCGTGGTGGACCCCCTCTTCTTTCCCGGCGGCGACATCGGCCGCCTGGCGGTGGCGGGCACGGTCAACGATCTGCTCACCGCCGCGGCCCGGCCCCTGGTCTTGTCCGCCTCCTTCATCCTGGAGGAGGGCCTGGAAATCGACACTTTAAGGACCATTGCCGGGTCCATGCAGGAGACCGCGGTCGAAGCCGGGGTCCCCATCGTCACCGGAGACACCAAAGTGGTGCCCAAGGGTTCCGCCGACAAGGTCTTCATCACCACCGCCGGGGTGGGGCTCGTCCTCCTGCCCGGGGTCTCAGGCGCCGCCGCCCGCCCCGGGGATGAGGTCATCCTCACCGGCACCGTGGGCGATCACGGCGCCGCGGTGCTCCTGGCCCGGGAAAAGCTCCTGGAGGGCGAGGCCATCATGAGCGACGCCGCCCCCCTTACCGGGCTGGTCCTGAACCTGTTGGAGGAAGGGGTCGAAATCCACGCCATGCGGGACCCCACCCGGGGCGGCATCGCCGCCGCCTTAAACGAAATCGCCCGCCAGTCCCAAGTCGCCATGGAAATCATCGAGGCCCGGGTGCCGGTGGCGCCCGCGGTGGCTGCGGCTTGCGAGGCTCTGGGCCTGGACGTCTTCCAGGTGGCCAATGAAGGCAAGATGCTCATCATCGTGGCCCCCGAGGATGCGGCCAAAGCCCTGTTCATCATCCGGCGCAGTCCTTACGGCGAGGCGGCCCGGGTCATCGGCCGGGTCAGCGCCGCCCCCCCCGGCCGGGTCCAGGTCAAGACCGTCATCGGCACCAGCCGCCTCCTGGACCCGCCTTCGGGCGACCTCCTGCCCCGGATCTGTTAGCACATATCCCGCCGGCAATCGATTCGCCGGGCAGAATAACGTAGGGGCGGTTCTCGAACCGCCCCTGCCGCGTCCACCTCTTGACAATCTCATCTTTGCTTATCGGCGATCAAAATAAAGAGCCGTAGGGCGGGAAAGCGGCGCGCATCCCGCCTTCAGAAGCTACGGATTTTTCCAAAGGGGGACCGTTAAAGCAATCCCCCCTAGTTCCCCCCTTTGACAAAGGGGGGTTAGGGGGGATTTGGTTTTTCGAGCCTCTGCCAAAGCGGAAAAACCTTTTGGCAATCGCTATAAATCACGAAGGATTGATGCGTCAGGAAGCGGTTAAGCCCCGGGCCCGGGGGCTTCCCGGCCCACCACGCCCTCTGGCCGCCCCCGCCTGAACAGCTTGCCCGCTTTTTTCTGGAAGGATTCCATGTAGAGGTAAAAAACCGGAGTGATGTAGAGGGTAAGGAGCTGCGAAACCAAAAGCCCGCCCACCACCGCCACCCCTAGGGGCCGGCGGGATTCGGCCCCGGCCCCCAACCCCAGGGCGATGGGCAGCGACCCCATCAAGGCCGCCATGGTGGTCATCATGATGGGCCGGAACCGGATCAGGGCCCCGGAATAAATCGCCTCCAGGGGGCTTTTGCCGTCGGTGCGCTGGGCCTCCAGGGCGAAGTCGATCATCATGATGGCGTTTTTCTTGACGATCCCCACCAGCATGATCACCCCCACAAAGGCATAGATATTCAGGTCCATGCCGAAGATCATCAGGGCCACCAGGGCGCCCACCCCGGCGGACGGCAGGCCCGACAGGATGGTCAGGGGGTGAATGAAGCTCTCATAAAGAATCCCCAAAATCAGGTAAATAACCAGAATGGACATGGCCAGCAGCAGCCATAAGCCCTGCATGGAGGCCTGGAAGGCCTGGGCCGCGCCCAAAAAACTGGTGGTGATGCTGGCGGGCAGGACCTGGCGCGCCTCTTTTTGCACCGCCGACACCGCATCTCCCAGGGCCGCACCCGGCTTCAGGTTGAAGGAAATGGTCACCGCCGGCAGTTGCCCCGAATGGTTGATGGTCAGGGGGCCCAGGTCCCGGGTCAGGTTGGCCAGGGTATCCAGGGGCACCAGTTGCCCGCCGTTGGCGCGGATATAAAGCCATTGCAGGGCCGCGGGGTCCATCTGATACCGGGGTTCCAGTTCCAGGATGACGTCATATTCATTGTTGGGGGCATAAATGGTGGAGATCTGCCGGGCCCCGTAAGCGTAGTACAGGGCGTCTTCGATCTGCTGGGCCGTGACCCCCAGGGTGGCCGCCTTGTCCCGGTTGATCACCACGTTCACCTGCGGGTTTTTGATCTGCAGGTCGCTGGTCACATCGATCAGCCCCGGCAGGGCGCGCATCTTGGCTTCCAGCAGGGGCGCATAATGGTACAGGTCTTTAATATCCGGGCTTTGGAGGGTTATCTGGTACAGGCTCTTGGTCAGCATGCCGCCGATGCGGATGGGCGGCAGGACCTGGGGAAAGACCCGGAGGCCCGGAATCGTGGCGAGTTGAGGCCGGAGTTGCTGAATGATTGCTTCCACCCCTGGACGTTTGTTCCGGTCAATGAGGCGGATGAAGATCCGGCCGGTATTGCCGGATACATTCATGTTGCTGACCCCGGCGGAAGAGAAAAAGTTTCTCACCGAGGGATTATTGCTGACCACGGCCATCGCCGCTTTCTGCATCCGCACCATGGCATCATAGGAGATCCCCTCCGCGGCTTCGGTGAAGGCGAAGATGGTGCCCTGGTCCTCGTTGGGGAGAAAGCCCTTGGGAATCATGCCGAATAGGACCAGGGTGAGGATGAGGAGCAGGAGCATGACGATCATGGTGGCCCGGCGCCGCTTGAGCACCCACTGGAGGGTGACATCGTAAAGCCTGAGCATGCCGGCGAAAAACCGCTCGGTGATGGCGTACAAATGGCCGTGGTGCTCCTCCCGGGGCGGTTTCAGGAAACGGCTGCACAGCATGGGCGTGAGGGTCAGGGACACCAGGCCGGATACCAGAATGGCCGCGGCGATGGTCACTGCGAATTCATGGAGCAGCCGGCCCAGGATGCCCCCCAGGAAAAACACCGGAATAAAGACCGCCGCCAACGACAGGGTCATGGACAGAATGGTGAACCCGATCTCCCGGGACCCCGTCAGGGCCGCCTGGAAAGGCGCCTCCCCCATCTCCATGTGCCTTACAATGTTTTCCAGCACCACGATGGCGTCATCCACCACGAACCCCACCGACAGGATCAAGGCCATCAAGGACAGGTTGTCCAGGCTGTAACCCAGCAAATACATGACCGCGAAAGTGCCCACAATGGACATAGGCAGCGCCAGGCTGGGGATAATGGTGGCCGAGAGGTTGCGCAGAAAGAGGAAGATCACCAGCACCACCAGGCCCAGGGCCAAAAGGAGGGTGAACTGCACGTCGTTCACCGATTCCCGGATGGTGGTCGAGCGGTCATACAGGGTGACGATCTTTATCGCGGCCGGAATCTGATCCCGCAACGTGGGGAGGAGCTTATTGATGGAGTCCACCACTTCGATGGTGTTGGTGCCCGGTTGCCGCTGGATGGCCAGCACGATGGCCCGGGAGTTTTTGTACCACGAGACCACCTTGTCATTGGAAACGCTGTTGATGGTCCGGCCCAGGTCCGACAGGCGCACGGGTTGGCCGTTGCGGTAGGCGACGATCAGGGGCCGGTAAGCCGGGGCCGCCAGGAGCTGGCCGGTGGCCTGGACCGTAACCGCCTGGTGAGTGCCGTACAGGGTCCCGGTGGGCAGGTTGACGTTCTGATTCTTCACCGCCTCCGCCACTTCATTAATCCCGATGCCTCGGCTGGCCAGAGCCTTGGGATCAACCTGGACGCGCACCGCAAATTTCTGCTCCCCGAAGATCTGCACCTGGGCCACGCCGTCGATCATGGAGATGCGCTGGGCCATGAAGGTGTCGCCATACTCATTGACCGTGGATAGGGGCAACGTGTCCGAGTATAAGGCCAGATAGAGGATGGGTTGGTCCGCGGGGTTCACTTTCTGGTAGACCGGTGGGGTGGGCAAATCCGGGGGCAGTTGTTTCCCGGCCTTGGCGATGGCCGCCTGGACGTCCTGAGCCGCGGCATCCAGGTTACGGCTCAGGTTGAACTGCAGGGTAATCTGGCTCACCCCCAAAGCGTTGGTGGAGCTCATGGAGTCCAGCCCGGAGATGGTGGAAAACTGGCGCTCCAACGGGGTGGCCACCGCGGAGGCCATGGTTTCGGGGGAAGCCCCGGGCAGGTTGACGGTTACCAGGATGGTGGGAAAATCCACGTTGGGCAGATCGCTCACCGGAAGGTAGCGATAGCTCATGGCCCCGAAAAGCAGGATCGCCAGCATGACCAGGGTGGTCATGACCGGCCGGCGGATGAAGAGCTCGGTGAAGTGCATAGGGCCGCTCCGGGACGTTTAGAGCCCGGTCTTGATCTCCACCTTGGCTCCCGGCACCAGACGGAGCTGGCCGTCGGTCACCACACGTTCCCCGGGCTTGAGCCCTTTGGTGACGATGACCTCGCTGTTCATGGCGCGTCCCACTTCCACCGGGCGGACCTCCACCGTGAGATCGGGTTTCACCACAAAGACGATCTGCCCTTCCTGGCTGGTCTGAACCGCCTGGGAGGGAACCAGGACCGCGTCGGGCTGGGTGGTGAGCTTCACCACCACGTTGACGAACAACCCCGGCCACAGACGCTTGTGCTCATTGGTAAAGGTGGCTTTACACAAAATGGTCCCCGTGGCTTTGTCCACGGCGTTGTCGATAAAGCTGAGAACCCCCGCCTCGGGGTTGTTCTCCTGCCCGGCGATGATGGCCTCCACCGGCACCTTTTCCATCGCCATGTACTTCCGGACTTCCGCCAGGTTTTGCTCCGGGATGGCAAACGTCACGTAGATGGGCTGGATCTGATTGATCACCAGCATGGCGGTATCGGCGTTTTCCTTGATCATATTCCCCTGGTGCGCGATCAGGCTGCCGGTGCGGCCGGTAATGGGCGCCTTGATATAACAATAACTCAAATTCAGCCTGGCATTTTGCACCGCTACTTCATCAGCGTGGACCGTGGCCCCCAGGGACTCGGCGGTGGCCTTGGCCTGTTCGTAATCCTGCTGGCTGACAAACTGCTTCCTGATCAACTCGGCGTAGCGCCCCGCGTCCGCTTTGGCCTTGTTGGCCAGGGCCTTGTCTCTTTCCAGGTTGGCTTCGGCCTGCTTTAAAGCCGCTTCATAAGGGCGAGGATCGATCACGAAGAGGAGTTCCCCCTCTTTCACGTCCTGGCCCTCCTTGAAATTGACCTGGACCAGCTGGCCGGCCAGCCGGGACTTGATGGACACGGTGGAGTAAGCCTCCACGTTGGCGATCGCCCTCAACTCCACGGGCACCGTCTTCTCCACCGCCGTGGCCACCAGGACCGGCACCGGCGGCACCGGGGGCTTCTTTTTGTCGCCGGAACAGGCAGTGGTAAACAAGGATACCGACAGGAGCAGAGCCAGAAAGATCCGGGACCGGAACGGAAAACCGCGCTGATTTCGGGGGCTGTGTATGGAGGATTGCAATCTAAAGTCTTCCAGGAACCGGTGGCAATTTGAGGAGGTCTAGGCAGCGAAAATAGTGCCCCAGGCTCATCCGGCCCAATTTTTTCAGTATAGTGCGCCGCTCAGTCATAGCCAAGCAAATAATTCGGCCGGCCGGCCTCCCGCCTCAGGCAAGATGCACCTTAAACCTGGCCACCGCCAGGCCCAGCATGCCCATGCCCAGAACCGTCATGGCCGTGATCTGCGGCCACAGCAACGCCAGACCCGCCCCCTTGAGAAAAACTCCCTGGGCCACGATGACGAAATACATCAAGGGGTTGAGATACGTCAGGTACTGAAAGAACACCGGCATGTTGGCGATGGGAAAGATGAGCCCCGACAGGAGAATGGCCGGGGTCAGGAACAGGTTGCCCGCCATCATGGCCTGCTGCTGGGTCGAGGCGACCGTGGAAATCAATAGCCCCAGGCCTACGGAATTGAACAGAAAGGCCATGGTGCCCAGAAGCAGCACCAAAAAGCTGCCCCGGAACGGCACCTCGAACCACAAAATGCCCACCGCGGTGACCATAGCCACTTCTGCAATGGAAATGAGGACGAAAGGAATAGTTTTGCCCAGCATCAGTTCGATGGGCCGGATGGGGGTCACCAGGATCTGCTCCAGAGTGCCGATCTCTTTTTCCCGCACCACCGACAGCGCGGTCAGCATCAGGCTGACCAGCAGCACCACCATGGCGATCACGCCGGGCACCATGGAATAGCGGCTGATGAGGTTGGAGTTGAACCAGGCCCGGGGCTCGATCTCCAATGGCAGGCCGAACTGGGCCGCTCCATCCTGTCCCTGGTTGGCCAATCGCCGGTCCAACTGCAGCTGGTTATAGTCGGCAATCACCGTGCCGGCATACCGGCTGACGATCAGGGCGGCGTTGGAATCGGTGGCGTCCACAATCACCTGGAGCCGTCCCGACTTGCCCTGGCGCATCCGAGTGGCGAAATCCCACTGAACCCACAGGGCCATGGTGATGTCGCCCCGGTCCACCAGGTGCAGCAGCTCTTTCTGGCTCTTGACAAAATATTTGACGTTAAACCAGTCGTTGGAGGCGAACCGGTCGATGAGCTGTCGGCTCTCCATGGTGTGGCTTTCATCAAACACCGCCAGGGCCACATGCTTGATGTCGAAATTGACCACGTAGCCATAGGCCAGCAACTGCACCATGGGCGGCACGATGAGAAAAAAGCGCAGCTTCCTGTCCCGCAAAACCTGGATGAATTCCTTACGGATAATCTGCCGGATACGACGCCACATAACTCTCAGCTCTCAGTGGTCAGCTTTCAGCCCCCGGGTATGATGCGATACGTCTGCAAAGCCTCAACCACGCCGTGAAATACCAGCCCCATTCCCATGGCCGCCACGAAAAAGCCGACGATCCGGGTGGCCGCGTCTATCCCCTTGGCGCCGATGCGGCCCATGAGATCCTTGGCATAGGCTAACGTCAGGTAAGTTACCAACATCGCCGCCAATATTGCCAGGGATATGCCCACCAGGGAGATAAACTCGGAAATGGGATGGCGCACCATGGAGCACATGCCCAGAACGGTAGCCAGCACTCCCGGACCGAACATCAGCGGCATGGCCAGGGGCACGAAGGCAAAATCCACCCCCTGCCGGGACGAGCCGCTCTCAGCTCCGTGGATCACCCCGCCCGAGGCGGAAGGCAGGAAGAGACTGAACCCGATGCGCATCAGGATGATGCCGCCGACAATGCGAATCATGCTGAGCGGCACGGAAAAAATCTTCAGCATCAACGTGCCGAACACCAGAAAGAAAAATATGAGCAGCGTGGCGTAGAGACAGGACAGGCGGGCCACCTGGCGGTGCGCCGCTTCGTCCTGCCCGGTCAGCAGCTCCAGAAAGATGGGCAGGGATTCCAGTGGATTAATCACTGCCAGCATCGTCGTAAAAGTCGTGACAAACAGAGTCAGCGCATTTCCCATCGGATTTCCTCTTTAGCTGATTTCACGAAATCAGCCCCGGGGTCTTTGCCGATCTTGTCATGGTCCTTGGCGCCCTGACAATTTTCCCTCACTGCCCACTGCTCACTGCTCACCGCTCACTGCTCACTGCTCACCCCTACCTGATCTTCTTGACAAACTTCTTGATGGACATGACCACGAAGAACGTCGCGGCCCCGGCCAGCATCAGGGCGCTGGGCCACAAATAATCCATCCCCAGGCCCTTGAGATAAATGCCCTTGGAGATGGTCACCAGGTACCGGGCCGGCACGATATAGGAGACGATCTGGAGCGGCAGGGGCATCAGGTAAATGGAGAACACGAACCCGGACAACAGAAAGGACGGCAAAAACGTGGTGAGCATGGCCATCTGAAAGGCCTGCAACTGGTTCTCCGAGGTCACCGAAATGAGCAGGCCTTGCCCCAGGGTGGCGATCAGGAAAATGGCCGCCAGGGCGATCAGCAGCAGGGGGCTGCCCCGCAGCGGCACCTCAAAGAGAAACTTGCCCATGCCCATGACCACGGCCATATCGAACATGCCGATGAGAAAGTACGGCCCGAGTTTCCCCAGGAGCAGTTCCGTGCGCTTCAGGGGGGTGGCCATCAGGCCTTCCATGCTGCCTCGCTCCAGCTCCCGCACCACCGTCAGGGCCGTGAGCAGGGCCCCCACCACCGTCATGATAATGGCAATCAGGCCGGGGACGATGTAGTTGCGGGACTCCAGGTCCTCATTGAACCAGAACCGGGTCTGGGCGTCCACCGGCATCTCCGCCCGGCCCGGTCCTTTGCCGGTGAAGCGCTGCGCCAGGAGTTTCTGGTTGTACGCCGAAGTCACCGCCTGGATGTAACCCAGCACGATATTGGCGGTGTTGGAATCGGTGCCGTCCACCAGCGCCTGGCCCTTGGCGGTCTTCCCCGTCTGGTACTGCCAGGAGAAATCATCCGGGATCATCACGCCCGCCTGAACGCGCCGTTCTAGGATCAGGCGCTTCAGTTCGTCGTAACTCTGGGTGAACTTCACCAGCCGGAAGTAGTCGGTGCCCCGGAAGCCGTTGATGAAGTCCTCGCTCAACTGGCTCCGTTCCTGGTCGTAGATCGCCAGGGTGACGTTCTTGATGTCGAAGGTCAGCGCATAGCCGTAGAGCAGCAGGAGCACGATGGGCAAGAGGATGATCTGCAGGAGGCTGATGGGGTCCCTCCGGATGTGAATCAGCTCTTTCCGGGAAATAGCCCAGGTGCGCTTCAGGTCCATAGGGTTGTAGCTCTCAGCTTTCGGTTTTCGGTTTTCGGTTTTCTTTTTTCTTTTTTCTTTTTTTTTGGGTTTTGAGTTCCCGCTTAATGCTTCAATGATCCCTTTAAAGATCGTTTCTGCTGAAGACAAACTGCTTACTGCTTACTGCTCCTTACCCCTCCCGCTGCACCAGGGAGATGAACGCGTCTTCCAGGCTGGGGCGTACCCGCTCGATCCGTCCGCAGCCGATCTGATGCGCCGTCAAGACCTCCTGGATGGCCGGCTCGGTCTCCTCGGGCCGGCTGGTGGCAATGTGCAGCCCATCCCCGAAGACCGCCGCCTCGGCCACCTGGGGCAACTTTTTAATCAAATCCAGGGCGCCGTCCAGGTTATCCGGCGTCAGGGCCAGGATGGTTTCCTTCACCTCCCCTTTGAGCTCGCCGGGGGTGCCCTGGGCGATGATGCGCCCCTGGTAGATCAGCACCAGCCGGTCGCAGAACTCCGCCTCCTCCATGTAGTGCGTGGTCACCAGAATAGTCCGCCCCTCTTGAGCCATGGCGTAGATCAGGTCCCAAAAATTGCGCCGGGAAATGGGGTCCACCCCGCTGGTGGCCTCATCCAGAAACAGGATGGAGGGCTCGTGGATGATGGCCGAAGCCAGGGCCAGCCGCTGCTTCAGCCCCAGGGGCAGATTCCGGGTCAAATCGTGGCGCCGGTCCTCCAAGCCCACCAGGGTCAACACTTCGGTGATCCGCGCCGTCAGCCGCTCCGGGGTCAGGCCGTAGACCCCGCCGAAAAAGGTCAGGTTTTCCTCCCCGGTCAGGTCCTCATAGAGGGAAAACCGCTGGGACATGTAACCGATGTGCTTTTTGATCTGGGCGTTTTCCCGGATGATGTCGTACCCCCCCACCCGGCCCTGGCCGCTGGTGGGCAATAACAGGCCGTTGAGCATGCGGATGGTGGTGGATTTGCCCGCCCCGTTGGGCCCCAGGAAGCCGAAGATCTCCCCCCGGCGGACCTCAAAACTGATGTCGTCCACCGCCTTAAAATCCCCGAATTGCCGGGAGAGATTGTTGACGATTATGGCTTGTTCCTGGGACTGCATCACGCTTCAATCCTCATTTCCCAGCTCACGGCAAAAACCAGAGAAGTCATGTCCAGCGAACCTTCCCCATCATGAGCCTGTAGGGGTGGTAAGCGCACCGCCCCACTTCCCGGTGCCACAGGTTTTCCCGTCTCCATAGGGCGGGCTGTGCCCGCCGAATTTTGGCGGCCACAGGCCGCCCTATACGTTGAGGCTACTAAGTGATGCAGCCTTTTTTTCTCGTTCCCAAGTTGCACTTGGGAACGCCGCGATGCTCCAAGCTTTGCTTGGGGAATTGAGACACCTCAGGCTGCGCAATACGCTCCTGCTATAATATGGCCTTTCAACCCCTTTTCCCCTTTTACCCTTTTACCCTCTTACCCTCTTACCCTCTTTTTTCATCCCGCCGGACGATCTGGACGAAGAGCTCTTCCAGGGTGGGTTGGGCCGGCTCGATGGCCACCTCGGTCAAACCGGCCTGCTCCAAGGCTGCCTTGATGGGTCCCATGGCCGTGGCCGCGGTGTCCACCGCCAGCATCAACCGGTCCCCCATGGCTAAGGAGCCGCGCACCAGGGGATGCGTGCTGAGAACCTTCCGGGCCTCCCACAGGTTGGAGGCCCGGGCCTCCAGGAGTTCCCCCTGAAAGGAGCCCTTGATGGCCTTGGGGGTGTCCACCACCAGCAACCGGCCGTTGTGCATCAGCCCCACCCGGTGGGCCCGTTCGGCTTCGTCCATGTACGCGGTGGACAGGAAGATGGTGATCCCGGTGCCCAGAAGCCCGTAGAGGATCTCCCAGAACTCCCGCCGGGAGATGGGGTCCACCCCAAAGGTGGGCTCGTCCAGGAAGAGCAGCCGGGGTCGGTGAATCAGGGCGCAGGCCAGACCCAGCTTTTGCCGCATCCCCCCCGACAGATTCCGGGCCAGCCGGTCCTGGAACGGCGTCAGGTTCGAAAAGCCCAGGAGTTCCGGCATCCTTCTGGCCCGTTCCGCCCGGTCCACCCGGTAGATATCGGCATAGAAGGCCATGTTTTCCGCCACGCTCAGGTCGTCGTAGAGCCCGAAGCGCTGGGGCATATAGCCGATCTGCTCCTTGATGGCCTCCGACTCCTGCACCGTGTCGAACCCCAGGACCTGCGCCCCGCCCTCGTCCGGGTCCATGATGCCCACCAGCATCCGCATGGTGGTGGTCTTGCCCGCCGCGTCCGGGCCCACCAGGGCAAACGCCTCCCCCGGCGGCACCGTCAGCGTCAGGTGATCCACTGCGGTGAGCGTCCCGAACCGTTTGGTCAGCCCTTCGGTCCGGATGGCCGCCTCACGGCTTGGGCTGTTCGGCTGGTTGGCTGTCAAGGAGAATGACCGCTTCCGCCGGCATCCCCGGCTTCAAGTCGTAATTGAGATTTTGCGCCCGGATCTTGCAGCGGTAGACCAGGGTTACCCGCTCTTTGTAGGTCTCCACCGTCTTGGGGGTGAACTCCGCCTTGGCGCTGATGAAGGACACCCAGGCCGGATACTTCTTGCCCGGGTAGGCGTCGGTGGTCACCACCGCCTTCATGCCGAATTTGACCTTGGCCAGGTTGGTTTCCGGGATATACCCCTGGAAATAGATATTGTCCATATCTCCCAGGGTGAGCACCGGCGCCCCCACCGCCGCGGTCATGCCGGGCTCCATGGGGCGCACCAGAACCACGCCGTTCACCGGGGAGGTAATGGTGCCGTACCCCAACCGAGTCAGGGCCAGCTCCAGCGACGCCTGCGCCTCTTTGAACTGGCCCCGGGCCTGGTCGATGTCCTCCGCCCGGTAGCCTTCATTCAGCATGCTGTATTGCTCCACCGCGCTCTTGTGGGCCTCTTTGGCCATGAGGTAGTCGGCCTCGAACTTCTCCCGGGTGATAGCCGGAACCACCTTGCGCTTGTAGAGGTTTTCGTACCGCTCGTAATCCAGCTTTTTATTCACCAGGTCCGCCTTGGTCTTGCCCATCTGGGCCTCGGCTTCCTTGATCTCCTGGGGGCGGTACCCGTGCTCGAACTTGTTCAGATTGGCCTTGGCCGCGGCCAGGGCGGCCCGGGCCCGGTCCACCTCATCTCTGAGGTCCTTGGCCTCCAGGCCGGCCACCACCTGGTTCATGGCGGCCCAGTCGCCTTCCTGGAAAAAGATGTACTGGATGATCCCGGCAACCTTGAAGGCCAGATCGGTCTCCGTGGCCTCCATGTGCCCTTCTAGGCGCAAGGTATTGGTGGGCTGCCGGGTTTCCCACCATACCAGCCAGTAGGCCAGACCGCCGGCCACTGCCAGCGCCAGCACCATGACGGGGATAAATCGCCGGGTTTTCTGCATCGCTCCTCCACGCCGGCCTGGGGCAATAGTACGAAAATTCTCCGCCCGAATTGGGCCGCCCTCATTCTACCGGGAAAAGCGCCGCAAGGCAAAGGGATACTCAAGAGCGGGGAGATAATCTGTCTTGGTCTGATCTCAAGCTCATTTGGCGGCCAGGGCTGACATGCGCGTCTCACCGGTGCAATCGCAGGCTGAAACCTGCGACTGCCTAAAATAGCTCTTTGATCGCCACAAGGTATTAGGATAGATTAAGATATCTTGAGGTCTTTGCAAAAGGGCGGCCGCAGGCCCCTCCTCCAAGACCTATACCGGGGGATGGGAGGGGAGTTGTAGGGGCACCGCGTGCTGCGCCCCGGGAGGTTACATGGCCGAATGCATCCCCCTGAGCCGGGAAATGCTCCAAGATCCCATCGACATCGGCGTTCCCGATGCACCCCTGGATTTTGCCCGGGCCCGGGCCATTGCCGACCGCCGCGCCCGGGAGCTGGGGCCTGACCCCATGCTCCTGGCCTGGTATGACCGGGACGCCGGTGCCTTCTCGCCCCAGGCGCCCTGCTGCAGCGATGCCAAGCCTGGCTGGCTGATTTATGCCGAATCCCGCGGCGGCGACCTGGTTATTGATATCAACCAGGAGGCCTATGTCTTTGTCTACCGGAGGACTTTCTGATAGCCGAGACTTCGGCTCACGGGATGGTGACGGTGACCGGGATAGGCTCCTTGAGGCCCAACTCCATCATCCTGGCCGGGAGATCGGGCTTCCGGCTCAAGGTCCGCCGCCGGAAAGGGCTGTAGAGTAACTTGAGGATATCCGACGTCTTCATGTGGCGGCCGAAGGTGCGCAGCAGCTTGTAGGTGCGGAAGGGGCGCCGGAGAATGCGGCTGCCAAAAAGCCGGGCATAGCCCCGCATGCGCACCTGGTTCACCGCCGCACTCGACAGGGCGGTGGGGTCGATGTCCGAGCACTTGAACCATTTGTCCCAATCGCGCTCGTCGTCAATAATCCCGCGCTCGACGTACTCCCGCCATAAGGGGGTGCCCCGGTAGGCGCACAAGCGATTGAAGCCGAAGGTGTCCAGCTTCAGACGCGCCGCAAAGCGGAAACTGGCCATGACCTCCTTTTTGGTCTCGCCGGGCGAGCTGATCACAAAAAATCCGTGCACCCGTTCGATCCCCTGCCGCTTCGCCTCGCTGACCGCGTGCTCAACCTGCTTCAGGGTCTGGCGCTTGTGCAGCCGGTCCAGGACTTTTTGGGTCCCCGCCTCCACCCCAAAGGCCAGAAAATTGCAATTGGCCTTTTTCATAATCGGCAACTGATCCACCGCCACCGCATCCACCCGGCCTTCGCAGCCCCAATGGAACTTCAGCCCGCGGTCAATGATGCCCTGGCACACTTCGCTGATCCGCGTGCGGTTCAGGAGAAAGTGATCATCCGTCAGGTAAATCGAGCGATAGCCCGCATCGTTGAGCTGCTGCATTTCGCCCAAGACGTGCTCCGCCGACCGGTGGCGCCATTTGCCCCGGGACAAGGACGGGATATCGCAGTAGACGCAGGCATAGGGGCAGCCCCGCGAGGTCTGCATGGTGCAAAATTTATCCAGGGAGAGCACCGCCGGGACATCCAGGGGCAATGACTCGATGTAATCGATGGGCAGGCTGGTCCGGTCCGGGTAAGGAAACTGATTCAGGTCCCGGATGAGCGGCCGGGAGGCGTTTCGGACGATCCCGCCGCCGTTGCGCCACACCAGGCCGGCTACAGCACCCGGGTCGTCCAGGTGCTTCAAATAGTCCGGCAGCAGCTCTTCGCCCTCCCCCACCGCCACGCAGTCCAGGTCAGGGCAGTTTTCTAGAATGCGGTCCGAATTCATGGTGGCAAAGGGGCCGCCCACGATAAGAGGCAGGTTCGGCGCCGCCGATTTCAGCCGCCTGGCCAGGTCCTTGAGGGCCGGGTAGGTGGTCGTCGAGAGGCAGGAGAGCGCTACGACATCGGGCTGCTCGGTTTCCGCCGCCTGCGCGATGTGCTCCGCCTGCATCTGCGGATGACACATATCAAACAGCCGCACCCGGTGCCCCTGTTGGCGAAGAATCGGCGCCAGCGTCTGGATTCCCAGGGGCGGGAAGGCCATCACTTGGAGGCGTTCAGGGTCGGACGATGATCGATGGAGTTCCTGGGGCAGCAACCGGTAAAAATTTTGGTCCCTGACGTAAGCCATGAAAACATACATGGGAAAATCCCTCGCACCGGTGGATGCGGTCAGGCGGACGTGCAGATCTTGATGGGGCGGATTGCCGGCGCGCTCTGGCCGGCCGTAACGGTTTCGCCCCGGGCTTTGCCCTCGCTGAGGGTCAAAGTGACAGAACTCCGGGGTCTTTAGACCGTCGGAGTTCTGATCATCAAACGTTACGGTCTAAAGCTTGAATACGTTTTGGGCCTGGGGACCTTTGGGACCCTGGACCACTTCAAATTCCACCGTCTGTTCTTCGGCCAGGGAGCGAAAGCCTTCGCCCTGGATGGCGCTGTGATGCACAAACACATCAGGACCGCTTTCCCGGGTGATAAAGCCAAACCCCTTGGAATCGTTGAACCATTTAACCGTACCAGTTTCCTTCATGGTGAAACCTCCTACAGATACTGCAGTGATATTCCCGCCAAAAAAGCAGGCCGCACAGCAGTCAGGCAAAAAAAAATCGGCGGGAAGTAGCATCCCCGTCCGATTCCTGTCCAGGACTTGCGGCCCTGCTTTCAGTCTGACATGCTAAACTTTTTATATTCTACAAGAAAATTACTCAATGTCAAGAAAATAAACATAATTCTTTGCCGCACCGTAATGCTTTCCCCCTAATTCTCCTTTTTTAAACCGGATTTGGTCCTCTTCCCGGCCCTGAGCCAATGAAATGAACTGATCGCCTTCCTTATCGGCCCTTCCCCGCAGCACCCCCGGTGCCCCCCGGCGGGTCCGTCTCCCGCGGTCAAACCCCAGGCTGGAGGTGCATTTGCATGCTGGCGCCTTTTATAAATATCGCTTTTTATTCGCACCCCTCCATGCTATATTATCAACTTATGCCTGGGCAAATTACCTGACCGGAGGCTCATTATGAAGTATGAACATGTTCCCGAACACATTGTTGAAATGTACGAAAAAATCAGATCCCAGCATTTCCCCCATTTGGCTAATGCAAAGATTCTTTTCCTGATTAACAAAAAGAAAATGATCCATAGGGGCAATATCGCTCTCGGCAAAATAGTCAAACCTTCTGAGCTGGTAAAATTTCTATCCAAGGATGAAGCGCCGGAATTTGGCTACGATTATATCATGCTTTTAGATCATAAATTGATTGCCCATTGTGATGATACTGATATTAAAAAGGTATTGAGACATGAATTGCGCCATACCTTCTTTGACTCAGATAGCGTCAGAACCCCCTACAAATTAGTAGATCATGACTTTAGCGACTTCTATGCTGAAGTTGAATTGAATCAGGATGATCCCACCTGGGCCAAAAGGGTAGCGCAAACGGTATCTCTCATGTACGACCAGGAAAAAGACCAGAAACCCTAAAAGCCGATCCGCTTCCTCGCTTCCTCTCCCCAGGTCCTTCTGAGCGCCGCGCCCCATCTCACTTTTTCACCCGGTTGAGATATCTGCGGCGTTCAGGATGACCGGATACTCCTCCTTACTCTATCCGCATAATGTCGTGCCGCCGCTTCCCTGAGGGTCCGTGCCCGCGGCCTCTCATGGGAACCCGATCGGTCAGGTGGATTTCCGGCGCCAATCAGGCGAAATTCAAGAAATCCAGCCACCCTTCCGAAAATAAAGCCAATCGGCAGGCCTCAGGTCCATCGCCTCTTCTGACTCAGTTCTAGACTTCTTTCAAGGTAACTTCGATTATGCGAGTAAATCATCATAAATTATTGCATGTTTATCTAATAACCGTGGGATTACGCCGGCTTCAATCAAGACTGGCATCGGCGCCGGTTCAGCGTCAAACCCGGCATCACCTGTCTCT
>JBKQVS010000020.1:0-2695 GCA_052139855.1 Desulfobaccales bacterium
GCGGACCCGTGTGTCCGCCCTTTGATGGGCGCACACATGGGTGCGCCCCTACAAAAGATTTTACTACTTTTGACGGCAACTTGGTATAAAAAGTCCAGGTTCCAATAAAACAATTGGATATTCTTTGGTTACGACCACACATATTATTAAGTAAGCGCCGGGGGCGGCGTTCATGGCTGGTGGCTGTCTGCGCCTGGGTGGTTATCCGGGGGGGAGCGGTATGTTGTGATCCAGGCGGGACAGGAACGCGACCAGGATGATGGCGCCCAGCAACATCCAGATGGGCCCGAAGAGCCACAACACCAAGAGCACCCCGATATAGTAACCCCGCATGCCGAAAGTGTAATGGAAGGTGGCGTGACTGAGGATACCCGCAACGTAATCCGGGGTAAGCTTGTGAGCCAGGGTGGAGGGGACGTTAATTATGAAATTGACATGGTTGAAGGAGCGGATGGCCAGGGTAAAGTTGAAGAAGATGACGAAGAAATCGACGATGATGGTCATCAGTTTGAACAGCCACAGGACCCGATGCTCCCGCACCAGTTCGTTGAGGCTGGGGGTGATTTCCGCCATCCTCTCCGGGCTGGCGGCGACGCTGACGATCCCCAGGCAGATGAGAATGGCGGTGGAGGCCAGAAAACTCGAGGCCATCACCCAGTTGCGCAGGGTCTGGACCGCCAGGATGTCCCGCTGGTCCGCCATGACGGACTCCACCCAGTGGCCCCGCAGGTGGTCGGTGACCCCGATGGAGGTGGTCAAGGGGCGGCGCCGCACCAGGTAGGCCAGGCGCACGTGGTAGATGATCAGGATGAGGAAGGAGGCGGAGGTGAGAAAGAACTCCAGGTTGGCATGCTCCAGGGGCAGGTTCAAATGAGTCTCCTCCCGAAAATCGAAACCTACCATGTTTGCCGATGGGATGCAATTCCCCCGGGGGCCATTAGCCTTCCGGCGGGGTTCATTTACGGCAAAATCTCGGCGCGCCAGCATCCGCCCCGCGGCCTTAGGACTTGAGAAAAGCCGGGGTAACTTTTATGATAGTAATGGTGCGTCAGACGCACCCTACAAGACTACAGGGCTTTGCAGAATGGCAACCATAGGGCGCGTCTTACGCGCCATTAGGGGAAGACCAAGGGACGCCCCCGGCCAATTTGCCCGGGCGGAAGATGATCAGCGGGCCGCGGCGGCCCGTCCCGGAAATCGACAGGAGAGGAGAACATGAAGAAGATCGTGTTGTTGCGCCACGGCGAAAGTATCTGGAACCAGGGAAACCGGTTCACCGGCTGGATCGATGTGGGCCTCTCCGGGCGGGGGTTGGAGGAGGCGGTCCAGGCGGGCCGCACCCTGGCCCGAGAGGGGTTCACCTTTGAGGTGGCCTTCACCTCCATGTTGAAACGGGCCATCAAGACCCTGTGGCTGACCCTGGAGGAGATGGACCTGATGTGGATTCCGGTGCAGCATAGCTGGCGCCTCAACGAGCGCCACTATGGCGCCTTGCAGGGCTTGAACAAGGCGGAAACCGTGGAGCGGCACGGGATGGAGCAGGTGAAGATCTGGCGGCGTAGCTATGATGTGCCGCCGCCGCCCCTGAGCCCGGAGGATCCCAACTATCCCGGTCGCGACCCCCGCTATGCTGGCCTACGGCCGGAGGATATTCCCCTCACCGAATGCCTCAAGGACGTGGTGGCCCGCTTTCTACCCTACTGGCATGAAACCGTGGCGCCGGCGGTGGCCGCGGGGCGGCGGGTGCTGATTGCCGCCCATGGCAACAGCTTGCGGGCCCTGGTGAAATATCTCGATGGGGTCTCGGAGGCAGAGATCGTCGGTCTCAACATTCCCACCGGCATTCCCCTGGTTTATGAGCTCAACGACGACCTGACCCCGATGCGCCACTATTACCTGGGGGACCCGGAGGCAGTGGCCCGGGCCATTCAATCGGTGGCCGACCAGTTGAAAAAGAAGGTCTGAGGGCGGCAGCCAAGCTATCAGCTCACCCGCAGTTGATATTTTTCGATCTTGGAGCTCTGGGTCTTGCGGTTGATTCCCAGGATGCGGGCGGCTTCCTGGCGGCGGCCCTTGGTGCGCTGCAGGACGAACTGGATGTAGCGTTTTTCCAGGTCCTCCAGGGTATGGTCTTCCTCGGGAAACACCTGGAACTCCGCCTGGCGCTGGGAAATGAAGCTGGGAAGATGCTCCGGCTCGATGATGTCGCCGTCTTCCAGGATGATGATGCGTTCCAGGGTGTGCTCCAGTTCCCGGACGTTGCCCGGCCAGGCATAGCTGCACAACATCTTCATGGCTGCCGGCGAAATTCCGGTGACCTCGCGGTTGCCCTTCTGGGCGTACTTGCGTAGAAAATGCTCCGCCAGGAGGGGGATATCTTCGGCGCGTTCCCGCAGGGGCGGCAGATGGATGGGAAGGACACTGAGGCGGTAGAAGAGGTCTTCCCGGAAGACGCCGCTCTTGATGGCCTCGTTCAGGTCCCGGTTGGAGGAGGCGATGATGCGGATGTCCAGCTTGATGCGCTTCTGGCTGCCCACCTGCATGAACTCCCGCTCCTGGATCACCCGCAGCAGCTTGGCCTGGATATTGAGGCTGAGATTGGTGATCTCGTCGAAGAAGAAGGTGCCGTGATTGGCCAGTTCGAATAAGCCGTGCTTGCTCTGGTGGGCCCCGGTAAAGGAGCCTTTGACATGGC
>JBKQVS010000021.1:0-3733 GCA_052139855.1 Desulfobaccales bacterium
AGTCCTTAAAAGCGGCATGGTCCATGCTGACCTCCCCACGGCGCGGCAGAGATGAGATCAGGCCTCGAACTTTATGGTTCGTATTTGATATACACCCGTTAGGAAAAAATTATAAAGGGAAAATTGCAATGCGGGTCAGAGCCGGGGAAAAACCGCACCGGTTTGACCGGGTGCGATCCGGGCGTTTTGGTCCTAAAACCCCGGGGGCAGGGGATTTTTTCGCCTGGGACCGGGATATCCGGGCCCTCCGCCTCCCTGCCATTGATTTTTCCCGTATCCTGTTATACTCATGGATAAGGAAGCCGATAACCTGGGGCACCGGGGTGCGCCAGGGGCGGGGAGGGGAGATCGAGGCATGATGCGGCCCATATTTGACCGGGTGGTGATGGCCACCGACCTGTCTCCGGCCTGGGACCAGATTGTGGGGTGCGGGGGCGAACTCCGCCGGCTGGGGTGTTCCGGGGTCATCCTGACCTACGTGATCACCCCGAATTTCTTCGGCGGCGCCGGCGAGAGTCTGCCGGCCCCGGCGGCCTCCTGCCTGGCGGCCCAGCGGCGGGTTCTTTCAGAAAAGGGCCTGGAGGTGATCATCGAGACCCCCATCGGCCTGCCGGGTCGCTCCTTGAATGGCGTGGCCCAGCAACACGGCGCCTCGCTGATCATCATCGGCTCCCACGGCAAAGCCCGGTGGCGGGAGGGCGTGTTGGGAACCTTTTCCGGCGCGGTCCTGCACAATGCCCAGTTTCCCCTCCTGGTCCTGCCGGTGCAGGTGGCCGGGGGCCAGGAGCCCAGCTGCCTCTGGCACTATACCGAGATCCTGTCTCACCTGTTGTTTCCCACGGATTTTTCCCAGACCGCGGCCGAAGCCATGTGCTACCTGGAGCTGTTGGCGCCCCGGGGGGTGACCCGGGTCACCCTGCTCCATGCCCTGATGACGGCTCCGGGGAAGGCCGGCGAACCCCAGGGCGAGGCCGAAGCCCAGGCTGTGGCGCGGAATTTTCTGGACCTGCTCCAGGGCCGGCTGGAGGCCGCGGGGGTGCCCGAGGTCGAGACGCGGATGGCGATGGGCCATCCCGTGGCGGTCATCCTGGAAGTCCTTAAAAGCACGGACATTTCCCTGATCGTCCTGGGGACCCAGGGCAAGGGCTCCATCGAAGAGATTTCTCTGGGCAGCGTGGCCCACAACATCTCCCGGTTTGCCCCCTGCCCCATCCTCCTGATTCCACCGGCGGACCGGGACAGCCGGGAATAAGGCAAAGGAGCGTTCCTATGCGGGTGAAGCGTCTCAGTGTGTTGATGCTGCTGCTGTAAGGGTGGATGTGCCTGGGGCCCGCGGCGGCGGTCCTGGCCCAGGGGACGCCGGCCGGCAAGGCCATGCCGACGCTCCTGGAGTTCGACCGGAAAAACTGTCCCATCTGCAAGGCGTCGGAACGGGTCATCCTGACCGCCAGGGACCGGTATCCCGGTCAGTTTGTGGTGCAGAAATTTTATATAGACGAGGAGGAAAAGCTCTTCCGCCGGTATCGAGTGGCCATTGTGCCCACCCAGGTGTTCCTGGATGCCGCCGGCCGGGAAGTGGGCCGCCACGAAGGCGTTTATACGCAAGAGGCCTTGATCCAAAAACTGCGGGAATTAAAGTTTATCCGGGATTAACCCGGCGGGGCGCCAGCAGCATGGCAGACGACATCATCCAGGTGCGGATCGGCAAAAACCTGGTGGGCCTGAAGGGCCTGCCGGAGATTTTTGCGGAGTTGTCGCCCTGGGCCGGTGCATCAATGGAGGCGGCCCAGGAGGAACTGCTGCGCCGGGCAGCGGGGGTAAACTATATTCCTTCCGGCTGCCAAGACGATTATCGCCGGGCCCTGTGGCGGGAATTCCAGCGTTTCCGGGGCGAGGCGGTGGAGGCGGAGGGCGCCCGCGGCCTGGAAATCAAGGTCCTGGGACTGGGTTGCTCCGGGTGCCAGGAGTTCTACCAGGAGGTGGTGAATATCCTGGCGGCCCACGCCATGATCGCCGATCTCCAGTACATCACCGCCCCGGCGCTGCTTAGGGATTATGAGGTGCGGTCTTTTCCCGCCCTGGTGATCAACGGCCGGGTGGTCCTGGCCGGCCAGAGGCCCCCGCCGGCGCAGCTGGAAAAGATTCTTTTGGCCTATGCCGGCCCGGGTGGAGCGCCAGAGCCATAGAGGCTATTTCAAAATCCGAGATTGATAGAGAGCGATTGCCGAAGGCTTTTCCCGGGGAACTCGGCAGCCGGGCGGTTTACCTGATGGACACGGCAGCCGACGCCGGGCTCAACGCAGCAACCCCTCCGGCCGGGGCCGGAGGGGTTGAACGGCATGAGCTGAGGGCGAGTGAGTTTTAGGGATGGATGGTCATTACCGGGCAGGGGGCGCCTTGCACCACCTTGTCGGCGACGCTGCCGAAAATGGCCCGGTCCAGCCCCTTGCGGCCATGCGCGCCCATGATGATTAAATCGATCTTTTCTTTTTTAGCCAACTCGAGGATTTTTCCCGCAGCCGAGCCCAAATCCACCCGGGTTTCCAGCTTGGGAAAATCTTGGAAAGATTCCTGCACCGCGGCGGCCATTCTTTTTTTGGCCGATTCCACTGCCTCTTCCTGGAAGGCCTGAATGTTGCCGTGGGGGACGTAAAAGGTGTTGAAATTCGCCAGGTCCTGGGCGACAAAGAGGACATAAACGGTGGCGTCAAACTTCCTCGCAAAGGTGGAGACCCAGGGCAGCAGGGATTCAAAGTGCGAGGTGAAATCAATGGGGAAGAGAATTTTTTTGATCTGTTTCATGGAGCCAGCCTCCCTTCGGCGGTTCTGCTAGTTCTGCTCATTCTGCTAGGGGATTGTGAAATTAAGAGTAAACTATTAAATGGACCCCGGGTTGTCAAGTTAAAAAGCCGGGGCGGAGCAAAGTTGGCGAAGCAAGAAAAAAAGCCGCGATAAGGCAAGGAGATATCCCGGGCTCGCAAAAAACCCTTGCCAAACCTATTGGGGGTTATTATATTTCCCCAGCGTCACCCTTTTCGGGGCAACGGACTATTACGAGGAGTGGGGTGAGTACCATCGGTGAGATGCGCTTTAGCCAGGACCATTTCTGGGTCCGGTTGGATGATGAGACGCAGGTTACCATCGGCCTGACGGATTATCTTCAGGAGAAATTGGGGGAGATTTACGGTCTTCGCCTGCCCGAGGAAGGAGAGGAGTTCATCAAGGATGAACCCTTCACCATGATTGAAGCCAAGAACGGACGGCGGGAATTGAAGGCCCCGATCTCCGGAGAGGTTATTGAAGTTAATTACGAGGCCGCCGAGGCGCCGGAAATCATCAATGAAGATCCTCTGACGGAAGGATGGCTGGTCAAAGTGGAGATGGCGTCCGGCCAGGAGTTCGACGACTTGTTCACCGAAGAGGAATATGAAGATCATTTGAGCGAAGAAGAAGATCTGGAAGAAGACTGAGCCTGTACCCCGGTTATTTCCGGGTCATCCTCCCTACTCCACGTTTTGCGGCCGCTCCCTGCCCCCATAACGGCATAGCCAGGAAAACGCAAGCACCGACGACTGCATGTCTGCCACCCGGATTCATTCCAAACCCAAGTCCTGGCTGTGGGGGACGTTGACCTCCATCCGCCTGACGGTCTTTCTGCTCCTGATTCTGGCCGGGGTGGCGGTCATCGGCACGGTGGTGCCCCAGAACCAGCCCCCGGAGCAGTACCTCAGCC
>JBKQVS010000022.1:0-15045 GCA_052139855.1 Desulfobaccales bacterium
CAAGGTTAAGCGGCGAACCTGTGGCTGCGCCTGACGGCGCAGCCACAGGCCCGCCGTGGTTCTCCTCCAAAAGCTCCCGCAATAGCACGCCGTGGTTCATATCGATCCTCCCACGGCTTTCACTTCAAAGCGCAACAACGCCTGCTGGACCTTTTCCCAATCAAAACGCACCGTGCGATGCCCGAGGACGAGGAAGGGAATTTTGCGGGTACGCATCAATTGCTCGACACCGCGCTTGGTCACACCCAACTCAGCGGCGAGCTCCACTTTATTCAAAATCCGTTTTTCTCCTTTCATTGCGGGGGACATTTTCTCAAACCCGCACGGACGGCGCTACGGGTTCTTTGAGTTCTTTGAACCCGCAGGAAAAGGAGGCTGAGCCGGGTGTCGTTTGAATGGTTCATAACGACCTCCGATTATTAACATTTTGGAGGGCCGGGCAACGTGTACATTGTAATCATTGTCATACATTTTCGAGAGCGGGAGAGCATCGCAAAGCCGATCCTCTGCCGCTGGATGAATCGATGCCAGCCACGCTCCGCCCCCGGCAGGAGTCCGTGCCAGCCCAGCGGCTGCCCGTCCACCCGTCAGCCCCTGGACTGTCACGGCTCCTGCTTTCCACCGCGAAGAGGAGAAGTGTTAAACAGGCGAGATAATCCAGGGGAAAATCGGGGATCATCCCGCCTGTTTAAGGAGTGGTTTGGACGGGGAGGGTCGAGAGGGGGGTAACTATGCCGCAGCGACTTCACTAATTGTTCTCAGGTAAGATTATTTTGATCGCAACTCGGCTCAGACCCCTGGGGGCGCCGGATTGACGGGGGGTTTCTCAGATTCGGCTGCCCCGGCCGCCGGGCTGCCCGGCGGCTTACGGTCAGCCGCCACCGGAGAGGACGTCCGGTTCCGGAATACCAGGTAACTGAACCAGTAAACGTTGACCAGAAACAGGAGGGTCAGGCCCACCAGATAACCCCGGCCTTCCACGCCGACGGCCAGGAGGAGAAACTTGGCCGCCACGAAGCAGAGAAAGAGCCGCAGAAAAAAGCTGAACGCCGCGCTCATGGACTCATCCTATCCAAACCGGGGGCGATTGGCAAGTCACGGAACTGGTCCCCGTCCTGCTCTCCCCCTCTTCCCGGTTCCCAAGCTGCGCTTGGGAATCTAATCGGGGGTAAAGCTCTGCTTGGCCAAATATTTCGCTCTATTGGCTATATCGACAATTTTTTAATTTTATTAGTAGTTTTGCTAGTGGCAAGGTATCGTTAAGCTCAAATTTTTCAACCCAGATGAATTATTGAACTAGAATGGCCTCCCTCTTCGAGAGGACTTCCTTTTAAATTTTATGACCAGATTCTCTAACCCCAAAGTGCGCTCTACTCATTCCTTGCCACAGATTTATCTTTCAGATTGGAAAAAGCCTTGCAGCAGTTTGTCACTGGATCAGGAGGCCGGAAAATTGTCTTATCTCTGATGACAATGGTGTATATTATTGAGTGAAAAGGACACGGTGTTAAGGGAAATTTTGGGAACTGTAGAGTAGATCAGCATGGTTTTAGAAAGATGAGAAACGCCGCCGCCAGAAAAAGCAATTCTTATTCCCTGGGGTCGGCCATGGGGAAAAAGCTGGTCGCGGTCTGGGTCACCCTGGGGGTGGCGGTTTTTGCCACTGTTTACCTGGTTACTTTTCAGGAGAAGCTGCGGCTGGATCTGGACAGGTTGGCGCATATCCGGGAAACCCTTTCCCTGATTTATGATCTGGAAAACAATCTGGCCGACGCCGAGTCCGGAGCCAGGGGTTTTATCCTCACCGGGGATGAGGAACAGTTGGCGCGATATCGCGAAGCCGTCAAGGAAATAGATCGCGTCTTCGCCGAACTCTATCAAGTGACTGCTGATGAAGCAGGCGCCCGGCGGCTCCTGGATGAGTTAAAACCCCTCATCGAAAAACGGCGAGCCCTGGCCCAGAAATCCATCGATCTGGCCCAGCAGCCCGCAGGAGAGAAGGAAAGACAGGCCGTGGCCAGGGAGGGAGCCAGGTTACAGGATCGGATCCGGAAAAGCCTAGAAAAGATGGAGGATATAGAAAATAAGATGCTCAATCCCCAGTGGGCCAAGGAGAAGCTCAAGACCAGGATTACTTTATGGGTCCTCTCCGCCGGCACCTTCGCCAGTTTTTCTCTTCTCGTCTTGCTCATCTATCGCCTCAATCAGGAAATTGGCGTCCGCAAAAGGGCGGAAAGCCAGGTAGCCGCTTACCAGGACAACCTGCGGTCTCTGGCCTCCTCCTTGTCCCTGGCTGAAGAGCGAGAGCGCCGCCGTCTGGCGGTCTATCTCCACGATCAAATCGGCCACACCCTGGCCCTGGCAAACATCAGGCTGGGGGAGTTGCAAAAATCCCTCCCCAGCCAGTATCCAGGATTCCCCACCGCAGAGCTGGAAAAAGCTGGCAGCCTCCTGGAGCAGGCTATCCGGGACACCCATTCATTGACATTCAAGATCAGCTCACCCATACTTTATGAATTGGGATTGGATGCTGCCCTGGAGTGGCTTACGGAGCAGGTCCAGAAAGACCACGGCATCTCCACCCGGTTTATTAGCAACAGCCGGACCGATCACCTGGACGACGATGTCCGGGTGCTCCTCTTTCAGGCAGTCAATGAGCTGTTGGTCAATGTCGTGAAGCACGCTCAGGCCCAAAATGTCGAGGTTTCCATCCGGCGGGACGGCGCGAACCTGAAGGTGGAGGTGGGTGACGACGGAGAAGGTTTCCAGATGCCCCGTATGGAACCCCACCTCCGGGAGAGGTGCGGATTCGGCCTCTTCAGCATCAGGGAGCGCTTGCGCCCTTATGGCGGGGTCCTGGAAGTGCAGTCCGAGCCCGGAGCCGGCACTCACGTCATCCTGACCGTCCCCCTGGCCATCGCTGCCGTCACGGATACGTCCCATGAGCACTAAAATTCTTTTGGCCGATGACCACCAGATCATGCGGGAAGGCCTCGTCGCCTTGCTGGAGCGGGAAACCGGCCTGCAGGTGGTGGGCGAGGCCGGCGACGGTCGGGCCGCGGTGCGCCTGGCCCGGGAGCTCAGCCCTGACGTGGTGGTCATGGACGTTACCATGCCGGACCTCAACGGCATCGACGCCACCCGCCAGATTCTCGAGGAAAACCGGCAGATCAAGGTCATCGCCCTGTCCATGCATGCCGACCGCCGCTTTGTCAAAGGCATGCTCCAGGCCGGGGCCTCTGGTTACCTCTTGAAACATTCCGCCTCCCAGGAACTTATCAAGGCCATTAAACTGGTCCTGGCCAATCGGGTCTATCTGAGTCCGGAGGTAGCCGGGGTAGTGGTGGAAGAATTTAAATCTCCGGCCCCCGACAACTCCGCTTTTGCGGTGCTGACTCCCCGGGAACGGGAAGTGCTGCAGCTCTTCGCCGAAGGCAAAACCCCCCGCCAAATCGCCGCCACTCTGCATCTGGGCTTAAAAACCGTGGAAGCCTACCGCCGCCAGATCATGGAGAAGCTGGATTTCCAAAGCGTCGCCGAACTCATCAAGTACGCGGTCCGGGAGGGCCTCACTTCCCTGGATTCCTGAACCATCCTTTGGAGCCTCTTTTCTCCTCCATTGGCTTCTTCAATAACCTCCTTCGGCTTTCCCAGAATTGGCGTTCAGCCAATAGCCAGGTCCCGACGGTTTGCCCATAATATCTCCCAATTAGTTCAATCCACCTCTTGAGGTTTGGGCGTATTTCTTATGCAATTATCAGCCAGTGCAGTAAAGTCCGCGACCGCCTATGGATCTCCTTTTCCGGCTACTGAACGTTTAAAGACCATAGACCTATTGGTAAAAATATTGGTACCCCTGGGACTACTGGTTTCCTTCTGGGTGGCCCCAAAAGTGGGTTCCCTGGACGGTTACCTGGCCCTCTTTTCCTTGCGGACCTACCATAAGCCCTTGATGGCCATAGGTGCCGCATATGGACTATCCTTTTTAATTTTCCAGATGGTGCGCACCTACTTCTGGTGGCGCTACCGGCCTTTTCCCCTCCTCTCAGGACCCCTCCCCAAGGTCACGGTCATTATCCCCGCTTATAATGAGGGGGCCATGGTAGAGAAGGCCATTTATTCCGTGGCCGCGTCCGATTACCCCGCTGACCGGCTGGAGATCTTCTGCATTGATGACGGCTCCAAAGACGACACGTGGGAATACATGCAGCGGGCCCAGTCCCGGTGTCCGGAGTTAATCCGCTTAATCCGCTTTCCGGAAAACCGGGGCAAGCGGGAGGCCCTCTATGCTGGTTTTACCCAGGGGACCGGGGAATATTTCGTCAGCGTGGATTCGGACAGCGTCATTGAACCAGCTACCCTGAAACAGATCGTGGCCCCCCTCCTCCAAGACCCCAAGGTCGGGGGCGTGGCCGGCAACGTCAAGGTCTACAACCGCTCAGTCAACCTTATTACCCGAATGCTGTGGGTGCGTTTCGTCCTGTCCTTTGATTTCCTGCGGGCCAGCCAATCCGGCTACCGCTTCGTTTTCTGCACTCCCGGGGCCTTGTCCGCCTACCGCCGGGAAGCGATTTTGCCCATTTTGGAAGAGTGGCGCCGCCAGACCTTCCTGGGCGCCCACTGCACTATCGGCGAAGACCGGGCCTTTACCAACCTCATTCTGCGGCAAGGATACGACACCGTCTATCAGCGCACCGCCGTGGTTTACACCACGGTCCCCGAGACCTACAAGGGCATGTGCCATATGTTTCTGCGCTGGGACCGGTCAAATTTCCGGGAGTCCTACGTCCAAATGACCTACATGTTCACCCGCGACCGGGGCAAGCACCGCCTGCTGCCCATCGTTGACTTTTTTGTCCGGGAGTTGGAATTTCCCCTTTCCTGTGTTTTTATCCCGCTCCTCCTGGCCGCCATCGTCAGCTCGCCCGTGGTGCTGGTGAAGTTTTTGACGGCCCTGGCCCTGGTCTCGTTTATCCTCACCGTTTATTACCTCAAAACGGAAAGGGACATGGACTTCGTCTACGGGGTGCTTTACGCCTTTTACGCCTTCTTTTTCGTAAAATGGATTCGGCCTTATGCGTTGCTCACCCTGCGGAACGGCCGCTGGCTGACCCGCTAATAACCCGTTCCACTCCACTCTTGCCATGCTAAAAACCTCCCATCTCTAAGAATCTGAATCTGACTGAAAACCCCGTGGCCCCCCGCTGGCTTTCCCGGGATCACCCCCTGATGGGCCTGCCGCCGCCTCATCTCTAAGACTGAGGCTAAAGCACCGCGGTCTCGGTGGCGCTGGGGGCCTCTTCCTCGGCGCTGATGGTTCATTCTCCCCTCCATTCCTTATTCCTGCGGTCGCATCAACGCTATGATGTAGATGTCAGGGATAATAATTTTCCCTGGAAATCAACCTCGCTTCGGCTTATGGTAAGGCATACGCCACGATTTTGCGGAGGATCACCCCATGCCCCGCGACATCCCCGTTGGCAACGGCAAGCTGCTCATCTGTTTCGACCGGAACTATTGCATCCGGGAGCTGTATTTCCCCCATGTGGGATTGGAGAATCACGTCGGCGGCAAGTTCTGCCGCATGGGGGTGTGGGTGGACGGGCAGTTCGCCTGGGTGGGGCCGGATTGGCAGATTGAGCTGGGCTATCTGCCGGACACCCTGGTGACCGACGTCAAACTCACCCACCCGGGGCTGGGGGTGGCCCTGGCCTGCCACGACGCGGTGGATTTTCACGAGGACCTCTATCTCCGGGAAATCGCTGTGACCAACGTCGCCCCCAACCCTCGGGAAATTCGCCTGTTTTTCACCCTTGACCTGGCTATCTCCGGCAACGAACTGGGGGATACCGCGGGCTACGACCCCAAGACCGGCGCCGTAGTCCACTACAAAGGAGCCCGCTATTTCCTGGCCGGAGGCTTTGCCAAAGAGGGGGAAGGGCTGAGCCAGTTTGCCGTGGGGCAAAAGGGTTCCGAGGGCCGGGAGGGCACCTTCAAGGACGCCGAGGACGGCCTCCTTTCCGGCAACCCCATCGCCCAGGGGTCGGTGGATTCGGTCATCGGCCTGAGCCTCACCCTGCCCCCCTATGAATCGGGCCAGGCTTACTACTGGCTGGCCGCCGGCCAGAGCTGGGAAGATGTCCTGCGCCTGGACGGCCTGGTCAAACACAAGCACCCCGCCGGCCATATCAAACGCACCACCGACTACTGGCGCCTCTGGATCCGCAAGGAATCCCCGGGCCTGGACCAACTGCCGGAGCCGGTGGCGGAGCTCTACCGCCGCAGCCTCCTCATCATCCGGACCCAGGTGGACTGGCAGGGCGGCATCCTGGCGGCCAACGACTCCGACGTGGTCTATTTCAACCGGGACACCTACTCCTATGTCTGGCCCCGGGACGGGGCCTTAGTGGCCTACGCCCTGGACCAGGCCGGCCACCCCTCGGCCGCCCGGAATTTCTTCCGGTTCATCTCGGGGCTCCTGCAGCCCGAGGGGTGTCTCTTGCACAAGTTCAATCCCGACGGGACCCTGGCCTCCTCCTGGCACCCCTGGTACCATGAGGGCCAGGCCCAATTGCCCATCCAGGAGGACTCCACCGCCCTGGTGGTCTGGGCCCTCTGGCAGCACTTCGTCCTATACCGCGACCTGGACTTCATCAAGCCCTTGTACCGGCCCCTGGTGAAAAGAACCGCGGATTTTATGTGTCAGTACCGGGATGCCGAGACCGGCCTGCCGGCCCCCTCCTATGACCTCTGGGAAGAACGCCGGGGCATCTTGAGTTTTACCGCGGGCACGGTGTTCGGCGGGCTCACCGCCGCCTCCCTGTTCTGCAAGGTTTTTGGTGAGGACGAGAAGGCTGCCTATTATCAGCAGGTTGCCGCCGAGATTCGGGATGCCGCCTCCGCTAACCTCTGGCGCCCGGAGTTGGGCCGGTTCTGCCGCATGATCCACCGCAATCACGGGGGGCCCTGGGAAGTGGACGGCGCCTGTGACGCCAGCTTGTGGGGCCTCTTTGCCTTCGGCCTCTACCGGGCCGATGACCCCCGCCTGGCCGCCACCATGACGGCCCTGCGGCAGAAATTATGGGTCAACACCCCCATCGGCGGTCTGGCCCGCTATGAAAACGACGACTATCACCGGGTCAGCCGGGAGGTCCCGGGCAATCCCTGGTTCATCTGCACCCTGTGGTTAGCGGATTATCTGGTGGAGAAAAACGGCAGTGACGCGGAACTAAATGAGGCGGTGAACCTCTTGTCTTGGGTGGCCGCCCACGCCTTGCCTTCGGGGGTGCTGCCTGAGCAGATCGATCCCATGACCGGGGCGTCCATCTCCGTGTCTCCCCTGACCTGGAGCCATGCCACCTATATTGCTACGGCCCATCGCATCTTGGGCCGGCTGGCGAAGCAGCGGGCCGCGGCCGGGCCAGCCGCTACCCCTGCCCTGCGCCAGGCAGACTGGATCGAGCGGCTCTATGCTCAGACCTGCGACTCCATCCACGGCATCTGTAAGCGTTAGCCGGATGCGCCGCCGCTACTTCGTGCCCTTCTGCTGCAGTTCCTGAAAACAACCCCAAAATCCCGCCGAGTCCGGGGCTTCCACCCGCTGGCATAAATTCTTGCCTTGGGCCATGGCGGCATATTTTTCGTACGCGGCCTGGTTCCCGATATAGAGGACATTGGACCGCTTATCCGGATAGGCATGATACGCCACGCCATTGGCCCTGAAGGTCGTAATCTGCCCCTCGGGCAGGGCGTCCAGGAGCGCCTGGGTCTTGGGGGTTTCCATATTCGGTTTATACGGCGTAAATCCAGCTTGGTTCAGCAGATATTCCGTCGTTACTTGATCCTGAAGAGGTTGCATAACGGCGCCGCCCCCGCAACCCAGGATGCTCAGAAAGAGTAAACCGATAACTGCCATAGACCCGGCCTGCCTCCAGTTCGCCATCACGCCTTCCTCCTGATTCAGTTCTGCTTAATCCTGGGGCTCCCGTAACCGGGGCCCGGTCTCCGGCGCAGTCACCGGCCTCCTCACCTCGCACCTCACTTTAGCTTAATGATCTGAAAGTGGGCCGCCCCCTGCCCTGCTCGTGGGACTTTTCCCCGGCGGCAAAGGGTGGTTAATCATAGACCAATAAATGCCGATGTCAAGCCGGCTCTGGCCCCAGGCGGCCTCTCGGGCCCGCGGCATCAATGCGGCTCATGGCCCAGGGCCCCCAGGTAGACCTGTTCCACCCGGGCAAAGACCTGGGACCAGGAGTAATTCTCCAGGATCGCGCCCATTGCCCGCCGGTCGATTTCCGGCCGTTCCCGGGCCGCCAGGATCTGTCTGGTCAGGGCCTCCGCCAGGTCTCTGACGAAGCCGTCTTCGTCCTCCCGGCGCGGCGTGTCCTGGCCCAGGAGCCGGGGCGGGTCCACCAGCACGATGGCTTCGGTGTCGTAGCCGCCCAGCACTTCCACAACCCCGGGGAGGGCCGTGGTCACCACCCGGCAGCCGCAGGCCAGGGCTTCCAGGACCACCAGGGGCAGGCCCTCGAAAAATGAAGGCAGCACCACCAGGTGCGCCTGCCCCATGAGCCGGGCCAGTTCCTCCTGGGACTGCGGCCCCCAGAGCTGGACCCGGTCTCCCAGGGCCGCGGCCAGTGCCAGGATTTCGTCCCGTTCCTCGCCGCTGCCGCCGCCCACCAGGTGAAGCCGCCAGGGCAGGTGGCCCAGGTTCCCCAGGGCCCGCAGCAGCCAGGGCACGCCCTTGGCCCGGCTCAACTTGCCGGCATAGACCAGTTGGATCGGGTCCGTCGTCGGTTTGGCCTGTGGCCGGAACAGGGCCTCGTTATAGCCGGCCCCCACCACCTCGATGCGATCCCCGGGAATATCATACAGCCTGATGATATCGTGTTTTTGGGCCCCGCTCAAAGCCATAACGCCTTGCAGATGCCGGGTGCCGGCCAGCACCCGGGGCCTAAGGTGAGGACAGAAATGGAATTGGCGCAGGTCGGAGCCGTGACAGGTGGCCACCAGCGGCAGATGCGGAAACATCTGGCGGGCCACCGCGGTGAGCAGCCAGAGATGGTGGCTGTGGATAACCTGGGGCTGAAACCCGGTCACCGCGTCCAGGAGCCGGTCCGCAAAACCCCATTCATATGCTTCCACTTCCAGGGGCGACAGATCGGAGAAACGCCGGCTGGGATAGGGCATGACGTCGCTCATCCCCACCACCGGGAAGGGGAGATCCCCTCCGTGGAAGGTCACGAATTCACAGGCGGCGGCGTCCAGGCCGGCCGGTTGGCACTCCTGGCCCCGGGGCACCCCGGCCAGGAGAAAATTTTCATGCCCCCGGCGGGCGGCTTCCCGGATCATGGCCTGAATATAGATGCCGCTCCCCGTGGCCTCCGGCCTTTGACTGAGCAGGTGCAGAATTCTCATATTCCTCTGACCTCAGGGCTGGCCTGTTGCTCTCGGTCTTGGCCCGGAAGAGCGTCAGCCCCAATCCAGGTTATTTTACGCCCGCGGCGGCGACAAAGGCAAAATAATTCACTATACTTATGGGCATACTTCGACATCCGGTAGGGGAGGCGCGGTCGCCATGGGAGCAGTTCTGCTCGTCGTCATCGGGATCTTTTTGTTGTGGGACGTAGTCTGGTGGATCCTGGGAGTCAGGCCCCGGTTCCCCTGGCAGCTTAAGGCCAGGTTAGGCGCCGGCGCCTCCGACCCGGTCTTGCTGGACGTGCGCACCCCCCTGGAATATAACTGGTTCCACCTGCCCGGGGCCTTAAACGTCCCGGCTTTGCTGGCGGATAGCAGCAAAATGCCTTCGGTGTATCCTTCCCGGGAGGTGGTGGTTATCTGTATGACCGGCCACCGCTCGCCGCTGGTCGCCTACGCCCTGAAAAAAAGGGGATACCAGCGGGTCGATAACCTCGCCTGGGGGATGGTGGGCTGGAAGGTGTATGAATGGGTCTCCCGGCTGCGGGGACGCTGGGAGGCGCCAAAAGCCAGGGAATAGGGCGCGATGATTCAGCCCGCCGGACCGCCCGGCCCGGCGCAGCCGTAGCTTTCAGGTCTGCCGGCGGGAAAGCTGGGTCACCCCTCCGGCCCGTCATCGGTTCTCCCGGATGAGCTTGGCCGGGGTTTACCCTCGGCGCCGGGAAGATGGGGTCATAGTAAGCCTCGCATCCTGCATTTTTAACGCCGACAGGAACTGTACCGCCACTCCGTAGGCCGAAGCATTGGAGACCGGAGGTTCGATGCGCAGGACCACTCCCTGGGCGTGGAAATGCGCCAGGTCGCCCGGCTCCCGCTTTTCAGGGTGCAGATAAAAAGAAAACTCCCGAACCTGACCCCGTTTCACCGGCACCGGTGGCTTAACCAGGAAGAGAATCCCCCCATAGCTGATATTCTTCAAGATCCCCGGGCCGGCCTGAGAATCTCGCTTTTCCGGTTGCTCCGCGATGAACCGGATGGGCAGATGCAGGTGAAGTCGCGGATGACGTCGCTGGTCCATGGCAACTCCTCTAACCCCTAAAGCGGTTGATGACGGCTCCTCCCCCCAGATACGACCCCCGAGAGCTGAACGACACACCGGCCAACCCCGCACCATGCCATAACTCCACGCAGGTATGCCCGTATATCGGCTGAATCGCAGAACAACTTAAGGGACGCCGCCCTGGCGTCGTCAGGTTTCGGGTGGCGGACTCGTTGAGGGGCTTGCGCCGCGGCCTCAAATTTTTCCCGCCTAACATCATCCTCCCCGGGACAGACCCCTTATAGTGATCGGTGATTTGCTGGAGATAGATAAATCAGGCGGGAGGCAGGTAAGCGCGACTGGGGGCTGCGGCTGCGGGAAACAGGTGGAAACGGCAAGCCGGGTCTTGCTCCCGGTGGCCTTACCGATCACCGGGTTTTTCTAGAAATTTCGCTGCAAGGAGAAGCAAGAGGTGAACCGGACGGTTCCACCGGGGCGGCACTGGGAAGAAACGGGGGCGGGAAAATCCTTGGAAATACGGAAAAAACGCCGGGGGGCCAAAAAGACCCCATCAGCAATCCTCAGCGGGATAGACTCCCATAAACCTGGGCGGAAGGCAGCAGCCGGGCAATCTCCTGGCAAACCGCGACCATATCTTGGCTGGCGGAGCACCAGGTCAGGTCGGGCACGTGGGAGCGGAAGTAGAGCTCATAGTCGTCCGGCCCGGGCCCATGAAACCGCAGGGGGGCAATCTCATAAATCCCCGCCGGCCGGCAATACTCCGAAATAATCGCCCCATAGCCGTTGTGGAACCGGACGATCACCTGGCTGCCCCCCTGGCTGCCTTCCTGGTGCGGGCGGCGGTGGCAGGCGGCAATGGCGGGGCTCAAGGGAGCTAGGAAGCCCTCGGGGGTAACCCGGCCTTCCGGCGGTCCGGCCAAAGGAGACGGCCCGGGGGGTTGGGGGGTTTTTGTGGCCCCGCAGGTGTCAAGGTTAAGATTATGATTCAGCATGGTCCCTCCTTTCTCAGGTTTCGGTCTTTTTGGATGCTGATTGTATCGGCCCTAGATTAAAGGAGCATTAAGCGATCATTATTTTTTGATTACGGTTAAACAAATTATCTCGCCGGGTGACCGATGGCCGCCGGGCGGGCTGCGGCCCCATGCGGCGCCTGGGGCCGGCATCACTTGTCAGAAGCGGATAACTTTGTAGCCGGGGCTACAGCTTTTTGCCGTAGCCGTTCCTATAATATGTGACAGCAAAGGGTTCTGACCGGGTCGCGAGACCTCAGTCGCCGCTGACTGTCCGGCGATGGCAGGTCAGCTCCGGCAACTCTCTTCAGGAGGAATTCCGGCATGGCGGATGGCATTGCAGTGAGCGATAGTTTGGTGGTGGTCTGGACCTCGGGCGACCGGGAAGCGGCCCGGAAAATGGTGTTCATGTACACCAAGAATTCACGGCTCAAGGACTGGTGGGGCCGGGTGCGCCTGGTGGTCTGGGGTCCCTCGGCCCAGTTGCTCGCGGTGGACCGGGAACTCCAGGAGGAGTTGGAGGACCTCAAGGCCGCCGGGGTGGAACTCCTGGCCTGCCAGGCCTGCGCCGATCTTTACAGCGTGACGGACGAGCTCCGGGACCTGGGTATCGAGGTCATTTTCATGGGTAAGCCCTTGACCGAGATGTTGAAATCGGGCTGGACCTGCCTGACGGTCTAAGGGTCAGGCGCAAGTTCATGAAAAATGATGCCTGCGGGCCGTTTGTCAGAGTTAAGGACAAATTAAAAAAGGATTCATTATGACGCGCTTAAGAAAAAATCGGTGGACCAGGCAAGGAGGACCCGGAGGTCAATTGCACCGCAGGGGAACGACGCTGGGGGCGCTGGTGCTCCTGGCTGCGGCCGTCCTCCTGCTGCTGGGCCAAAGCGGGCCATCGGCCCCCGGCCCCCAGTCACCCAAGATGGCCCCGGCTTCTGATAGCCTGGTGGTGGTCTGGACCTCGGGAGACCCGGCCGTGGCCCGGGAGATGGTGTTCGGATATCTTAAAAACTCAAAACTTAAGAACTACTGGGGCCGGGTGCGGCTGGTGATTTGGGGGCCGTCCACCAAACTTCTGGCTACCGACCAGGCCATGCAAACCGGTTTGGCCCAGTTGAAGGCGGCGGGGGTGGAACTCATGGCCTGCCAGGCCTGCGCCGACCGTTACGGGGTTACAGAAAAGCTCCGGACTTTGGGGGTTGAGGTCATTTACATGGGCAAACCCTTGACCGAGATGCTGAAATCCGGGTGGACCTGCCTGACTTTTTGACGGTCTTTCGCATCCCGCCGGCAGGGTTATCATAAGGGTTCGGGCGCGAGGGGCGGCCAGGCAGGCTCCCCGGCCTCGCCGCGGCTGCCTGACGGCGCCTCCGTGAACTCAGCGAGGGCGCCGGGCCGCGGCCGATAACCAAATTACGAGGAAAGGACACGTTATGGACATCCATCAGATCACGTACCGGGAAAAGTTGGCGCAGCACCTCATCAAGCACCTCACCAAACGGCGGCTGGAAGCCAGTTACGCCCCCAGCGCGGCTCAGGCCCGGGACGAAGTTCTGGCCATGATTCCCGACGGCGCCACCGTCAGCCGGGGCGGGTCCATGTCGGTGGTGGAGGCGGGGCTGTGGGAGGCCCTGGTCCACAGATCCGGGATTGAGGTGATCGACCCCTTTGTCCCGGGTCTGGCCCCGGAGGTGGCCCAGGACCGGCGCCGCCAGTCGTTGCTGGCCGACTTCTTTATCACCGGCACCAATGCCATCACCCTGGACGGCAAGCTGGTGAACCTGGACGGCCTGGGCAACCGGGTGGCGGGCCTGTGCTTCGGACCCAAGAAGGTCATTGTGGTGGTGGGGCTGAACAAAGTGGCCCCGGACCTGGAAACCGCCATGGCCCGGGTCAAACACCACGCCGCTCCCATCAACGCCATCCGCCTCAAACGGGCCACCCCGTGCGTCGAAACGGGGCTGTGCACCGACTGCAAAAGCCCCGAGCGCATCTGCTACATGTGGTCAATCATCGAGGGGCACATGCTGGAAAATCGCATCCACGTCAAGCTGGTGGGCGAGGATCTGGGTTACTAACCCCCTTTAACCACCCTGAGCTCCCGGGGGCACGGCCGATCCTCCTCCCGGGGCAGGGGGCAGGAAATCATAAGGTGCAAAATCCCTAAAACAAAAAATGGTCCCGGAGTATTGCACTCTCGGGACCAACTTTCACCCTATATACAATGCAGAGCTTTTTCCCCGGCTCCACCACCATGATATGGCCATCCTTTATCTAAATTTATCTGCCGAGATTATGCGGCAGCCTTGGCTGCGTGGGATTAGGAAGCATGATGGCAGAAGTTTTTGTGGAAAATCAATTTTTAAGCCTTGGGGCATAAAAGGCAAATGGCGATAGGGTTGGAGGGGCACATAATTGCCAAAACCGGCGCTTATCTCCTAACCTTGAAAAACTGCATATATGATCCACATATCCTCCACGAGCCTTCGTGGGGAGGATGATGATAGGTGCCTGCGGGAGGCGGAAGCCAGGACACCTGGGGTGGACGAAAGGGATTCTGCAGGCCAACCAGTCATCATCGAAGGGTAAATAGCTAAAGGCCACATCCAAGTAAAGCTTGTCTGAGAGAACCCGAGATACTGGGCTGCCCCATCATTTCCGCATATTCCCCCCCGCGGCAGTTACAAGGTCTTTAAGAGCCTGGTAGGGCTGGGCGCCGACAACTTGCCGCCCATCAAACCGGAAAGTTGGAACTGCGGTAATGCCGCAGGTGCGGGAATACTCCCAGTCACGGTCTACCGCTTCCTTGAATGTCCTCTCAGCCAGGGCCTGTTCTGCCATCCGGCCATCAAGGCCAATTGTTCCCGCGATCTCTTTCAAAACCGGAATATCGGCGATGTTCCTGCCATCAGCGAAGTATGCCTGAAATACCGCCAGGTGAAACTCATCCCCTTGGCCCAACGCCTCAGCCCATTTCCCGAGTTCTTGCGCCCGGCGGCTATTGTAGGTTCTCGTGCGCATACCCCAGGGAAGTCCCAACTCGGCAGCGACTTGCTTCAGATGCCCCATGGACGAGGGGAGGTCTATTCCCCGTCCCTTGAAAAGCTCCTCGAGGCTCATCCCCTCTTCCGGTGTTTCCGGATGAAGGGGGAAGGCAATCCACCTGATCCCTATCTCGTACTCTTCCTTTAACCTTTCAACACGCCCGGTGATGAAGTAGCACCAGGGTCAGACGTAATCGGAGAAAACCTCCAGGATGAATCCGTCGTTTTGGTCCATGGTATGATATCCTCGGCCGGTTTATGGTCCCTCCCTACTCCACAGTTCCCACCCGATTCATTAAAGAAGTGAGTTGAAATTTATAAATGTTCATGGCTTTGGAATTGAAACTCAATGGCCCAGGATTAACTTCAAGTTCGTGGGCCATATATTCCATGAGAAGGGCTAAACCGCCAATATTGGTTGGCCATCCACCCCACAAATTCCAAGACCGGAAAGTTACATAAAAACAAAGGTAAAATTCTCCGTCTGAATCCTTCACTATCTTGGTGTCGATAA
>JBKQVS010000023.1:0-4747 GCA_052139855.1 Desulfobaccales bacterium
CAATAGACCTTGCCGATCTTGGACGCAGACCGTAACAAAATAAGCGCCTTGCTGGGAATAATCGTATTCGGGCCAACGCGGGGTTTTCCACTTCCAGATCATGCCCCATCCTCCACCCACTCTTTTACGCCCCGGAAAGTGCGGCGGTGGAGGACGCAGGGGCCCCAGCAGCGCAGAGCCTCCAGGTGTTCGGCCGTGGCATAGCCCTTATGCCGGGCGAAGTTGTATTGGGGATAGCGGCGGTGCAGCGCCTCCATTAGCCGGTCCCGGTAGACCTTGGCCACCACGGAGGCCGCAGCGATGGAGGGACAGCGGTCGTCCCCCTTGATCACCGCTTGCTGGGGATAAGTCAGGGGCAGGGGCTGGTGGCCGTCCACCAGGACCATCTCCGGAACCGGGGTCAGGTCTTGGACAGCCCGGGCCATGGCCCGGAGGGAAGCAGCCAAAATTCCCTGTTGCTCAATCCGACGGGGTCCAATCTCTCGGATGGCCAGGGCCAGGGCCTGGCGCCGGATTTGGCCATCCAGTTCCACCCTGGTTTCCGGGGAGAGGCACTTGGAATCCCTGAGCCCGGGAAAAACAACACCGGCGGGGAGGATCACGGCCGCGGCCACCACCGGCCCCGCCAGGGGGCCCCGGCCCACCTCATCCACGCCGGCTATCAGGGTCAATCCCTGAAAACGCCAGAATCCTTCCGGGTCAGCAAGTACGTCATCGCTGCCCGGGAGGCGGCTCATAGCGCCGGAGACCGCTTTTCCTTGATCCGGGCCGCCTTGCCCTTCCGGTCTCTCAGGTAGTAGAGGCGGCTCTGCCGGACTTTGCCCCGGAACAGGACCACCACCTGGTCGATGTTGGGGGAATGGATAGGAAAGATGCGCTCCACCCCAACGCCATACGAGACCTTGCGCACCGTAAAGCTAGCCCCGGTAAGGCCGCCCCGTTTCCGGATGACCACTCCCTTGAAGACCTGGATGCGCTCCTTGTCCCCTTCCACAATGCGTACATGCACTTCCACGGTATCCCCGGGGCGAAACGCCGGCAGGTCGCCTCGCATCTGCTCCCGGGCCAATTGGTCTACACGTTCCATATCCTCACCTATCCTTCGCCTGGCTCTCGGCCAGGGATTTGATAAATTCTCGGTCTTCCCGGCTCAGCACGGCCCGGGCCAGCAAATCCGGCCGCCGCCTCACCGTCCGGGCCAGGGCCTGTTGGCGCCGCCACCGGGCGACGCGCTGGTGGTCGCCCTCCAGCAGCACCTGGGGAACTTCGTATCCTTCAAAAATCCGGGGGCGGGTGTAATGGGGGTATTCCAGAAGGCCCTCCTGGAATGACTCCTCTTCGGTGGCCCCTTCGCCTCCCAAAACTCCGGGAAGCAGCCGGGTTACCGCATCCGCCACGATTAGGGCCGGGATTTCTCCCCCGGTTAGAATATAATCGCCTATTGACAGCTCTTCATCAATATAAAAATGAATCCGGTCATCCACCCCCTCGTAGTGTCCGCAGATGAGCAGGAGGTGGCGGCAGCCGGCTAACTCCCGGGCCTTGGCCTGGTTGAATCCCGCCCCCCCGGGGCCTAACAGGATCACTCGGGTCTCGGGGTCGCGCTCCTGTGCCGCCCGGATAGCCGCGGTCAGCGGCTCGATCTTCATGACCATGCCGGGGCCGCCGCCGAAGGGCCGGTCGTCCGTCACCTGGTGGCGGTCGCCGGCATAATCCCTCAGGTTGATCACCTCATAGGTGACCGCCCCCTGGACCTGGGCCCGATGCAGCATGCTCTGGCTTAAGGGAGAGGCGAAAAACTCGGGAAACAGGGTCAGCAGGTCAATCTGCATAAGCTTCCAAGAGTCCCTCGGGAGGCGAGGCCCGCATCACTATTTTTTCTGGGCGGCACGGCCGCGGCTGTCCTCCCCTTACAAGAGTCCCTCGGGAGGCCAAGCCCGAATCAATAGGTTCAGCGCATCGCCGCCGCGGTTGTTCTCCTCTTACAAAAATTACAAAAGCCCCTCCGGAGGCGAGGCCTTGATCACCCCATCCTCCAGGTCGATCTCGACGATCACGTCCTCCACCGCGGGCAGCAGGACCTCCCGCTCTCCCTGGCGCACCACATAGACGTCATGTCCCGGGGTGGGGATGATGTGGTCCAGATACCCCAGCAGGGCCCCGTCGGCCTCGTTGACCACCGGCAAACCCACCACCTGGAACCAGTAGTATTCCCCGGGTGGCAGCGCCGGAAACCGCCGGCGGTCTCCCAAAACCTGCAGCCCCGCCAGCTCTTCCGCTTGGCTCCGGGTATGGACGCCGTCCAGCCACAGGCGAACCTGGTTTTTGTGGCGCACAGCCTCAAGAACCTGGTATCCCCGGCCGCCGATCCAGACTTCGCCAATGGCCGCGAACACCTCAGGGTCCGTCGTGGCAGCCTCGGCATCCGCCCGGACCTTGACCGCGCCTTTGATGCCGTGGGCTCCGGAAATCTGCCCCAGACCGATCAGCGCCCCGGGGGCCGGCGGTGTGCTACTCAAGGATCTCCAGGACCGCCCGTTTGCGAATTTTGGTGGACGCGGCGCTGAGAATAGTGCGCATGGCCCGGGCGGTGCGCCCTTGCTTGCCGATCACCTTCCCCAGATCTTCTTTGGCCACCCTCAGTTCAATGACCGAGGTCTGCTCCCCTTGAATCTCCGTGACTTCGACCTGCTCAGGGTTATCTACCAGAGACTGTGCGATGAACTTCACCAATTCCTTCATAGTAGCCACCTCTGTCAGGGGATCGGGCGATCAACCTCCCTGCTGCTGTGCGGCCGCGCTCAGGCCTCCGGTGCGGCTGCTCCTCGGGGCCGTTTCAGGAGGCTGGCCACCGTATCGGTGCACGTGGCGCCCTTGCTCACCCACTCCTTGAGCAGGTCTTCTTTCACCGATACCGCCGCCGGCTCCTGGCGCGGGTCATACGTGCCGATAATATCCAGAAATCTGCCATCTCGGGGAGCCTCACTGTTGCTCACCACGATGCGATAGAATGGGCGCTTCTTGGCGCCGTAACGGGCCAGACGAATTCGTAATGCCATGCCGCTGCTCTCTCCTCCTTAGATTTGATGGGGGCCGGGTGGGAGCGACCCGTTGGGTCGCCCTTGCCCCAATCTCCCCTCACGCCTGCTTTAGATAAAATTCATGGGGAACCGGCCCTTGCCCTTCTTGCCGCCCCTGGCCACTTGCTTGATCATTTTTTGGGTCATGGTGAAATTCTTCAGCAGCCGGTTGACGTCCTGGACCGTGGTGCCGCTGCCCATGGCGATGCGCCGGCGGCGGCTGCCGTTGATGATGGTGTGGTCGCCTCGCTCCCCGGGCGTCATGGAGCTGATCATGGCCTCCACCCTTTTCAACTCCCCCTCGTCCGGCTGCATGCCCTTCATGGCCTTGAGTTTGCCGCCCAACCCCGGGATCATGCCCAGGAGCTGTTCCATGCTGCCCATCTTCTTGATCTGCTTGAGCTGCTCCCTAAAGTCATCCAGGGTAAAAGCCTCCTGGCGCAGTTTCTTCTCCAGATCCTTAACCTGGTCGGCGTCGAAGGCCTCCTGGGCTTTTTCGATCAGGGTGAGCACGTCGCCCATCCCCAAAATCCGCGAGGCCAGGCGCTCCGGGTGAAAGACTTCTAAGGCGTCCAGCTTTTCCCCCACCCCCAAAAATTTGATGGGTTGGCCCACCACCTCCCGCATGGAGAGCGCCGCCCCGCCCCGGGCGTCGCCTTCCACCTTGGTCAGGATCACCCCGGTGAGCTTAAGCAGGTCATGGAAGCTCTGGCCCACCGCCACCGCGTCCTGGCCGGTCATGGCGTCCGCCACCAGCAGGATCTCGTTGGGCTCGACCTTCGCCCGGATGGCCTTCAACTCCTCCATCAGGGGTCCGTCGATGTGGAGCCGCCCGGCGGTGTCCAGGATCACCGTATCAAAGCCCGCGGCGTAGGCCGCCTCCATGGCCGCGGCGGCTATGGCCACCGGGTTCTGGCTGGCCTCGGTGGGATGCACCGTTACCCCGATGTCCGCCCCCAGACGCTTGAGCTGCTCGATGGCCGCAGGCCTTTGCACGTCGGCGGGCACCAGGTACGGCTGCCGGCCTTGCCCCTTCAAGCGCTTCGCCAGCTTGGCCGCGGTGGTGGTTTTACCCGAGCCCTGGAGGCCCACCAGCATCAGGGCCACCGGGGGCCGGCCGCTCAGGTCCAGCTTGGGAGATTCCCCGCCCAACAGCCCGGTGAGCTCCTCGTGGACGATCTTGACGACCTGCTGGGCCGGGGTGAGGGACCGCATGACCTCCTCCCCCACGGCCCGCTCCCGGATGCGCTCGATAAAGGCCTTGGTGACCTTATAATTGACGTCGGCTTCGAGAAGCGCCAGGCGCACCTCCCGCAGGGCTTCACCCACCTGGGCCTCTGTCAGCTTGCCGTGGCCTTTCAGCTTCTTGAAGACCGCGTTTAATTTGTCAGTGAGTCGATCAAACATATTAGAACCGGTTTTCGGTTAAACCGATAAACGCTGCTATTCCTTTATTTCCTGGTAAACTCGACTGCGGTGCTGAATGGTTACAATGAAAAGCGCATCGTCGGCAATTTCATAAACGATACGCCAATCGCCCACCCTCGAATAGCGTTTCCCCGCAGCTGTCTCCAATTTGTTTGAAATCCGGGGGTCTAAAGGGTTAACCGATAACTCCCCGATCCTCACTTCAATACGTTTTTCGATTTTCCGATCTAAGCGGTCCA
>JBKQVS010000024.1:0-22512 GCA_052139855.1 Desulfobaccales bacterium
GGTTTTTGGCCGTGTGCACCGCCCAGGGGTCGCAGGTCCTTGTGGGGCTCAGGGCGTCCATATAACAATCCTCACAGAGCATGAGCCCGGCATATTCCCGGTTCTCGGCGGGGTCTAAACCGGCGCCACACTTGGCGCAATTCTGCTCCGACATTCTTTTCTACCCTCCCCAGACGACTACTCAGTTTCCTGGATAGGCGCCGGCATCGTCGTGGCCTTGCCGTCTCCTCCCGGCAGAATCGGGATAGTACAGAGGACCCGCAAGGCAGTGTCGCCAACGTTATTAATTTGATGAGCTTCATTAGGCGCGGTGTAAGCCAGATCGCCGGGACGCAGGGGTATTTTCTGACCTTTGCCGTCCAGCAATTCCCCGTCGCCTTCAAGGAAATAAAATTCGTGTTCTTCCTGATGAGCGTGCAGGGAAGTATGGCCACCGGGCTTAAACTCCATTATCCGCATGGCGTAATGTGGACACCCATCATCCTTGGTCAAGGCAAAGCGGGCTACCATGCCCTCAAAGCCTTCTTTGTCGATTACCGTCTGAGGAACCTCGGTGTAGTGCTTCTTAAACATATCTTCACCTCCCAGAATTTTGAATGCGTTCTTACCCGCTTTTCAACGGCAGTATGCCTGGGTCAGAAGCTGCCATCAAGATATCGTCTTTTCATTCAAGGATAGCCTAAGAACCGGAAAATGATTATGATCAGAATCATAAAAGGAGATTTTTCATTGGAATAGATGAACTTATCCCTGAACCCGTTTTTTGAGATAAGGATGCACAGATTGCCGCAATAATGAAAACATGCTGTTTCAGAGGTCCGGCCTCGGGAGCAATAGTAGTTTTAGTACAAGCTTCCCAGAACCAATTCTTAATAATAGATATTACCCCGATAGAGGCCATTCATGGCCAGGACGATGGTGAAAAGCAGGCCGACGCCGATGATCGTGGCGATGAAGCGCCCTTTATGAAGATTGAGGTCATAAATGGGTAAGTCCATCAGTGCCCCCGGTTTCCAGGCCCATAGAAACCGTCTTTCTGCGCCCTGTCCCGCAACTGATCCGCCCGGGCCAAGGCCTTGCTTTTCGCTCCCGCCTCTTTCTCATCCATAATCCCCGCCCATGGTTGCGTGACCCGCCAGATCAGTTGGCCAACGAACGGAGCTTCGGAGTAAGCCCCGGGGTCATATAAGCGGCAATTGCGGAACTCTACCGGTTTTTCTTGGAAACAGGACCAGACCGCCTGCCGTATTTGCCCCGGGTCTCCCTCAAATTGCAGATCGATTAAGGAAATCTGCTGCCGAAACCGCTCAATCATTTCCAGAGGCAAGTTATACAGGACCGCATGCGGCGCTGAAGTTCCCATTATGCGGTGGGTTTCATCCACGCCGTGAGCGAACAAGGCCTTGAGGGCCTCTCCGGTGGCATGGCCTGTGGACTCCGGGCCGCCCAGGATAAGATAACGAATGTTCGGATTGGCCACGATATTGCACACCATCTTTTCAAGGCCAATATTCGGGGTTTGCACACTCCCGGAAAGGGCGGCCCCGGCTTCTACCCCTACCCTCACCAGCTTCACTAACTCAGGCGGGATTTTGTCCTCGTCACAGTTCAAGACGATAGCTACGGCCACCGGAGAAAAATCATTTCCTCTAAGGTATCTCCCATCCTCCGGAGGATAGTCAGGATTAGGTCTCACTTTTAACATAATCCTCTCCATAAAAGAGAAAATCTGTTCTTTTCCATAGAGCCCTCTTTGATCCCGCATTAAACTCTCAGGATGCCGGCCACTCTTTCGGAGATCTCCTGCAAATCACGGTCGTTGGGCCGCCCCTTAATGTTCCCCAGGCGACCGGTGGTGGAAAGGTGTTGAAGATTGCCGCCCAGGAATTCACCGGGCACGTACCACTCAGCGATGATCTCAAAGCCGAGATGGTCAAATAGTTGCCCCATATACTTAACGGCGGGTACAGCTTCATTGGCGCCCGTATGACCACCGCCGAAAGTGCAATAGATCACCGCCTTTTTCCCCGGAAGCCGGGGCGCAGCCGGCTTGATCTCACCGGCTCGGGCGTATTTGCCCAGCAGCCTGCTGATGAACTCCAGCATGGGCTTCCCCGGCAGCCACGAGTAGACCCCCGATCCCATAAAGATCAGGTCATAGGCAGGATATCCGGTTCCGCCTTTTTAGTAACTTGTATCGTCTCCACTTCATGGCCAAGTTGCCCCAAGGTTTTTTCAATCTGCGCGGCCAGCTTCTGGGTGTTTCCCGTGGCTGAAAAATAGAGATGCAGAATTTTCATGAGTCTTTCCTCCACTGCAGCATTAATCGAACCTCCTGTTGAGCCGCCCGGGGCCGCCGCGCCCCGGCATTAAGATAGATGATAGACTGTCGGCGGCAATAGGAGTATGATTTGCGTCATAAGTAAACGAAATATTTCAAATGAGAGCAAGAAACTTGCAAGCGGCAGGGATATTAGAGACGATCTTCGCCCAGTTGGCGCCGGAGCATTTCAAGAAGCTGAAAGAAATCGCCGTGGACATTTCCCTGAAGAAAGGGGCGCAGCTTTTTGCCCCCGGGGATCGGATAGGAGGGTTTTATGTGGTCCGGGAAGGGACCATCCGGATTTACGGAATGTCTTCCCTGGGCAAAGAGATCACCCAGGAGATCGCCGGTCCGCTAAGCGCCTTCGCCCTGGCCAGTCCATTTTTCGAGACCTACCAGTACTTCGCCGAGGCCCTAAAAGATAGCAAACTATATCTCATCAAAAAGAAGGAATTTTTAGACCTGGTAACCGGCTCTCCAGGCTTCGCGGTCGACTGGATCCGCCTTTTGTCCATGATGATCCTTCACTTGCGACGGCGCCTGGTCGATCTGACTCTCAAAAACCCTAAGGCGAGAATCGCCAGCTACTTCTTGTTCCTGGCCGAATTACATAGGTCCCGGTCCTTCACGCTCCCTGTGCCGCGCAAAGAATTGGCAACCCTCCTGGGCATGACCCACGAGACCTTCTACCGGAGCGCCAAAGAATTAGGAAAAGACGGTCTAATCCGATTTACTGGCCAAAGAGTCAATATACTTGATCAGGATTTACTGGTGGAAATGACCGAGTAAACCTGGCATATCAGCGCCGGGAAAAATTGTCACCTAACCTGATATACAATTGGACAATAAGGGCACCCGCCGCTATCTGCTATATCTCCACCTTTCTAAAATCCATCAAAAGCCGTTGATATGGATATGTTAGCTGTATCTAAAACCCTAGAGACATTTAAAGTTTTAGTCCCAAGTGTCAGGTGTGATCTGATCTCAGTTTGATGGTTGTCAGCTTGAATCTTGGTCATTGCATTTTGGATAAAAACATCTATAGGGGGTTACTCATTCCCCCTATAGATGTTAGAGGTTAACTATTAAGCGCGGCACTACAACATTCATTGTTACCACTGGAATTACCCAAATTAGAATATTCATGAAATTTAGGTGATAACGTAGTAGAGGCGATTAAATTGGGTTGATATTCCAGGATTATGAATGATAATATACGGACTAATTGGTCGTTACCTGATAAATCATTCCAATGAAAATGATTAACTTCATATTTATTTATTGGTTCGACATCCCATTTCCATGGTCTGACATCCCATTTCCATTTATTATAGTTAAAAACAAATGGAAAAGTTAATGTGTCATTAAAGATAACTTCATTTTGATATTCAACATTATATGTAAATTTTACTAATACATCCACTATCTTTTTCTTACGGTTAAAATTTACACTTGATAGTGAGTAGTATATCACATGAAATTTATCGGATTTATAGATTAACCAATCATTAACATGTTCGTACATAGTATTCTCCTCTTTATTGAATCATTTTATGATCAATAATTTGTCGTTTATATTTTTGATAAAATAAGATAGTAAACAAATCTAACATATAAGATCAAAATGTCTCTATCACAAAATCCCCACATAAAATCCTTAGAATCTACATAACAATCGTCTTCATCGGTCTACCTCCTATATCCTCAAACTCTCTATGTATAAATTATACTATAAGAAGTGAGCTAGTAAACAAACTAAGTCTTGGGTTAATGTTCCTGTTACTCTGTTTATTCCGTTCATATAATTATTATATCATATGCGATCTAGATTGTGAACCTCAGTTTTTAAAGATATTTCTTTTAAAAGTTATTATAAAATTGTTTCTGACCTGGGTATTTCTATCCTAACTTGATATGGTCGCGGTAATCTTCGCGGTTGGGTACTTCCTTTATAGAAATACCTATTTCAGTTAGTAAGAGGTCAAACCGACAGGACTGAGGATTACCCCTGTCGGTTTGACCACTGACCTACCGATAGGTGATCACCTATGGGTTTGAAACTAACCGATAGAGACGGCGCGCCCTATCGGGGTGAAACAACCGATAAGGTGGAATCGAGAAGACCCCTATCGGTTTGGTACAACTCCTTAGTTTAGATTTTTCTTCCCGTACTTCTGTGGTTTAGATTTTCTTAATTTCACTGGGGAATAATTATCCAGTGAAAAATCTCCCACAAATTCAATCCCATCAAATTCGGGTGATACCAATTGAAAGATTTCATCCAAAACTCTCGGTAATTCGTCAACATCCCAGACCTTGACCAATCCCAAGGTAGGACCATGAAACTTACGATGACACTCACCGGTCAACTTATTAATCAATCCACCAGTCAATCCAAAAACATAGGCCCCCGATTTTTTTAGATCATCGAGTTCGGGTGTTGGTCCTATGGAGTAAATTTTCCCCCGGTGGTTAATATCATAGAACCAAATTTGATTCCGGTCCAAGTTCTCAATTCCATAGTGATTGAGATCTTCCAATAAGTTTATAATCGGAGTTTTATTTTTGAAGTTGTCCTTAGATGTATGAGACATACATCTAAGATTTTTATACCTGATGAAACTGTTCATGATTACCTCTGGTTGAAGTTGAGTTTCTGGTTCTAGTCGATTTGTCTTGGTGTTCATAGGTTTGTACCTCCTTAAATTTGTCTTATAATTAAAGAGTAGCATACGGTCCTAACATTGTAAACGTAACTGCCAGCGTTTTTTGCAGTAGATTAACTTTTTTCTCACTTTTATTCTTTGACCTGCTCAGGAGCACAACTACCGCGGCTTTTGCGATTCCTCAATCCATCTTGATTGCAATCAAAAGCCGGGGATTATCTCCAAAGGAGATGGGGAGAAGAGGGCAGATGAGCGCGCGCTGTTGAATACCATCCATATGGGACTCTGAGAAGCGGCTGGTGAGCCGCTGGTGAGCTAAAAGTGGGGCTGGGAATGGTAAGGGAAGGGTCTGAAAAAATCGCCGAGCAACCAGACTATTTGTCAAACTCTCAAATAGTTCTTATGAATTTGTCTGAATACCCCCTTCCCTTACCATTCGTTCGTAAAAATCATGCCTCCTGAGGGCTCTCAGAGAATAAATTGGTTACGCTAGCGAAAAGGGGCTTGAGAGCCATACAGGGAGCGAGTTTTAAAGGTAAAAACGCAGGTTTTGGTTATCGGGAAGAGATGGATCGGTTCTGGTGAAAATATATGTGGGCTGAAGCATTAGAAGATAGGAGTGGTAAGTGAAAGAAGCCATATGGCAAGGCAACCTCTATCCCCGCCTTCCATAATGCTCCCTTGGTGCTATCAATAATCACAGCGGGAGGATTGTGGTTTTGGGGTTCCTGTCGATGTCTGGAATGGTGTGCTATCTATACGTCTGGGAAGAGGTACTCCTGAGCAGACAGGCACATCGGAAAATGGAGTATTTAAGCCCTCATACAACCGATTTTTGGTGAACACATAGGTGAACATTAACCCCATTTTTGGGGGTATATTGGACTATATTCAACGCAATGGAAAATTTATAACCTATTGATAAAACTGAAAAGAAATGAAATGGGCTAACTGCAGATATATCAGTTTTTTGGTTTTTAAGTCCCTTGCGTCTACCCGTTCCGCCACCCAGGCAGCGGGATTATGTTCAGATATGGCAGGTTCAAACCAGTAGCCGCCATTATATGCAAGGAGGACGGGCCTTGCAACCGGCCCCCTGGCAAAACCGCTTAGTCCGTCTTGTCCGGCCCCGCTCCGGTGAAGGATTCCACCAGTTGCTGGAGGGTCAGGCCCTCCCAATTAACCGGGGCGGCGGCTTCCACCAGGGGTTTCAGGAGCGGGATCAGCCGGGGCTCGCCGGCCAGGGCCGCGTCCAGGGCGCCGCCCCGGGATTGCCGCAGGCCATCCAGCACTTCCTTGACCGTGACCTGATCCAGGGGCAGCTTGGGCTGGAACTGGGGGGATGACCCCGGCGCCTCCGGGATCAGCTCTACCACCAGGTTGCAGTCCTGGAGCACCTGGGTAACCCGATGCGCTAGGTTATTGCCCCGGGGCAGAATCTGGCTCAATTCGTCCCGGGACAGGGGCGGCTGCCGCTGAAAAAACCGCGCCCCGATACTCACCAGCGCGGCCAGGCAGAGGTATTCATCCACCGGCTCCGGCGGCGCCGGGGGGCGCCGGAACTGTCGGGTGAGGCGGTCCAGGTTCTGGTGGGCGAAGGCGATCTCGGTGCCGAACAGGAGGATGAGCCAGCACCAGAAAAGCCAGATGAACAGAAAGAGCAGATGATACAAGGCCCCATAAATGGCATTGTAGTACGTCGAGCCCCCCTGGATCCCGGTGAAAATCCACTGGGCCACCTGCCAGACCGTGCCCCCTACCACGCCGCCCAGCACCGCGGACCAGAAATTGACCTGGGTGTTGGGCATGACCAGGTAGATAAAGATAAAGGCGAACCACAACAGGCCCAGGGACACCATCCACCGGGTGGCGGTGAAGAAGATGGCCGGCATGATGCCGGACAGGACATCGATGACGTACCTGATACCCCAAAAGGAGGTGGAAAACGTCAGGGCCACAGCCATGAGGATGGGGAAGATCAGGAAGATGCTGAGGTAGTCGCTGACCTTACGGCTCCAGGGGCGGGTCCGGGACACCTGCCAGGTCTTGTTGAACGCCTTCTCCACGTTGGTCATGACGATCACCAGGTCCAGGAGCAGCACCACCACCCCGAAGACCCCCAGGGAGGTTACCCTGGTGGCCTCGATATATTGCAGGATCTGGGTGGCGAAGTCCCGGGAGCCCGGGGCCAGGTTCTCCAGGAGATAGGTGGCCAAAAGGCGCGGCACCCCGATGGCCTGCAGGATGGCGAAGAGCAGGGCGAACAGCGGGATGAAGCCCAGGATGGTGGCATAAGCCAGGGCGGAGGAGCGCACCAGGGATTGGTTGTAGATGAGGCCGCGGCTTGCCAGGACCAGGACCCGCAGGCACTTCAGGGCAAAGAGGCACCCTGGGCCCCGGCCCTCATCCTGCCAGAGTCGGGTCCGGCCAAAATCTTGGAGTTCGGTTACAAAGTGGGCCAATGGTTTTCCTGTCATCAATTCCGGCTAACGGGTCAGGGGGGCAACCTCCGGGTCCTGCGCACTGATTTCCATGGGCACGGCTTTGCCGGTATTTTTGCCGAACTCCTTGAAATCCGCTACCAGCAGATAATTGAGCACCGTGCGGAGGTCAGAGGAGGCACCCACGCTGTGGGCCTCCCCCACCCATACCGGGCGGGTTATCTTTTGCGTCCGGTAGGCAGGCCCCTCCACCACCTTGATCAGCAGCGACCGGTCGTAGAGGGTGGCGCCGTCGGCCGGGTAGCCCCCCCATGGCATCCCGATGGAAACGGAAGGGCCGCCCCAGCCGCCCCAGCCCCGGCCGCCCCAACCGCCCCACCCGGTTCCCATCCCCCAACCGAAACTGCCGTAATAATCCGGCGTGGTCAGGGTGACGCTGCGCGGCTCTCCCATGCCATAACCGAAAAAGAGGTAGTAATCGGCTTTCTCAAAGGTGGCCATGCCATAGCCGTGCGTTGCCAGCAGCTTGGTAATTTTCTCTTTGACTTCCGCGTCCAGCAGGGGGTTTTGGGCCTCTTTATTTTCCATTACGCAAAAGGAACCCCCCGGTTTGAGCTGGGCCGGTGAACCGGGATCGGTGTAGCCGTTGACCTTGATCGTGTAAGAAGCAACCGAGCTGCAACTTGGCAAGCAGAGGCCGATAACTATCATGGCCAGGAATCTGATGGCTTTCTGCATCGCGGGCCTCTTTAGCCGCGGTAAATTTATGGCCGCGGCGCCTGTCGGGTTATCGGTGGTCCGTTAAGGTAAGCCGCACCGGGACCCGGCGCCCCCTTAGGGGGTATATATCCGGTCCAGCCGGGCGGCAAGCTTTCCCTTGATTTCCGCCAGGCGCGGCAGGACCGGCAATCACGAACAACAAGGCGCCGGCAGATAGATGGACTCGATCAAGCTTTCCAGCTTCCTTTGGATCTCCGCCAGAGGCGGCAGGACCGGCACCGGCGTCATTTCCTCGTCCTTCAGCTTCTGGCGTTTGAAGCGCATACGGGTGGAGAGTTCCTCCCGTTCCGGGGCCAACAGACTCCCGGTCATGCTTTCTTCCCGGCCGCCGTCCATGGCCTCTATCTGGGCCGCAATCAGGCCGAAATCATAGGACAGGTTGAACTTGTCGATGTCTTCGTTGAGCAATTTCAGGTGCGTCTGGATTTTGGCGTAAGCCTCATGGAGCGCCACGGTCTCCTGCTGCAGGCGCTCGTAGAGGTCGAAGATCAGGTTGCGGAAGCGGCGATAGGCGGTGAAGCCCCGGCGCGGGGTATCCTTGAGGAGTTCCAACTGTGCCCGGCCCGACAGATTGCCATATTCTGTGTAAAGCGGCCAAACCTCGATCTTCAGGAGTTCCATAACCAGGGCGCAGGCTTCCTTGGAGCCTAAAGCGTAATACAGGGCCATGAAGCGCCGGCCCAACGCCTCCAGGTCCCGGGTATAGGCCTCAACCTCCTGATGCAGAAGTTCGGTATCCTCTTCCACATAGACCCGGTCGGCAAAATAATTATCGACTATTTCTTTCTTGATGTGAACTCTGAGGGCCTCTAAGGCCTTATCGGTTCCGTCCATGTCGGCTCCCTGGTCCCCACCCCGGAGATCTGCAGTTTGATCTCAGGAGCTTGAAGACTTTAGGCCTTGGAATCAGGCTCAGGCGGCTCAACCGGTTCAACCGGCGCCACCGGCTCCACCGGTTCAACCGATGCCGCCGGCTCCACCGGCGCCGCCGGTCCCGCCTCGCCAATGCCCAACTCGGCCAGAGAAAATTCCACCTCCCGCCGGTCCTCCATCTCCAGAGTGATGGTCTCCCGGATGAAATTATAGCGGATGATTTTCCCTTCGCCCTCGGGGGTCTGGAGGCGTTTCCCCACCTTGGGTAAAGACTTGCGGAGTTCCTGGTAAGAGGAGTATTCGTAAGTGAGGCAGCACATCAGGCGGCCGCAAATCCCGGAGATTTTATTGGGGTTGAGGCTGAGCTGCTGTTCTTTGGCCATGCGCACGCTCACCGGTTCGAAATCCCGGAGAAAACCGGCGCAACAGAGGCCCCGGCCGCAGATTCCCAGGCCGCCCACCATCTTGGCCCGGTGACGCACCCCGATCTGCCGCAATTCGATGCGGGTGCGGAACTCCTGGACCAGGTCTTTGACCAGCTCCCGAAAGTCAACTCTCCCGGGGGCGGTGAAATAGAAGATGATCTTGGAGGTGTCGAACAGGCATTCCACCTGCACCAGGTAGATGGGCAGCCGGTGGGCCTCCACCCGCTCTTGGCAAAACTGCAGGGCCCGCTTTTCCAGGAGGTGGTTCATGTCTTCCTGGGCCAGGTCTTCGGGGGTGGCCACCCGCACCAGGCTCTTCAGCCGGCCGGCGAACGGCGTCTCGGGGTCGGGATAAACCCCCACCACCCGGCCGAGCTTCAAGCCGCTCTCATGTTCCAAGACCACCCGGTCTTCCGGTTTAAGGCAGAACGGCCCCGGGTCCACCAGACAGCAGTGGTTGCCGGGACCGAGGCATATCTTAGCGAGACTCATGGGGGTTCCCTCGGCGCTGCAAGCGCAGCCCCAGGATATCCAGGGTCAATTCCGGGTTGAGGTTAGCCTGGAGATGGCGCTGGGCCGTGGCCAGGGCCGCGCAGTTGGCGAACCAGGTGGCCGGGGCGTCGTCGGTCCGGGCTTGCTCCAGGGCCGGCAGGAGGTCCTGATGGGCCAGGAGGCTGGTGGGCGCCTGAAAATGAGACAGCAACAGGTCCCGGTACCAGAGTTGCGCCAGCAGGAGGAAATTATTCAGGTCGGCCCGGTTTTTGGTCAGGCGCTGGGCCCATACGAGAACCTCGCCGGTGGCGCCCTGTTTCAAATGCGCCAGGTCCGAGAGCACCTGGTCCCGCTGCCGCACCAGTTCCTCGGCGTCCAGGGCCAGGGCCCGGCCCAGGGAACCGCCGCTCAGGGCCGCCACCAATGCCGCCTGAGACCGGGGCAGAAAGCGCCGTTTCTCCAGTTCCTGGATGATCAGGGCCGACGGCAGCGGCGCGAAGGCCAGCTTGTGGCACCGGGACACGATGGTGGGTAGAAGCTCGGCTTCGCCCCGGGCCGTGAGCACCAACAGGTGCCGCTCGGGCGGCTCCTCCAGGGTTTTCAAGAGGGCGTTGGCCGCCGCGTCACTTTGGACGGTCAGGGCTTCGGCGGGCTTGATAAGCACCACCCGCCAGCCGCCCCCCAGGGGCGGATATTCCGTCAGGCGGCGCAGTTCCCGGATCACCTCGATCTTGATCTGGGCCTTCCCTTCCTCCGGAGAGATCACCAGAAAATCGGGGTGGGTGCCCGCCTGCATGCGGCGGCAGGAGGGGCAGGTGCCGCAGGCGTCGCCGTCCGCCCCGGGCTGCGCGCAGTTCAGCGCCGCGGCCAGAGCCCGGGCCGTGGTGGCCTTGCCCACGCCCCCCGGCCCCAGGAACAGGTAGGCATGGGACAGCCGCCCCGCCTGCATGGCGGTCTTCAGATGCGACACGACCCAATCCTGCCCCAGAATCTCCCGGAAATACCTCAGGCCGGGCTCCGAGGGGGCCGGCGGCGGCGTGGTTGACGCTTCTTTCTGGTTCGCGGCCATGTTATTGAGGCTCTTCCTGAGCGGATCGGCTTTAAAACTGGTTCTCGTAGGATGCGTCTTACACACCATTAATTTATATATATCGGCGCGTAAGACGCGCCCTACAACTAACCCCTGGTCCCTGGTCCCTAACCCCTGCCTTTATTCCCACTCAATCGTGCTGGGCGGCTTGGACGAAATATCCAGCACCACCCGGTTGACCCGTTTGACCTCATTGATGATGCGGTTGGCTATCCGGGCCAGAAATTCGTGGGGCAGGCGGCTCCAGTCCGCGGTCATGGCATCGATGGAATCCACGATCCGCAGCGCCACCACATAGTCGTAGGTGCGCTCATCCCCCATCACCCCCACGGTGCGGACGGGCAAAAGCACCGCAAAGGCCTGCCAGACCCGGCGATAAAATTCGCTGGCCAGCATCTCTTCCTGCACGATGGCGTCGGCCTCCCGGAGGATATCCAGTTTGTCGGCGGTGACTTCCCCCAGGATGCGAATGGCCAGCCCCGGCCCGGGAAAGGGGTGGCGCCAGACCAGGGAATCCGGCAGGCCCAGCTCCTTACCCACTTCCCGCACCTCATCCTTGAACAGCTCCCGCAAGGGCTCCAGCAGCTTCAGGGGCATGACCGTGGGCAGGCCCCCGACGTTGTGGTGAGTCTTGATGGTGGCTGACGGGCCTTTGAAAGATACGCTTTCAATGACGTCGGGGTAAAGGGTGCCCTGGGCCAGGTATTTGACCCCGCCCAGCTTCTTGGCTTCCGCGGCGAAGATGCGGATGAACTCATGGCCGATGCGGCGCCGCTTCTCTTCCGGGTCGGTGACCCCCTGCAACTCATTCAGGAATTCCACCGTGGCATCCACGTAAACCAGGTTCAGGTGGTGATGCTCCCGGAAGAGGTGAAAGACTTCCTCGGCTTCCCGCTTGCGCAACAGGCCGTTATTGACGAAGACGCAGGTCAGGCGATCGCCGATGGCCCGGTGCACCAGCACCGCGGTGACGGAGGAGTCCACCCCCCCGGACAGGGCGCAGATGACCTGGCCGCCGCCCACCTGCTGGCGGATGTTCTCGGTGGCCGTCTCGATAAAGGAGGCCATGGTCCACAAGGGATTGAGCTTGCAGATGCGGAACAGGAAGTTGCTGAGGATCTCCTTGCCCCGGGGCGTGTGGTGCACTTCCGGATGAAACTGCACCCCGTAGAGCCGCCGGGAGAGATCCCGGATGGCCCCGGTGGGGCAGGTATCGCTGTAGCCGATGACCTCGAACCCCGGCGCCAGGCGCTCCACCCGGTCGCCGTGGCTCATCCAGACCTGCTCTTGGGAATTCAGGCCGTAGAACAGGTCGTCAAAATTGGTGATGGTGAAGGTTTTGTGGCCGTATTCCCGGGACGCCGCCGGGGCCACCTCGCCACCCAACAGGTGATTGAGGAGCTGGATGCCGTAGCAGATGCCCAGGATCGGCACCCCCAGGGTGAACAGCTCCGGGTCGACGGCCGGGGCGTCCCGGTCATAGACGCTCCGGGGGCCGCCGGATAGGATGATGGCCCGGGGGGCAAATCCCTTGATGGCGGCCAAATCCATGATGTAGGGGTGGATTTCGCAGTAAACCTTGAGCTCCCGCACCCGCCGGGCAATGAGCTGGGTGTACTGGGACCCGAAGTCCAGGATGAGCACTTTTTCTTGGTGGGGATCGAGCATTTTTGTGTTTTTGCAAGTTGGAGGGGCCGGCCGCACTCGTCCCGGAGGCCGCCAGTCACTCTCACCTCAACCCCTTAATTTTTTTCAATCAATTATAGCTGGGCGCTGCAGAAAAAGCAAAAGGTCTGTGGGGCAGGGGAGGGGAGGGCGCGAAGTGAAGCATGGTTTTTTGAGGGAAGGGGCGGGGGAAGCCTTACGAAAAATTTCCCCGCCCTCCCTTCAAGCTTCCCTCCCACCCTCCTATAAGGGGTTGGGGGTGGGAGTCTGAGGGAGGGGGGAGGGGCACTTACGAAAAGGCCCCTCGCCCCCTCCCTCAGAAAGCTCACTATCTTCACAGCCCCAAAGGTGCCAGGCAGCGGCGCTGGAGTTCGTCCTGGAGCCAGGCGGCCGAGGTTGCTTCCGGGCTCTCCAACAGGGTATTGAGGCTTTCGGCCATTTCCCGCAGGCGGGAAAGGGCAACGCGCCTCGCCGCCTCCATGACGGCCCAATCGCCGGTGGCCAGCAGGTCCTGAAAGGCCGGCGGAAGCTCCGGCAAGAGCGCCGGGATGAGGCCCGGGCGCCAGGCCAGCATTACCGCCAGGGAGGGCAGGCGCTGTTCGGCGACGATATAAGCCAGGCGGCCCCAGTCGTTGACGTCGGCCAGGGCGTCTTTGAGGGCGCGCACCCAGAGCTCCAGCCGGGTCTGGGGGAAACGTTCCAGAACCGCGGGAAAGGCGTCTTTTAGACTGGGCTCCAGGGCTTCGCCTATCTCGTGGCGGATGACCGCTTCCAGCTCCCCGGCCAGAAAGGCGTTGAACTGTTCCTGGTGCGCCTCGGGGTCGGAGAGCAGGTCCTTGAGGGTAACAGTATAGGCTTTGAGGGCCAGTTGCAGGTAGGCGTTGCCCTGCTGAGTGGGGTCAGCCAGATGGTCCCAGAGATAAAAGGCCAGGGCCTGGCGGCGGGCATAGATCAGGGTCCCCTGGCACAGGGCCGGGGAGGCGTCCAGGTCCCGGGCCAGTTCCGGGCCCAGGATCAGGATGGTCAACTCCCCCTCCCGCCGCTCCTCCAGGAGTTCCCCCAGGAAGAAGGTGGGGGTGAGCCCCCGGCTTAAGCCGGCGCCATACGCCAGCCCCTGGGGGATGAGGTGGTCGTTGAGGGTCGCCACCGCAAAGGGGTCGATGGCCGCGGCCCCCCAAGGCAGGGTGCGCCAGGACGCCTCTTCCAGGTCGTCCCAGGTAATCTCCCGCCGGGCGATCCAGTCCAGGGCGTCCGCCACTTCGGGCTCCCGCCAGGGGGCCAGCCCGTGCTCCCACTTGTAGAGTTGGCGCAGGCGCATCAAGAGACCGCAAAGCGAGAAATGCCCGGCTTGCCCGGCACTGGCGATATCGCAGTTCCAGCGGACTTCCTCAATCAGGGTGGCCGGGATCATAAAACCGTGCTCATCGGCGTCAAAGTAGGGAGACCTGGCAGCCGGCCGCCTGCTTTACGGCTTTTTGGCGGGTGCGCCGGGGCGTATCAGGTTAGAGAGCTTTTCAGCCAGGTTCGGGTCCAATTGTTTCAGGGCCTGGAATTCCCGGTTGGCGGCCTGGGCGTCGCCGGTCCTGGCATAATAGACGCATAGGGCGTAATGGGCCTGGGCATCTTTGGGGTCCAGGCGTACCGCTTCCTTCAAAGATTTTTGGGCTGCCTCCATCTGTCCCAGGTTGAGGTAGGCCAGCCCCAGGTTTGTGTGGGCCTTGGCCATGGTGGGGGCCAGGCGTACGGCTTCGGCAAACTGGGCCCTGGCCTCCTGGTCTCTGGTGAGCTTGCCGTTGACTACCCCCAGGTTATAGTGGACCTCGGGGATGTCGGGGGCCAGGCGAACGGCCTCGGCCAGGGCGTCCCGGGCTTCCCGCCACTGCCCCATTTTGATGTAGACCACCCCGAGGTTTTCATAAATCACGCTCATCTCAGGTTGAAGGCGGGCCGCCGCCCTAAAAGCCTTGACGGCATCGGGATACTGTTTCAGACCGGCATAAGCCAGGCCCATCTCGTAATAAGCCTGGGGATAATCCGGCTCGAGGCGGATAGCCTGGCGGTAAGCCGCCACGGCCTCAGTGAACTTCCCCTCTTTAGCCAGCCGTTCGCCTTTGCGATATTGGGCCAGGGCCGAGGGCGACGCCGCCTCGTCCTGATCGTCATGCCGGTCTTGCTGGGCCAGGGCCGGAAGAGCGCCCCCCAGCAAAAGCATAACCAGGCAGATGGCGGTAAGGCCATATTTTCCGGTCATGCCGCCGGTTCCCGGGGAGCAAGGAGTTTTGAATTTTTCATATTTTCCCCTTAAGGCCAGGGTGAGATCTCGATATTGTCTGATAGTTCTTTAACCGGGATTCGGGTCATCGTTGACCGGTGCCACTAAGATTCCGCCAGGCAAACCCCGACTTAATCATATCATAATTCCCGTCACTGGGGAGAGGGGAGGGCCGGTGGCCCGCCTGCCTCGCGGCCTCACCGCGAGGCAGGCCTATTCCGCCAGGTGCCGCCAGTGAATCCATGATCGGATCAAAAGCTAACCTGGACGAGTTTTGACCGGATTGCCCGGCCCAAAGCATTTCCCCTCTGCCAAGTAATTGACCTTATCCGGTAATATGCCGGGCAAAGACGCCGGGACCTCAATTCTAGAAATTCAAGGGGACTGGCGGATATGCCGATAATTTAGCCGTAGCTTTGCACCAGTCAACGCGATCAGGCGGAGTTCTCCGAACCGTCCTTCAGCGTGAAGGCGGTTGATCCGGCGCGATTAACTGCATGAACCCCGAAAACACTTGGGATGGCAAGCGCGTTCAGGCTTTCTCTGCATCCCCCAAGTCAACCAGGGCTTCCGCCATGCTGAATGAGTTGGATAGTACCGATCAGGAAGATTTCCTCAATAATATCTGCGGGAAAATTCAGGAAGAGGAGTTCTGCCGCATTTTAGACCTGAGGAAAAACCTGCAATTCAGTGATGTGTTAATCCAATACCTGAGCCATTATTTGAGCTTGGGTTGGCATCTGGCCGCGGTTAATGCTCAGAACCGGGTCAATCAGTTTTTGGATTTCCAGGAGCCCAAAGAGACCTGGTCTGAAAAATTGATCGAGCTGAGTCTCGATGGCGTCGAGGTAAACGTGGGGGTGCGCACCGGCGCGGCTTCCGGCCTGTTGGTCATAGAGGTGCACAAAGAAGGGCGGGTATTCCCTTTCCGGCGCAACGATTGGTCTTCCGAATGCGTCGCTGAGGCGGGGACCCAATTGGAGCAGCATTACTATCAACTTCCCGAAGGATGGCAGCTCCCCCCCTCGTTCTTGCTGGAACCCTTTGAGGTCAAGGTGTTTGGGGAAGGGAACCTGGTAATGGCGCCGCCATCGCTGGAACCCCGAACTCAGGCCAACTGGCGCTGGCTTAAGCCTCCCTGGGATAGCGCCCCCAGCCCACCGCCTCCCGTCCTCAGAAAAATCATCGAGGTTACGGCTCCGGGCCCGGCCTCCTGCCGGTCAGCCCGGCTCATTCCCTCCTGGGAAGAAATCTACCCAGCCATCGCCCCTCACCCCACCGTATTGCAGGCCCTCATGAACCCGGCGCCTTCACCGGAAAGCTATTACCAACACTTACTGGCCGCCGCCTGCGCCATAGGGCTTAAAGAACCGAACTTATTGCTGGCTCTCTTGTGGCACGCGCCTTTGGGGGATGCCCGGGAACGGCCTCAGGGATGGAACTACCTTCAGCAATTGCTCAATCATGGCGTTTTGGCAGAACGGCTTCAGGAAGGGCCTCCCCAAGCTGATGCGCCCGATCAGTTGCAGGCGACCGGGGGGCCGATCCGGGCCATTTTCCAGGGACCGGGGCCCGGCGTCGATTCCCGTCCCGATCCTCCGCCGCCGGAGGAAGATCATTGCCCCAGGGCCTCATCCGGGCCCACTGCCCTGTCATCAGATTGGCCCGGTGATACGCAACCGGCCCCGAGTCCCAAAACCAGCGGTCCGCATCAGGGCAAGGGGGAATCCGCCGATAGCTGGCAGGAATTTGTCAGGACTTCTCAGGAAAACCTGATTGTCGAGCGCCGCCGCTATGAAGCCATGATCTATGAGCTGGGGAAACTGAAAGTGTGGCAGGAAATCTGCAAACAGGAACGCCGGGAAAACAAGAGCCTTAACCTGAAATTAGAAGCGCAGTTGTCAAGAGAAGTGGATTATCTCCGCACCTTACTGAAGATAAACGCCTAGCCGCCGGGTTGGGCATGATTGGAGGCTGAGCTGCCCTGATGAAAGCTCTTATAAGTAACGTCACTTCGCCGATTCCCGCCCCGGACGCGCCTGAAGCCACCCCTGATTTTTACCTGGAGATTGAGCCCCAGGGGCAAGGAAAGTTCTTCCGGCTGCCGGTTCAGGTAAAAGATCTGACCGCCGCAGGAGTCATTTTGGAAGTGGTCGATCTTCCCCCCGACTTGCAGGTTGAGCGTTTATTGGACCAGTTAGGCATAATCCATTTGGCCCCGGATGGATTCTCCCAGGAGACGCAGCTCCGAACCACCGTGGATTGGGTTCGCCAGAAAGAGAGCGGCTCTTCTCAGTACCTATTGGGGCTGGATCTGCCAGAGGCCGACTTTCGGTTTCGCCGCTCCTTGGAAAATTTATTGGCTCGCCCCAAAGATATTTCAGACCTCTGGAAGTATTGGGACCAGGTCCATCCCCAACCAGTCGCCGGTGACGGCAGGTTCATTTTTTACCTGTGCGCCGCGGCGCTTTTGGGGGGTGCGGCCCTGGAATTTACCCTGCCCGATTCCTACAAATCCCTGGCTAACATCCTGATATTGTTTGGGAGCCTGGTGATTGCCGGCAAATGCCTGTGGCATTGGCGGCGCGAACGCAATCTTTCCGGAGGGTGCTGAAAATTATCGGGCGGGAGCTCTGGATCCCCTCTCAAGCAATTTTCACCTAGCGGCCCGGATGAAAAGGAGATGTCGGTGGAGTTGAGCAAGAAACTGTGGAGCATCGGCGGTGGCAAAGGCGGCATCGGCAAAAGCGTCTTTACTCTGGGCCTGGGAATCTTCCTCTCCCGCATGGGGAAAAAGATCATCCTGGTGGATGCGGATCTGGGAGGGGCCAATCTGCACACCCTCATGGGGGTGCGTTTTCCGCCGTGCACCCTGGAGGATTTCCTGTTAAACCGCGTCGACCGCCTGGAAGATATCGTCATTGACACGCAGGTGGAAGGGATCGGTCTGATCTGCGGGGCGGACGATATTTTGGGGGCGGCCAACCCCACCTTCGCTCAGAAAGTGCGAATTTTAAAACAGATTGAAAATCTGCCGGCCGATCTGGTCCTCTTGGATCTGGGGGCCGGGACTTCCTATAATATTCTCGACTTCTTCAATTACTCTCAAGGCCGCATCTGTATCATGACCAATCAGGCCACTTCGCTGCAAAATGTCTATGGCTTCATCAAAAGCGCCCTGTATCGCTACATCACCCGGGAGTTTGCCAAAGACCATGATGTGTTGCGCCTGGTGCTCCAAAGCGAAGCGACCCCGTCTGAGAGCAAGATCGAATCCGTTAAGGAACTTCTGCTCCAGCTGCAGGTGGGGGGAGAGGACCGCCTGAGCCGGTTTTCTCAACTCTTGAAAAGCTTCGAACTCTTTCTCGTGGTCAATATGGTGAAGGAAGACCCGGACCTGCAAGCGGCCCGGATAATTGAAAAAGTCTGCGGGTCTTTTCTGAGCGTAGTGCCTCAGGTGTTGGGGCATCTCTCCTATGACCCGGCGATTGAAAAGGCGGTCAACCAAATGGTGCCTTTCCCCTTGAACCGGGAGAACAGCCCCGCCGCCTTGGATTTAAAAGAAGTCGCCCGAACCGTCTTAGCGAATTGTTATAACCAGGCTGACCCGGGCCGGGAAGTCGGGAAGCAGGCAGTCTCCTTCCTGGGAGCGCTTCAAAGTGCCGCGTCCGGGATAAAGGAAACCTAAAAAACCGCGCCGCAGGTCAACGATGCCGCATCAAGGAGAGGGTCTCTCGGTCGGCTACCGGGGGAGGGACCGGCGTGGAGCTGAGCGGCCGATAAGTCTGGAGTCGCACGTACTCTCGCAGCCGGGCTGGAACCCGGGCGGGCTGGAACCGGGAGCGCAAACCTGACGCAACGAGCAGGCGATTGATCACGGGCAAATGGCGCCATAAGGGCTTGCGTAACGGGAAGACCTTCCCGATGGCCCCCAATATCTTCGTGAGCGGGAAAATCTTTTCCACATCACTCAGGACAATCTCGGAGCAGCGGCAGGCGGCCTCATACAATTGACGCATGGCCGCGTCCAGGTCAAGTTCCCGGGACAGATACCACAGAGGCCTGAGCGGGTCGCTGCGGTCGTGGATAACGCCCTCATTAATGGCTATGTCCCAGAGCTCGGTGCCCGGATAGATTCTCACCCCTAAAAAGATATGGGCCAGGTTGTAAGGCGGTCGTCTCTTACGGACCAAATGGCGCTCAATGAAATCCAGGGTTTCCTGAAGGGTGTGCGGGGTCTCGCCCGGGCCGCCCACGAGAAAATACCAGAGCACCGGAAACGAAAACCGGTTGATGGCCTCGGCCGCCCGGCGCAAATCCTCCAATGCGAAGCCCTTCTGATAATTGCTGAGCATGGTTTCGGAGGCCGATTCAGGGGTGATCATGAAAGAACTGAACCCGGCCCGCTCCATGAGATGCAGCAGTTGGTTATCCAGATACTTGGGGCTTACCCCCATGGTGGTAAAATGGGCTTTCCACGGCCGCCGGATGATTTCTTCCAAAATTTCCCGGCAATGGTCCACCGGGTCATTAAAGACCGAGTCCACGAATTCAAAGCATTCGGGCTTAAATCGATACAACGCCTCCTCTATCTCATCCACCACATCCACCGGCGAACGCAAGCGGAGAAGGTTTCCTTCCAGCACCCGATAGGTGCAGTAGATGCACCGCATCCGGCAGCCCCGCTTGGTCTGAATGGTATAGCTGCTCCCCATCTTTTCATAGGGAGTGAGATCCACCCATCTGCCGAGGCGTGGATTTCCCAGGGGGAAGGCGGCTAATTGGGGCGGAGTGATATGGAACTTACCCTGATGCCGCATGGCCACTCCCGGAATATCGGCGGGAGATTCACCCCGGCTCAGGGCAGAAAGGAGCGCCACAAAACTCTTCTCCCCCTCTGAAACGATCAGGTAATCCCCGTGCAGGAATTCCAAGACCCCTTGGGGGTCGAGACTGGCTCCGGAGCCTCCCAGCACTAAGGGAGCCGCGGTTAATTCCCGGATCACCTGGACAATCTCCAGCGCCGATGGGAGGTAAACAATCGGGCGGAGCATGTTGACGTTGTCGAGATTTCTCAGGGAAACGCCGACTACCTGCGGCGAGAAGCCGATGATGGCTTTTTCCAGTTCCTGCCGGATATGCCGCTTAAAGCAGAGGTCTATGACCCGCACCTCGTGGCCGGCCTCAAACGCGGCGCTGGCCACATAGCACAGGCCGATGGGGGGGGCGGCTAACAGGTCGTCCTTCAGATTGCTGTTAATTAAGAGAATCCGCATTGACTGATCCATCGGCCGGGTGCAGTTGAGGGTCACCGGGCCCTGCCGTCCCTTGCCCCCACCGCGCTGCTTGCCAAAATTATAACGGAGGCCTGTCGTAAAAGAAAGATTTCCGGCCCGAGAAAGGAACAGGAATAGGGGGTGATTTAGCTATTACCCCAACTTCTTACAAAATTCTAATATTCTCATAGCTGTCTCGATGATCTGCCTGGCGCCGGGACCCTCAGGGATGATTGACCAGCAGGCGTTTGCCCGGCAGGGCCAGGGCCACCGGGGCGTCCTGAAGGAAAGGCTCCGGCGGGGTGGCGTCGTCCAGCAGCAGAAAGACTTTCCGGGGTCCCTGCCACAACTCCTGCAGGCGTTCCGGGGTGATGATGTAGTCCGAGGCGGGGTCCACCGGGTAAGGAAACTGAGGCAGGCCGCGGCGCTTGACCATCAGGATGTGGCGCCGGGCGTAATATTCCAGGGAGGCCCCGTATTCAAATTCTTCGATGGGCCCCATGATGAGCAGGTCCTGGGGCGAGGCCACCCGCTGGACGTACAGGCCCGCGGCCTGGTCGCCCATCAGGGGAGTAAGGATCATCAAGGCCTGGAAGGTGAACCAGGCAATGGCCACGGCCAGGAAGCCGTAGGCGGCCACCGCCAGGCGGGGCCGGCGGAGTAGGGCGGCCAGGACCCCCGCCAGGGTTATCGTCGGGATGAACCAGGTGGCCTGCCGGGCCAGGGGGCCGACGAGGCTGACCATGCCGCAGAACTCCCGGCGGTTGTTGACGCAGACCTGTTCCAGGGAGGGCAGCAGCACCAGGAGCGACAGCCCCAACAGGCCCAGGGCCAGCAGGGTCCACGGGATGAGCCGGTCTTTGGGGGTGTCCAGATAGCGCTTGATCCGCCATCCCATAATCAGGGCCAGGGCCGGCAGGGCCGGCAGGGAATAATATTCGATGCGGCTGGACGACAGGCTGAAAAAGCCCAGGATGACCGCAGCCCAGATGAGCAGCAGCCTCCCGGCAGCGACCACTTCCCGCCCGGGGCGCGTTGCCTGCCAGAACCGGTAGAGGGCTTCCGGCAGGATGAAGGTCCAGGGCATCAGCCAGATGCCCAGAAACACATAGAACCCCCCCAGGGTGAAAGAGTTGACGTCCGGAGGAGTTCGCCGGCCCAGGAACCGCATAATCTGTTCGTTGACGATCTGAAACTTGAGAAAACCGGGATTGGCCATTTCCGACGCCACCCCCCAGGCCACCAGCAGGATGGCTGCCAGGGCCAGCCCCCCGGGAGAGAAAACCAGGTGCAGGAGACGGCGCTCCTTAACCTGCCAGGCATAGAGGAGGCCGATGACGCCGGGAAAAACGATGCCGATGAAACCCTTGCTGAGAAACCCGGCCACCAGGGCCAGAAAGAACAGGGCCATCCAGCGCCGGCCCGGCTGGGCCTCCCAGCGCAGCAGACTATAGAGCGCCGCCAGCAGCGACAGGGTGACCAGGTGATCCGTGAGAATCAGCAGGTGTAGGACGAAAAAGCCGATACAGGTGAGGAGGATGAACCCCCCCAGCCAGGCGGCGAAGCGGCCCACCAGGCGCCGGCCGATGAGGTAGGTGAGCCAGACTTCCCCCAGGGTGATGAGCAGGGTGGGGATCCGGGCGCTCCAGGCCGAAATCCCCAGGAGCTTGTAGCCCAACATCGTGAGCCAGTAGAGCAACTGGGGCTTGTCCAGGTAGGGCGCTCCGTTGAGGGTGGGGGTCAGCCAGGATCCCGCCGCCAGCATTTCCTGGGGGATCAGGGCGTACATGGCTTCCGACCGCAGCAGGGGGAGCTGCCAGAAAAGGGGCAGGTATAACCCCAGAGCCAGCAGCATCAGGCTGGCGCCGTTTATCAGGCGGGAGGCGGACGGGGATTGGCTCAGAGGGTATTCCACGGGGTCATAGGCTCATTGGTTGCTTCATTGGAGTCTCAAAGGGGCTCTATGTCCGTAGGGGCGACCCACCGGATCGCCCCTACGATAATCCCTTGCAACACCTTCACTTCATGAGCATCGCTTACTGACCGCCGGGGCTGCTCCGCAGCCTCACGTGAGATTCCACCGGAGCATGGTCCAGATATCCGTCAGGCCGCTCATCTCACGCACCACCGTGGGCTCGAACCCGGAATGCATCATGCACTGGGCGCAGCGCGGGTCCCGCCCCACCCCGTAGTCCTCCCACCGGGTCTT
>JBKQVS010000025.1:0-36715 GCA_052139855.1 Desulfobaccales bacterium
CCCTTTTCCGGGCCTTCAACCGCATGATTCACGAACTCGAGGAGCATCAGGACCAACTGGTGCAATCCCGGAAGATTGCCGCGGTGGGCACCCTCACCTCGGGCATCGCCCATGAGTTGAACAACCCCATCAATAACATCGTCCTCACCGCCGAATCCCTCAAAGAAGATTTCCGCGACCTGCCCCCGGAGGAGGCCATGGGGTTGATCCAGGATATCCTCATCCAGTCCGAGCGGGCCTCCGAGATCGTCAAAGGTCTCCTGGATTTCTCCCGGGCCGAACACCCTGAATTTGGCGCCCTGTCCATCGCCGCGGTCATCCAGGACACCCTGAAGCTGGTGCGCAACCAACTCACCCTCTCGGGCATCCATGTGGAACAGCATATTCCTGCCGACCTGTCGCCCATCCGCGGCGAAAAGAAAAGCCTCCAACAAGTCTTCCTCAATCTGTTCATCAACGCCATCCAGGCCATGCTGGATGGGGGCACCCTCCAGATCAGCGCCCGCCCGTCCCCGGACGGCCACTGGATGGTCATTGATGTCATGGACACCGGCGTGGGCATCGACCCGGAGCACCTCTCCCAGATCTTTGATCCCTTCTACACCACCAAGCAGGTGGGCCGGGGTACCGGCCTGGGCCTGTCGGTGACCTACGGCATTATCGAAAAGCACGGCGGCCATATCGAGGTCAAGAGCCGCAAAGGGGAGGGCGCCACCTTCACCGTCACCCTCCCTCTTAAGACTGATCAGACGCAAGCCTAACCGGCCCCGGCCGGCATCGGGAGTACCATGAACCTCGCCGTAGTGGATGATGAAGTTATCGTCCGGAAAAGACTCCAGGCAGCCCTGGAAAAAGATGGCCATAGCGTCAAGACCTATGGTTCGGGAGAGGCATTTCTCCGGGACCTGGACTTAAGCGCCGTTGACCTGGTCTTCTTGGATGTGGTGCTGCCCGGACTCAACGGCATGGAAGTCCTGCAGCAGACCAAAGCCCGGCGCCCCGAAACCCAGGTCATCCTCATAACCGGCCAGGCTTCCCTGGACGCCGCCATCGCCGCCATCAAGAAGGGCGCCTTTCACTATGTGGCCAAGCCTCTGAAACTCGAGGAAATCCGCAACCTGACCCGCCGCGCCCTCGAGCATAAGGCCCTGATCTCCGAGAACCGCCAGCTCAAGGCCCGCCTGGAACCCCTGGACGGCTGGGGCGAAATGATCGGCGTCAGCCCGAAAATGCAGGAGGTCTTCCAGATCAGCCGCAAAGTCGCCCCCCTGGACTGCAACGTCATCATCCAGGGCGAAAGCGGCACCGGCAAGGAGCTGGTGGCCCGCCTCATCCACCGCCAGAGCGCCCGCAACGCCAGGCCCTTCGTCGCCTTCAACTGCGGCGGCTTTACCGAGGAGCTCATCGCCAGCGAACTCTTCGGCTATGAACGCGGCGCCTTCACCGGCGCCATCGCCACCAAGATCGGCATCCTCGAAACCGCCCACCGCGGCACGGTCTTCATGGACGAAATCGGCGATATGCCCCTGTCCATGCAAGGCAAACTCCTCCGGGTCATCCAGGAAAACCAGATCTCCCGGGTGGGCGGCAATCGCCCCATTCAACTCGACCTCCGCTTCATCGCCGCCACCAACAAAGATCTGAAACAGGCCGTTTCCGAGGGCCGCTTCCGGGAGGACCTCTACTTCCGCCTCAACGTGGTGCAAATCGCCCTCCCCAGCCTCATGGAACGCCCCGAAGACATTCCCCTCCTGATCCAGTACTTCTTGAACCTCTTCAGCCACAAGTTCGCCAAACGCCTCGTCGGCATCGACAAGGCCGCCCGCACCGTGCTCCAGGCCTATTCCTACCCCGGCAACGTCCGGGAACTCCAGAACATCATCGAACGGGCCGTGGCCCTGGCGGATGGGGACTCCGTGACCCTCGCCGACCTGCCGCCGGACCTCCAGGAGCTGGCCCCCACCTTCAACGGCTGCTGGCCCTCCCTCGAGGACCAGGAGCGGGAGTATATCCAAAAAGTCCTGGCCTTTACCAATCATCAGGTGGGTGAAAGCGCCCGCATCCTCGACCTGCCCCGCACCACCCTCTGGCGCAAGATGAAAAAGTACGGCCTCTCCAAAACCTGAACCCCGCCTTCCCACGCCTTGGCCTGTTTCAAAATGAAATAGCCCCCATCACCCCATTTCCCCGCCTTTCCCGGCTTTTTCCCCACTAGGCCTTTTCCATTTTGAAACACGGCCCAACCCCCCGTTTGGCTATCTCCCTATTTTCACTGCATAATCCCTATTGGCCCAATTGGTGCATCTAGGCCCGGGGACATGAACAAACGGGTGCTTCTAGCCATCGACCTGGCCATACCGGACTCCCGGGCCGCCTCTTACGCGGTGCAGTTGGCGGCTCGCCTCAAATTATCCCTGGTGCTCATGGCGGTCTTTCCGCCCCAGGGCGGCGACCCCTCTGAGCCCGGCGATATCTCCTTAAGCGGCCTGGCCGAAGACCAAAGCCTCTGGCTGGGCAAGGTCCGGGAGCGCTGCCAGTTGGAAGGCGTCAGCCTCGAGATCTTCCTGGCCGCCGGCGCCTTCTGCGATGAAGTCATGGCCTTCGCCCGGGCCCAAAGCGCCCTGCAGTTCATCGTCATGGGCTGGCCGGAGGACGCCCGCCGGGAAAACTACCCCGGCTGCGCCGCCGCCTTGAAAAGTCTGCATCAGCACATCGGCGGGGAAATCCTTTTGGTGCGCGGCCAGGGAAAAGTCACCCGCCTGACCGATCTTTAACGCCATGTGAAGGAGGGGAGAGCGATTCATGTTCTGGAACCTGTATCTACCACTGGCTGGTAACAGCACCAACATTCTGCTTCTTTTCGGCCTGGGGGGGCTGGTGGGTTTTCTCTCCGGGCTGTTCGGCGTGGGGGGCGGCTTCCTCATGACCCCGCTTTTGATCATGGTGGGAATCCCCTCCACCGTGGCCGCGGCCTCGGACTCCAACCAGATTGTCGCGGCCTCCACCTCCGGCTCCTATGCCCATTACCGCCTGGGGAACGTCGACTTCAAGATGGGGCTTCTCCTCATCATCGGCGGCGTCATCGGCGGCACCGTGGGCGTCCAGTTCATCAAGGTCCTCCGGGCCATGGGCAACGCCGACTTCGTCATCAAGGTCACCTACGTCATCATGCTGGGCGTCATCGGCTTCTACATGTTTGCCGAGAGCCTCCAAAGCCTGCGCAAAAAACCGGTGGAAACCAAGCGGGTGGAAGCCCCCGCCAAGGTCTCCCTCTACAACCGCACCATCCAGGCCCTCCCCTACCAGATGCATTTTGAAAAATCCGGGATCACCCTCTCCCCCCTGCTCCCCCTCATCCTGGGGGTCTTCGTGGGCATCCTGGCGGCCATCATGGGCGTGGGCGGCGGCTTCATCATGGTCCCGGTGATGGTCTATATGCTGCGTATGCCCATGCACGTGGTCGTGGGCACCAGCCTCTTTCAAATCCTCTTTACCTGCATCAACGTCACCGTCATGCAGTCCATCTCCAACCACACCGTGGACATGGTCCTGGCCATCATCTTGCTTTTGGGCTCCACCCTCGGGGCCCAGTTCGGGGTGCGCCTCAGCCGGCGTCTCAAGGCCGATCAGCTCAAGATTCTCCTGGCCTCCATCGTCTTGCTGGTGATGGTCCAGATGCTGGTCAGCCTGGTGCTGCCGCCCCACCTCCTGCTGGCGCCCAAAGGCGGGCACTGAGATGAAGCGCCTGACGCCTCTCCCCCATAAGCTTGCCGCCTTCGTCTTCGGATTACTCCTGGTTGGGGTCTTGCCGGCCCGGGCGGCCGAGCCGGTTCTCACCCTGTCGCCCGCCACCGTCTCCATCGGCGCCTTCTTCAACGGCCAGACGGTGACCGTCTCCGGTGCCATCCCCGCCGGGGCCCAGGCTGTCCTCGAGGTCATGGGCGCCAGCGCCGATGCCCCCCTCATGCGCAAGGGCCGCCGGGGCGGCCTCTGGATGAACGTGGGAGAAATCACGGTCCAGGGCGCCCCCTCCCTCTACCTGGTCATGAGCACCGCCAAAGAATTGCTCACCGCGGCGCCGCCCACGGCCACCTGGGGCTACCAGGCCCTGAAGCAGCACATCACCTTCACCGGCACCATCGAGCCCGCCGAGCATGAGAAATTTATGGATCAATTTCTCCAGCTCAAGGAAAGCGAACATATTTATGCCTCCTGGCCCGGAGCCCTCGCGCTTACGCCCACCCCCGGGGGCGAAAGTAAGGTGACCGCCACTTTCCCCCTGCCCACCAACACCAAGCCCGGCGCCTATAAGGTCTGCCTCTCGGTGATCCAGGACGGCAAGGTGGTCAGCCGCCCCTGCGCCGACCTCACCGTGGCCCTGGTGGGCTTCCCGGCCTTGCTGGCCTCCCTGGCTTTCCAGCACGGGGCCGCCTACGGGGTCCTGGCGGTGGTCATCGCCATCGTCACCGGCTTTGCCATGGGCTTCCTCTTCAAGGGCGGGGGCGGACATTAAATTCCGGTGTCCCGGGGGCCGCTTGGCCGCGGCTCCCGCCATGCCGGGACCTCGTTTGCCGATTTTATTGGCATTCGGGGGCCAAACATATTATGGAAGTGATGAAGACCCGGGGCGCCTGACCCCGGCCGCTGAGGCTAAAACCCCATGTTGCAGGTTTTTCGCAATCTCTGGAACCGGCTGAGCCCCCCCAAAACGGATCTGGTGGCCTTTCCGGAGATCTTTGAACATTTCCAGGACCTGCTCCAGGACCACCAGCGGGTCATGGAACTCATTGCCGACCTGGGCGAAAAATCCGGCGGGGAATACATCTTTGACCGCAAGTACCTGATCGACACCACCGAAGAAATCCAGACCCTGCTCCTGCGCATGGTGAAGGGCGTCAATCTCATCACCTCCAACCGTTATCTGGATCTCTACCAGGCCATCGACCGCATCTTCATCCCCCTGGGGGCCGAACTCCGGGGGCGGCTCATCCTCTCCAAGGAAATGCCCCTGGTCATCCCCTTGACCGAAGCCCCCCAGGACCGCCCCGAGCTCATCGGCGGCAAGGCCGCCCACCTGGCCGTGGCCATCCAGAGCCTCCACCTGCCGGTGCCCGCCGGCTTTGTCATCACCACCCGGGCTTACCGGCAATTCCTGGAGCACAACCACCTGGAGGAACGCATCCACGCCCTCCTCGAGGCCTGGGTCGCCGGCGAGCACGACGAACGCCAGGTCTCTCGCCAGATCCAGTACAGCATCCTGGCCGGGGTGGTGCCCCACGATGTGGCCGGCGAAGTGCGGCGCCAAGCCGAAAAAGGCGCCGTCGATTGGGCCGTCCGCAGCAGCGCTTACGGCGAAGACGGCGAACTCTCCTTCGCCGGCCTCCACGACAGCCTCCTCCAGGTTCCGGCCCGGGGCATCCTCAAGGCCTATAAACAGGTCCTGGCCAGTCTCTATTCCCCCGAGGCCCTGGTCTACCGGCAGAAGATGGGGATGCTGGGCGAAGAGGCGGCCATGGCGGTCCTCTGCCAGGCCATGATCCCGGCCCGGGCCAGCGGCGTGCTGCACACCATGGACGTCGGCGGCCAGGAGCGCGACTGCCTGGTCATCTTCGCCGCTTGGGGGCTGGGCCGTACCGTGGTGGAAAGCCAGGGCCCCGCCGACCGCTACGTGGTGGAGCGCGATTATCCCCACCAGATCAGGCTGCAGGAAATCGCCCGCAAGGAAAACCTGGTTCGGGCTATGGCCGGCGGCGGCGAGGAGGAAGTGCCGGTCCCTGCCGAAGACCAGAGCCGGGAAACCCTCTCCGAGGCCATCCTGGTCACCCTCGGCCGCGAGGCCCTGACCCTCGAGCGCTACTTCAAGCGCCCCCAGGAAATCGAATGGGCCCTGGATCAAGCCGGTAACTGCTGGGTCCTGCAATCCCGGGCCTTGCATCTCCCCAAACGTGCTGTGCCCCCGCCCCAGGATATCTGTGAGACCTGCGCCCTCTACCCCATTCTGGTCCAGGATACCGGGGTGGTGGCCCATGCCGGGGTGGGCGCCGGCGTCGTGGCCCAGGTCACCGCCGATGTGGACCTGGACACCTTTCCCGAGGAAGCCGTCCTGGTGGCCAAATACACCGCCCCGTGGCTGGCCCGCATTGTGCCCAAGGCCGCGGCCATCGTGGCCGAGCGCGGCTCCGCCGCCGGCCATCTGGCCACCATCGCCCGGGAATTCCGGGTCCCCACCTTGGTGGGGGTGGACCGCGCCACTGAGATCCTGACCCCCGGCATGAAGGTCACCGTGGACACTAAGCAGCGGGCGATTTACGCCGGCCGGGTCAAAGAACTGCTCCAGTACGAGCTGCTCCAGTCCCTCGCCTTTGAGGACGCCCCGGAATTCCGGCTGCTCCGGCGCATTCTGGCCCGCATCGCCCCCCTTCATCTCCTCGATCCCCAGGACCAGAATTTTACCCCCGACGGCTGCCAATCGGTCCACGACGTCATCCGCTTCATCCACGAAAAGGCCGTGGAAGAATTGATGGACCTGCCCCGGTTTGTCAAACGGTTCAAGGGCGTCAGGATTTTCACCCTGGTCTCCGACATCCCCCTGGGCCTCAAGGTCCTGGACCTGGGCGGTGGCATCGCCCCCGAGGCCCAGGGCACCCGGCTCCTGCCGGAGCACATCCTGTCCGCGCCCATGAAGGCCCTCTGGGAAGGCCTCTCCGGCCCCGGCGTCTGGAGCACCGAACCCGTGCCCGTGGATTTCCAGGGCATGATGTCCAGCCTCACCAAGACCTGGGCCGAAACCCCCGGCGCCACCACCGTCACCGGCTTCAACCTGGCCGTGATCAGCGAAAACTACCTGAATCTCCACCTGCGCCTGGGCTACCACTTTAACCTGGTGGACGCCCGCATGGAGGCCGAGGCCCCCCGCAACCACATCTATTTCCGCTTTGTGGGCGGGGTCACCGACCTCACCCGCCGCTCCCGCCGGGCCCTGCTCCTGGATAAGATTCTCTCCCAGTTCCACTTTAAGGTGGACACCAAAGGCGACCTGGTGGTGGCCAAGGTGCTCCATCTGCCCCGGGAGGATATGGAGCAGCGTCTTCAGCTCCTGGGCCGGTTGATCGGCTTCACCCGCCAGTTGGATATTCAGCTGCGCAGCGATGACGACGTCCCGGATTTTGTCGCAGCCTTTTTTCACCAAAACTCCCAGTTAAGGGAGAAGCCCCCGGAAGGAGGAAATTATGACCGAAAATAAGCTCAGGGTACTGGTGCTGGACGATGAACCCATTGTCTGCAAACGCCTGCAGCCGGCTTTGGAAAAGTTGGGCTTCGAAGTGGACACCTTCACCCAAAGCGTCGAGGCCATGCATCAGGTGCAGCAGTCCGCCTACGACATCGTCATCACCGACCTCAAGATGAAAGAGGTCGACGGCATGCGCTTTCTGGAAGAAGTCAAAAAGCAGCGCCCTGAAACCGAGGTGATCGTCATCACCGGGTTCGCCACCATGGAAACCGCCAAGCAGTCTTTCCAGAAGGGTGTCTTCGATTTCATCGCCAAGCCCTTCAAATTGAGCGAGATTCAGGACGTGGTGACCCGGGCCGCCGCCAAGATTCGCGGCGCCGGGGCCTGAGGCGGGCCGGCCCCGGCCGCCTCGCGCCCTTTTCCATTCTGCACACCGATTAAGGGGGAAGTCTCTATGCTAAAAACCCTGGTAGCCATCGAAGTGGACCTGGCCTCCAGTTTCGCCATTCGCTATGCCTGTGACCTGGGCAACCTCATTCCCATGGAGCTCTACCCGGTCTATGTCAAGGCGCCGCCGCCGGAAGTCCCGGTTACCGGCACCGGTTGGGTCCGGCATACCTGGGAACGCGAAATCGTCGCCATGGGCAAGGAGGAGATCCAGGAAATGCTCGCCTCCGAGCAGGAATCCTGCCCCATGCTGCAGCCGCCGCGGGTCATCTACGGCGATCGCGATTACGAACTGGCCAAGATCGAGAGCCAGGAGGCCTTTGATCTCTATGTGGAAGGCGCTCCCTATCCCTTTAACCCGGCCAACATCCAGCGGCGTCTCCACGCCAAATTCTACCAAAAGCTCCCCTGCCCCCTCATCTGGCTCCGGGGGCTGCGCTCGGTCCACCAGGCCCTGGTGGTCTGTCCGGACCTGCCCGGCGCCCGGGCGGTGCTGCCGGCTATGCAGAAACTCTGGGCCGGCTGCTCCACCCCGCTCCACCTGGCCCTGCCGCCTCAGGCAGGTCACGCCGGCGCTGACCCCCTCCGGGACGAAGCCCGCAAGGCCCTGGCGGACCTCGAAGCCGCGGGCTGCACCGTCGAGGTGAAGGACCTGGCGGACTGGTCCACCGGCGGCCCGGCTCCCACCGCCCTCAAGGACTACGGTCTGGTGGCCGTGCCCCTCCCCCGGGAGGTGAAAAAAGACCATGCCCGCCTTAATTGGCTGGCCCAGGTGAAAAACCCGCTCATGTTGGTGCTCTATTGAGCCCGGCTGCCATCCCGGGACCCGGTTTTTCCCGACTAAGGACTCAACATGCCTGACGACAACGATAACCAGCACGTCTCATCTCTTCAGGGCGAAGAGCTCATCAAGGCCATGGAGGAGTGGGCCGACCGTCGCGAGGCCATGGCCGAAGACCGGACCAAATTGGCCCAGTTTCGGACCAAACTGGCCGAAGAACGCACCGCCCTGGCCCATCAGCGCACCGAGCTGGCCCGGGGCCGCACCTCCCTCGCCAATAAGCGAACCGAGCTCGCCGAAGGCCGCACCAATCTGGCCAACAAAAGAACCGAACTGGCCCAAGGCCGGACCCAATTGGCGGGCAAAAGAACCGAATTGGCCGAGGGTCGCACCCAATTAGCCGGTGACCGGACCAAACTGGCCAACCAGAGGACCGAGCTCGCCCAGGGCCGCACCCAATTAGCCGGCAAACGGACCGAGCTCGCCGAAGGTCGCACTCAACTGGCGGGTAAAAGAACCGACTTGGCTGAGGGCCGCACCCAATTGGCCCACACCCGCACCGACCTGGCCGAAAACCGCACCGGCTGGGCCCGGGAGCGCACCGCCCTCTCCACCCGGCGCACCGATCTGGCCGACGGCCGCACCAAACTCGCCGGTGATCGGACCCAGTTGGCCAATCAACGCACCGACTTGGCCCAGAAAAGGACCGGCCTGGCGGAGTCCCGCACCAACTGGTCCCAGTCCCGCACCGAATGGGCCGAAATGCGCAACAAGCTGGCGGAAATCCGCACCCGCATGAGCGGCGCCCGCACCGGCCTGGCCCAGTCTCGCACCAACTTATCCCAATATCGCACTATCCTGGCCAAGCAGCGTACCGAACTCTCTTATCTGCGCACCGGCCTGACCTTTATCGCCATCGGCACCATCTTCACCCGCATGTTTGGCCTGGGCTACTGGTCCATCATCGATGCCATCATTACCCTGGCGGGGCTTTCCAGCATCGGTATGGCCATCAAACTCTTCGTCAAATCCTACCGGGTCGAGCGCAGGATGATGCCCCGGCTCGAAAAGGAGCTGGCCCCGGAAGCCGTGGAGCAGCGCGTCGAAGAGTCCATTCAGTCACATAAATTCAGTTCCTTTGAGTAGCGGGGTAAGGGTTAAGAAGTTGTTCCGAACCACCATGAGCATCAGAAAAAGGATTATCATCGCCGCCATCATTCAGGCCATCGTCATCTGCCTGATTTGCGGCTTCGGCTATATCTCCTTTAAAGCGGTTCTGACCAAATTGCAGGCCATCGAGATTATCGATGATTTAAACATCTCCCTGTTGGAGATGCGTAAAGCTGAAAAGAATTATTTCCTGTATAAGGACCTGGAGGCCCTCAATGAGTTGCTGGCCATCGGCCAGGAGCGCTATAGCGTGCTCCAGACTTCCCGGTCGAACCTGGTTCTCGGGTTGCACGGCCTGCACGGCTTAAGCGACCAGGATTACGAGAATTTGCTCCATAATCTCAAACATTATATAGAATTGATTCAACAAACCATCAGCAACCATGCCATTCCCTCCCATCACGAGGACGAAATCAGGAAGCTGGGCCATGAACTTACCGAGCAGTCCGCCACCTTGCTGCGCCAGGAGCGCAAAACCGTCAGCTATATCATCAGCTACAACATCATTATGCTCATCGTCTCCCTGGTGGTCATTTTCGTCATCCAGGTCGTGCTCTGGCAGTATTTTTTCCGCTTTCTTATTCAAGAAATCACCGTCATGGAACAGATGATAAAAATGGTTTCCGAAGGCCGTTTCCGGGAAGTCGCCGGCCGGACCTTTTCCCCCCACAACGAAATCCAGGTGGCGGTGCAGGCTATTTCGGATATGGCCGGAGAACTGGAAAAACGCGAACAGGAGCTGGTGCAGTCGGGCAAGCTGGCCTCCCTGGGCATCTTGATCTCCGGGGTGGCCCACGAGCTGGGCAACCCCCTCAATAATATCTCCCTCATCGCCCAAACCTACCTGAGTCTCTACGACCTGCTGGGCGATGAAGACAAAAAGAATTACATGGGAGACGTCTATACCCAAAGCGAGCGCATCAAGAAGATCGTCGAAAATCTCCTGGATTTCTCCCGCCAAAAGAAACAGGAATTGCATGACTGCCAGATGGGCGACATCGTCAAGCACAGCCTCGGGCTGGTGGCCAACCAGCTCAAAATTTCCAAGGTCAAGCCCCAATTGGCCATCGCCGATGCTCTGCCCTTCGTCTCGGTGGACGCCCCCCAGATCCAGCAGGTCATGGTCAACCTGTTCATCAATGCCATTCAGGCCATGCCCCAGGGCGGCGATCTCTTCATCGAGGTGGCCAGCGAACCGGCCTCTGGCCTGGTTATCGTCAAAGTCAGGGATACCGGCACTGGCATCGACAAAGAGATCCTGCCGTATATTTTCGATCCCTTTTTTACCACCAAGAGCACCAAAGGCACCGGCCTGGGATTGTCCGTGAGTTACGGCATCATTCGGCAGCACCACGGGGAAATCGCCGCAGAAAGCGAAGATGGACATGGCACCACGTTTACTATTAAGATACCAGCCAAGGGCGAGGATAAAGGGGAGTAACCATGGCCAAAAAGATTATTGTGATTGACGACGAAAAGATTGTCTGCGACATGGCGAAAAAGATCTTGCAGGCCGAAGGCTATGAGGTCGAGGCCTTTACCGACAGTCAACTGGCCCTCGAGGCCATCCGGTCCCAAGCCTTCGACCTGGTGATCACCGATCTGAAAATGGAAAATGTCAGCGGTATGGATATCTTGAAAGAAGTGAACCGGCTCTACCCCAACACCCGGGTGATAATGCTCACCGCCTACGCCACCCTGGATGCCACCATCGAGGCCATCCGGGAGCGCATTTACGACTTTTTCCCGAAGCCGGTCAAGATCGAGGAATTAAAGCACTCGGTCAAAAAAGCTTTGGGTGATTGACCGGACTGGCTCCTTAGTCCGCTGCAGATTTCGTCCATCCAAGGGAGGGGAAGCACCATGAAAATTCTATTCGCCGGAGATGAAAATCCCTACAGCGCCTTTGCGCTGAATGAAGTTGTCCGGCTGGCCGCCAACACCTGGGCCGACGTGACCCTGCTGGCGGTGTCGCCCGCTGAAGCCGCGGCCAAACCCGCCGAGGACCATACCCTGGCCCAGGCCCTGCACGGCTACCGGGAGACCTTTCTGGCCGGCGCCGGCGGCGAGGGCTCACCCTATGCCCTGGGCGCCCCCCGCTTTGAGTGGGTCCCCGTCAAGGGCGGCCAGTGGGAGGAGCTCCTGGTCAACCGCGGCGCCAAAAAAGACGTCAAGGTGCGCCTCCGCCTGGGCAATGAGGCCCAGGAGATCCTGGCCGAAGCCCGGGATGAAGAGAGCGACCTCATCGTCCTCGGCTGCACTAAGGGGGCCCAGTGCATCTGGCAAGGCTCGGCCCCGGTGCCCCAGAAGGTGGTCAACGACGCCGCCTGTTCCGTGCTCCTGGTCAAGGAGGAGCAGCCCATCAGCCGCATCCTGGCCTGCCTGGACCAGAGCTACATCAGCCAGGATTCCCTCGAGATGATCAACCAGATGGCCACCATTCACGGCGCCAACCTCGAGTTGATCGGCCTGTCCCAGGAAGGCGCCATGAAAAAAGACGTCTACCGGCGCCTCATCGAGATCGGTGATTACTATGAAGACCGCCAGATCAAGGTGTCCACCCGCTTAACCGAGATCGCCGACTTTGAAAACTTCATCGATAAAGAATTGCAGCAGGACCTCCTGGCCCTGTTTATGGGCAAAAAATCCTTGCTGGACCGCTTCTTCCCCCGGGATTGGGCCGGACGCTTCGTCAGCAAGTGCCAGAGTTCGGTTTTGGTGATGCGGTAAGCCCGGACTGCGGCTATAATGCAAAGAAACTGACCACTTTTTTGGACGCTCACGAGTCGGAGAGGAGATACGTATGAAAATCCTGGTCGCAGTGGACAAAAGCGAAGAGTCGCAGCAGGCCCTGCGCTATACCTGCCATTTGCTGGAACATTTCGAGGCCGACGTCGACGCCCTCTACGTCAAACCCAACCTGGCTTCGTCCGTGCCCGAAAGCTCTTATGCCCCCTTCACCACCCGGGAGGATGTGGAAAAGTCCATCGAATCCGAGGCCGACAAGACCGTGGAAGAGATTTTCGAGGCCTGCGAGATCTGCCTGGGCGGCAAAGTCCCCTGTGAGCCCCTGGTGGCCGTGGGCGACCCCGCCGAAGAGATCCTCGCCGCCGCCAATGAAGGCATGTACGACCTCATCGTCCTCGGCTCCCAGGGCCGCTCCTCCCTCCGGGGCTTTCTGCTGGGCTCGGTGCACGCCAAGATCCTCCACCACGCCCTGCAGCCCGTCCTCCTCATGCGCAATTTCCGGCCGGTCCAGAAGATCCTGGTGGCCTACCGGGGGTCCCAGTGCGACCAGGGCGCCCTCGAGTTCATCGCCCCCCTCTTCGCCAAGACCAAACCGGAAGTCACCATCCTCCACGTCCAGGAAACCGCCCTGGGCGAAACCCCGGAATTCGCCGAGGCCTGCCTCCTCACCGGCGAGGACACCTTAAAGCACTACGGCTACGCCCCCAGGAAAAAGCTGGCCCAGGGCGACTTTGTGGACGAAATCCTCAAGGCCGTGGCCGTGGAGCGCTATGACCTCCTGGTCCTCGGGGCCTATGGCCACAAACGCCCCAAGTACCTCAAGATGATCAGCGACGAGGCCCTCAACCTGGTGCGCCTCTCCACCCGCCCCGTCCTGGTCTATCGGGATAAAACCGAAACCTGAAAAAAGCTTCATAGTTACTCTGACATTTCTTCCCCCGGTTTTTACCCCCCCCTCTAAAGGGGGGCAAGGGGGGATTAGATAACCGCCGACTAATCCCCCTAGCCCCCCTTTCAAACCTGGGAACCCCAAAACCCGCGCCTGCCATTGGGCCACCTTGCGCATCATCATAATTGATGCGTCACGTCTCTGGGCGCCGCCCCTCCCCTGATTTCCCGGCCTGTCGCCATCCGGCTTTTTTTACCGCCTTTCTCGTCCTCGCCCCTGTCCTTTGCCCCCCCTGACGGCGTAATGTTCCTTGACAATCACGAGTGCCCGTGATAATAATTTGTTTTAACATCTCAATATTACAGGCCTTTCATGCCCCAAGCAACCAAAGCCGCCACTGCTCCCGGCGCCCTTGAACCCTATATCAGCTCCTGCGTGGCCCTGGCCCAAGAGAATTTGCGCCGCTTCTCCTCTCTGGCCGCCATCGCCGCCCAGGAAAAGCACCTCAACCGTTACCCCCGCCTCGACCTCCTGGCCGAGCCCCGGCAAATCCTGGTGCTCGACGAACATGACGGGCCCCCGGAACCCCTGGCCCGGGCCCGGGCCGCCATCGCCCGGGGCGAAATTCTCTTCGAACATGCCGCCGCCGGTGAGGGCACCCGCTTGATGCTCGGGTCCAAATATTTCCTCGATATCTCCAAGGAAATCACCGTCGAGCGCACCGCCCACCTCATGAGTCAGGAAGCCGGCAAACTCATTGCCCCCCAGGAAGTGGCGGCCCAACTCGACTGCCTCCCCCACCAACTCCTGCCCCTCTCCCTCGGGGCCCGCCACATGCTCCAGCTCGCCTTTGACCTGGAAAACCTGGCCCGGGACCTGGGGGAATCGCCTCGCCAGGTGCTCGGCCGTCAGCACCTGTTGGTGGTCATTGGCCGGGAAATGTTGGCCCACGTCGAAAAAGATTTTTACCAGTGGCATTTCTTCGGCTTCAACCCCGCCCAGGTCTATTTCATGGTTCAGGAGAGCTTTCACGGCCTCAACCTGAATCGCGGGGATTTTTTCTACGATACCGACAGCCCCCGCCGCCTCCACAACCACGGGCAGATGGTCATGCAGCAGACCGCGCCCCGCCAGCTTTTTTCCCTGGTGGGGGCCCATCCCTGGGACGCCCGGTTTCATTCCCGGCAAGAGGTGGCCCACTGGCTCCAAGGTTTTGCCGATAAAATTTCGTATAATATCGAGGATCTGGACTATCTGACCGGGTCCCTGGATTTCCACGGTCTGGGATTGGCCCTGACGCTGGGGGATCTGGGGTACAACATGGTCATGGAAGTCATGGCCAACAACCCCGCCAAACCTCAAAAGGGCGGGATGCTGGCCTGGGACCCGGAACTCGGACGGGATGTGATGATTGAAAGCTTTCAGTTGGGCGACATCGAGAACCGGGACATCCAGTTCTTGAACCGCAATTTCAATCATTATCCCGGCCCTTGGGTGTGTTGGGGCCGCATCGCTGAACACGGCCTGCCCATGCCCATCGCCGTCAAGGACGGGTTCCTCTATTTCCAGCCGGTCCAGGGAGATATCAATTTTTTGGTGAAAACCGCATTCTTCCGCCGTCAGGAGATGCGGCCCATCCGCAATTTAAAAAGTCCCGCGGCAGTGCCCCTGGCGATTAATCGCATGTTTGCGCAGGATAGCCAGCCCGGGTTTAAAGAATTCGCCCAACGGTGTCATCAGGGGTAATCATGAGTCCACCACGGAAAATGTTTGTCAACGCCGCCGATCCGGAGGTCTTTCGGGTCGCCATCGTCGAAGAAGGCCACATTGAAGAGCTGGCCCTGGAGTCCGCCTCCCGGGAACCCACCAAAGCCAATATTTACAAAGGCATCGTGGTCAATATCGAACCCAGCCTCCAGGCCTCCTTCGTTAACTATGGCGGGGAGCGCCACGGCTTCCTGCCCCTGTCGGAAGTCCATCCCGACTATTACCAGGAAAAACCCCAGAACCGGGCCAATACCAAGATTCAGCGGGTGCTGCGCAAGGGCCAGGAGCTTATCGTCCAGGTCTACAAAGAGGAGTCCGCCACCAAGGGCGCCTACCTCAGCACCTATATCTCCCTGCCCGGTCGCCGCCTGGTGCTCCTGCCCCAACAGACCCACCTGGGGGTTTCCCGCAAGATTGAAAAGGAAGAAGAGCGCCAGCGCCTCAAAGACCTGGCCCAGAAATTGGGACTGCCGCCGGAGATGGGCTTGATCGTCCGCACCGCCGGCGAGACCGCCAAAACCATGGAACTGGCCAAAGATATGAAATATCTCCTGAAGCTCTGGGAGACCCTCAACCAGGTCGCGGCCACCCAAACCGCCCCCTGCCTGCTGCACCGCGACCTCGACCTCATCACCCGCACCGTCCGGGATTATTTCTCCCCGGATATCACCACCATCCTGGTGGACAGCCCTGAGGTCTACCAGACGCTGCGCACCTTTATCCTGGAGATGTCCCCCCGGCACGTCCACACCCTGAAACTTTACACGGACACGCTCCCCATCTTCACCCGCTTCCAACTCGAAGACCAGATCGACCGCATCTACTCCGAGCGCGTGCCCCTGAAATCCGGCGGCACCATCGTCATCAACCCCACCGAGGCCCTGGTCTCCATCGACGTCAACTCCGGGCGCTGCACCAGCCAGAAGGAAATTGAAGACACCGCCTTGAAGACCAACCTCGAGGCCGCCGACGAGGTGGCCCGGCAGCTCCGCCTCCGGGACCTGGGCGGCCTGGTGGTCATCGACTTCATCGACATGAAGGAGCGCCGGCACCAAAAAGAGGTGGAGCAGGCCCTCAAACACAGCCTCAAGAAGGACAAGGCCCGGGTCACCGTGGGCTCGTTGTCCAAGTTCGGCTTGCTGGAACTCTCCCGCCAGCGCCTGCGCCCCACCGCCGAAGTCAGCGCCTATACGCCCTGTCCCGCCTGCCAGGGCCGGGGCCGCATCAAACGCGTCGATACCCTGAGCCTGAGCCTCCTCCGGCAGATCTCCACCCAGGTGGCCCAGGGCCAGATCCAGGAGGTCCGGGCCGCCGTCCCCCTGGAAGTGAGCACTTTCCTGCTCAACAAGAAACGCAAGGAAATCCTCAACCTCGAGGAGCATTACCAGCTCAAGATCGTGGTGCTCCCCAAAGAAGGCCTGGGCCCCGAAGAGATTCAGGTGGAATATCTCAAGCGGGAGGCACCGGAGCCCTCCCCCGGCCCGGAGCCCAGACCGTCCGAACCCCGGCCCGCCGCCGCACCCCAACCGGCCCCCGCTCCCAAAAAGCCCGGCCGCTCCAGGCGCGGCTCCGGCCGCTCCAGGAAAAGGCCCGCCCCCGAATCGGACCGGCTCGAGTCCCAGCCCCAGGGCGCACCCGACGCGGCAACGCCTCAGGCCCAGCCCGGCGGCGCACCCGGGCCTGAGCCCCCCAAAACCGCTGAACCCCAACCGGCCTCCGCTCCCAAAAAGCCCAGGTCCAGACGCGGCTCCGGCCGCTCCAGGAAAAAACCCGCCGCCGAACCGGGCAAGGTCGACTCCCACCCCGGCGGCGAACCCCCTGTCAAACCCCCGGAGCCCCCAAAGCCCGACTTAACCTAAAGGAGCCGTCCCATGCGCAGCAACTTGATGAAACAGGGCCTGGAGAAATATCCCCACCGCTCCCTCCTCAAGGCCATGGGCTTGACCGACCGGGAGATCGACCAGCCCATTATCGGCGTGGCCAATTCCTTTAACGAATTCATCCCCGGCCACATCCACCTGGACAAGATCACCCAGGCCGCCAAAGCCGGGGTGCGCCTCAATGGCGGCACCCCCCTCGAGTTCGGCGTCATAGGCGTCTGCGACGGCCTGGCCATGCACCACGCCGGCATGAAATATTCCCTGCCTTCCCGGGAGCTCATCGCCGACTCCATCGAAATCATGGCCACGGCCCATCCCGTGGACGGCCTCATCCTGGTGGCCAACTGCGACAAGATCATCCCCGGCATGCTCATGGCCGCCCTGCGCCTCAACATCCCCGCCGTCCTGATTTCCGGCGGCCCCATGCTGGCTGGCCGTTTCAAAGGCCGCCCCGTCGACCTGATCACCGTCTTCGAGGGCGTCGGCGCGGTCAAGGCCGGCAAGATCGCCGAAGCCGAGCTCAAAGACCTCTCCGAGTGCGCCTGCCCCGGCTGCGGCTCCTGCGCCGGCATGTTCACCGCCAATTCCATGAACTGCTTGAGCGAAGCCCTGGGACTCGCCCTGCCCGGCAACGGCACCATCCCCGCGGTCCACGCCGCCCGCTTCCGCCTGGCCAAGGAAGCCGGCCTCAAGATCATGGAACTGGTCAACCAGCAGGTCCTGCCCCGGCAAATCGCCACCCTGGCGGCCTTCAAAAACGCCATGGCCGTGGACATGGCCCTGGGCTGCTCTACCAACACTGTGCTCCACGTCCCGGCCATCGCCCGGGAAGCCGGCATCGACCTCTCCCTGGACCTGTTCAACGAAGTCAGCGTCAAAACCCCCCACCTCTGCTCCATGAGCCCAGGTGGGCCTCACCACCTCGAGGACCTGGATGCCGCCGGCGGCGTCCCTGCGGTCATGAAGGTCCTCATGGCCGCCGGCCTGGTGGACGGGGCGCCTCTTACCGCCACCGGCCGCACCGTGGCCGACAATCTGGCCCCGGTTCGGGTCCTGGACGATTCCGTTATCCGTCCCCTGGCCAACCCCTACCATAAGCAGGGGGGCATTGCCATCCTGCGGGGCAACCTGGCCCCGGACGGCGGGGTGGTCAAGCAATCCGCGGTGGGCCCCCAAATGCTGGTCAATGAAGGCCGCGCCCGGGTCTTTGAAGCCGAGGAAGAGGCTACCCAGGCCATCCTGGCGGGCCGCATTCAGCCCGGCGACATCGTGGTCATCCGCTACGAGGGCCCCAAGGGCGGCCCCGGCATGCGGGAGATGCTCACCCCCACTTCGTCCATCGCCGGCATGGGCCTGGATAAAGACGTAGCCCTGCTCACCGACGGCCGCTTCAGCGGCGGCACCCGCGGCGCCGCCATCGGTCACATCTCCCCCGAGGCCGCCGAGGGCGGCCCCATCGCCCTGGTCCAAGAGGGCGACCGGATTAAGATCGATATCCCGGCTAAAACCCTGACTCTGCTGGTGGACGACGCCGAGCTGGCCCGCCGCCGCCAGGCCTGGCAGCCCCCGGAGCCCAAGATCAAGTCTGGGTATCTCTCCCGCTACAGCCGCATGGTGAGTTCCGGCAGCCAGGGCGCCGTGTGCAAATGAGGGATACATGGGGGAGGGGGGCAGGGGCACACGGCTCCCAACCCCAAAAGGAGGGGCGACCCAATGGGTCGCCCTGGATAAATTTTTTTAATCATTAAAATGTGGATTTCAACCGGACTGTGAAAAAATCTGTTCAACTGGCCCACTTGTCGACAACCCCCGGGGCCGACCCCCGGGCCGTTGCGCATAACCCTGCGGCCGCCACAAGGTAGGAAAGATTCTTTGTAGATAACAATACCTGTAAAATTAATCATTTGGCTTACTTATTAACCAACCGCTGCACACTTATTAAAACGACTAGATTTCTAAATCTCTTACAAAAACACAGGAGAACAGGAATATGCGCCTCACCATCGATCGGGAAAATTTGTTGAAGGGAGTGGGACGGACCCTGGGAGTGGTGGATCGCCGGGGCACTATGCCCATCCTGGCTAATTTCCTCCTCCAGACCGATGAAAACCGGGTGGTTATTTCCGCCACCGACCTGGAGGTGAGCTTCCGGGGCTTCTATCCCGCCGAAGTCCAAGAGCACGGCGCCCTCACCGTCCAGGCCCACTACTTTTTTAATCTGATCAAAGAGCTGCCGGGAGAGACCCTGAACCTTGAGGGCACGGACAATTCCAACCTCAAGATCCAGGTGGGCGATGCCCGGTACCAGCTCCATGGCCTGCCCGCCGATCAGTTTCCCCCGGTTCCCGAAATCACCGACCAGGAGCTGGTGCAGGTGGAAAGCGGCATGGTCAAGGAAATGATCGAAAAGACCATCTTTTCCGTCTCCGCCGACGACCTCCAGTACCATCTCTCCAGCATCTTTTGGGAGCGGGTCGGCCTGGCCCGCGGCGAGCCGGGCCAGGCGGGGGGGGAAGTTCCGGCCGAAGGCGAAGGCGCCGACCAGGATCGGGACTACTGGCTCCGTCTCATTTCCACCGACGGCCACCGTCTCACCCTGATCGAGCGCTCCCTGCCTGAGTCCGGCCAGTTTCCCATGGACAAAGGTATCCTCATCCCCCGGAAAGGCATGGCGGAAGTGATCCGCTTCCTGGCCGAGGAAGAAAAAGTCTCCCTGGGCCTTGGCAAACAGAGCCTGGCCCTCAAAGCCGACGACCGCTACCTCTTCATCCGGCTGCTCCTGGACAAAAAATTCCCCGACTACCGCCGCATCATCCCCGAGGCCTTCGCCTACCGCTTCGCCATCAACCGGCGCATCTTATTTGACACCATTAGGCGCATTGCCCTCCTGTCCACCGAGCGTTTCAAAGGCGTGATCCTCAAACTCATGCCCGACCACCTGGAAGTCACTTTCAACAACCCCGAGGTGGGCGAAGGCCGGGAAGTGGTGCCCCTGTTCATGGAGCAGGGCGACGCCGCGGGCCTCCCCATGGAGATCGGCTTCAACGCCCGCTACTTCCTGGAGCCTTTGAACGCCATGGAGAGCGACATGGCGATCCTCCAGGTCAACGAAAAGGACCGCCCCTGCTGCCTGGTGGACCAGACCGACCCCCACTACCTCAGCATCATCATGCCCATGAGCCTGTAGGTAAACATTGCGTACCTAAGGGAAAACCTATGATGTCTGAAATGATCGCTTATTGCGGGAAAGTCTGCTCTATCTGTCCCACTTTTCTGGCCACCAAGGACAATGATGACGTCGCCAGAGCGAAGACTGCCGCCTTGTATGCTGAAAAGTTCGGTTTAGATTTGCAGCCTGAAGATATCAACTGTGACGGTTGTCGCACCCGCGGCGGAAAACAGATCGGCTATTGCGGGGTTTGTGAGATCAGGCGTTGCTGCATGGCAAAAGATTTGGAGAACTGCGCCTGTTGCGAGCAGCCGTGTGAAAATCTTCTAAAGTTCCATGAGTTATCGCCGGATGCCAAGGCTACCTTTGAGGCCTTGAAAACCAGGCAGCAGTGACATACAAGTAGGGTTCGCCCGGCGCACCATCGTTGGCTGAATTGATGAAAAAGAAAAAGATATTTAATAATAATTAAAATATGGCCCGTATCGCTATTCTCACCTGTTCCAACTGCACCCAGGACGCCAACTGCGCTTCCGTCGTCTGTCTGGGCGATATGCGCAAACGCCGGGGCTTTTTCGCGGCCTATCCCCCGGACCAGCCCCTGGATTTAATCGGCATCATTAATTGCGCCGGCTGCCCCACCCTGGCCGCCCCGGAAAAAATCCTCAAACGCGTCCGCGCCCTGGCCGAATTTCGCCTCGATGCCCTGCACCTCTCCTTCTGTATGGTGACCTTGTGTCCCTTCCTCAAAACCTATTCAGCCTTGATAAATCGGGAGTTTCCTGGTATAAATATCGTGATGGGGACCCATCAACCGGGGGATCGCGACCACTTCCATCGGGGCGTCAAAGAACTGCTCTGCCAGACCTTGGCCCAGCCCCAAACCATGACCGATCTGATTCGCGGCACTATCAAGATTCCCCAAGAGTGACAAATTTATAGAGGAGTAACCCTTTGCCTGACCAAGATTCAGATTTTGCCGCTGGCGGTACCCTAGTGCTTTCTGGTGAAGGGAAAATAAACGCCGAGTACGACGCCGACAAAATTCAGGTCCTCAAAGGCCTGGAGCCCGTGCGGGAACGGCCGTCCATGTATATCGGCAATACCGGCCCCGAAGGTCTCCACCACCTGGTCTACGAAGTGGTGGACAACGCCATCGACGAGGCCATGGGCGGCTATTGCGATGAAATCAAGGTCACCGTCCATTCTGACTACAGCGTCACCGTGGAGGACAACGGCCGGGGCATTCCCGTGGACCTGCACCCCGGGGAAAACCTGCCCGCGGTCGAGGTGGTCATGACCCGCCTCCACGCCGGCGGCAAGTTCGATTCCGGCGCCTATAAAGTCTCCGGCGGCCTCCACGGCGTCGGCGTCTCGGTGGTCAACGCCCTCTCCGAATACCTCGAAGTCGAGATTCGCCGGGACGGCCAGGTCTATCACCAGCGCTACGAGCGCGGCAAGACCGCCACCCCCCTGACCGTCACCGGCAAGACCAAGCGCCGCGGCACCAAGGTGACCTTTTTCCCCGATTCCCAAATTTTCGCCGAGATCAACTTCAGCTATGACATCTTAGCCCAGCGCCTCCGGGAGCTCTCCTTTCTCAACGGCGGAGTGCGCATTAATCTGCTGGACGAGCTTTCGGGCCGCAAGAACGATTTTCACTACGAAGGCGGCATTGTCTCCTTCGTCCAGTATCTCAACCGCAACAAGACCCCCATCCACCCGGACCCCATTTATCTCTCCGGGGCCAAGGGCGGCATCCAAATGGAGATCGCCTGTCAGTATAACGACACCTACAACGAGCAGATTTTCACCTTTGCCAACAACATCAACACCCGGGAAGGCGGCTCCCACCTCTCCGGCTTCAAGGCCGGGCTCACCCGGGCCATCAATCAGTACATGGGCGCCAGCGACCTGCCCAAGAATCTCAAGAACGGCCACCTCCAGGGTGAAGACATCCGTGAGGGCCTCATTGCGGTGATCAGCGTCAAGCTGCCCCACCCGCAGTTCGAGGGCCAGACCAAGACCAAGTTGGGCAACAGCGAAGTCAAAGGCCTGGTGGAAAATATGCTCTATGAGCATCTCCTGACCTTTCTGGGTGAAAACCCCGCCCTGGCCAGGCACATCCTCACCAAGCTCCTGGACGCGGCCCGGGCCCGGGAGGCGGCCCGCCGCGCCCGGGACCTGGTGCGCAAGAAAGGCGCCCTGGGGGACATGACCCTGCCGGGCAAACTCGCCGACTGCCAGGAACGCGACCCCTCCCGCCGCGAGATCTACCTGGTGGAGGGCGACTCCGCCGGAGGCTCCGCCAAGCAGGCCCGGGACCGCCGCTTTCAGGCCATCCTGCCCCTCAAGGGCAAGATCATCAATGTCGAGAAGGCCCGGTTCGAGAAGATGCTGGAGAACTCGGAGGTTCGCACCCTGATCTCTTCCCTGGGCTCCGACCTCTCCCAAGAAGTCGTCAACATGGATGACCTGCGCTACCACAAGGTCATCATCATGACCGACGCCGACGTGGACGGCGCCCACATCCGCACCCTGCTTCTGACCTTTTTCTACCGGCAGATGGCCCCCCTGGTGGAGGGCGGCTACCTCTATATCGCCCAGCCGCCGCTCTACCGTCTGACCCGGGGCAACGAAAAGACCTATCTCAAAGACGACGCCGAATTTAAAAAATATCTGCTCTCCCGGGGCATCGAAAAGAAGCGCCTGCGCCTGGGCTCCCAGCGCACTCTGGAAGGCGTCCCTTTGTCCCAGGCCCTGGAAAAGGTCATTGCCTTTCAGGAATACCTCAACCGTTTCGAAAAACGGGGCCTGGCCCGGAAAGTGGTGCACCTGCTCCTGGCCCACGGCGTGGTCTCTAAAGAGAGCCTGCGCCGGGAAGAAGGGCTGGAGGCAGTCCTTCAGGCCCTGAACGCCACGAAACATGTCACGGCCCGCCTGGAATTCGATGAGGAGCATACCTGCTGGGCCCTCCTCGTCACCACCCAGGGGCGCGAAGCTACGGAAATCCGCCTTGACTGGGAGCTTTTAGGCAGCAGCGACTTTCAAGCCCTGGTGCGCCTGGACCGGGACATGGCCGACTTCAAGACCCCGCCCCACAAGGTGGAGGGCAAGGATCGCGCCTGGGCCTTCAAAGGCCTGGATGAACTGGTGGCCTTCGTCCTGGAGGAAGGCCAGAAGGGCATCACCATCCAGCGCTTCAAAGGCCTGGGGGAAATGAACCCGGAGCAGCTCTGGGAGACCACGATGGATCCGGAAAACCGCACCCTCCTGAGAGTGAATATTGCGGACACCGCCGAGGCCGACAATATCTTCACCATCCTCATGGGCGATAAAGTGGAGCCCCGGCGTGATTTTATTCAGAACAATGTACTTGAATTGAACGAATTGGATATTTAATATCTTGAGTAACCCGGAGCGAGACCTCTGCTTGCATCCATAACCGCCTCACGGACCAAGGAGGAAACACCATGCAGCGCAAGGCCAGCTTTAAAATTTATGTCACCCGTCGGGAGATGCTTTCAGTGGGCGACGTCCCGGACCACAGCCTCATGCTCACCGAAATGGAAGGTGAGCCCATCAATTACACCGCCGGCGTGGCCGGAGAGTTTGTCTCTCGCCGCAGCGTCGGTTTCCACGATCGCGTCAAAGGCGACGGGCCCATGACCGGTTATGCCACCACCATCTATCAGAACGGCGCGGTTTACTCCCGTTTTCAGGGGGAAAAGAAGGGCGCCGCCACCAAGGGTAAATGGGAGGTTTACAAAGGCATCGGCAAGTTGAGCTCCCTCAAGGGGTCCGGCACCTTTGTCGTGAAACCCTCCGACAAGCATGGCGAATTTGTTCTGGAGATGGACGGGTCCTACGATCTGTAGGGCCTGAGGCCCCATCCTGGCAGTCGGTCCCTAAAATCCACCCTTCCCCGCGCCAGGTTGCGGGCGGCAGGGCCTACAGGGGCGGTGAGCCCACCGCCCCTGCTCCTTTGGCGGTTGCCCGCCCGCCGGGCGAAAATCTCTGCGCCTGGCAGAGTAACGCCTTGCCATTTCAGTACGCTAACCCTCAAGAGGTGACCCGGCATGTCGGATAAGACCTGCGCCAAGTGCGGCGGCGTTTATGATCCCGCCGAGGCCAAGGAACACCTGGGCCGGATGCTCTGCGAAGACTGTTACCTGGATGCCATGAGCCCCGCCAAGGTCTGCGACCCCTGGGCCGTGCACACGGCCAAGAGCCTCAAGGACCTCCCCGGGGGGCACGCTTTGAGCCCCCGGCAGCAGCAGCTTTTTGACCTGGTTAAAAAACGGGGCGAGGTCCCCATCCTTGAGGCCGCCGCCCTCATGGGCCTGAGCGAAGAGGACCTGCGCCGGGAGTTCGCACCCCTGCGCCACATGGAAAAGCTCCGGGCCTGCAAGAAGGATGACCTCGTCCTCCTCACCCTGTTTTGACCGCCGAGCCTACCGACCTCGATTATGCGGTGCTCCGGCGGGTGGCCCGGGGAGACCAGGCCGCCCTGGCCGAACTCATCCGCCGCCACCAGGGCCGTCTCTATCAGGTGGCCTACCGCCTGCTGAAAGACCCCCTGGAGGCCGAAGACGCCTTGCAGGAAGTCTTTCTCAAGGTCTACGAGCACGCCCACCGTTTCGAGCCCCACGCGTCCGTCTCCGCCTGGCTCCACCGCATCACCGCCAACCACTGCCTCAACCTCCTGCGGCGGCGCCACCCCCAGGAATCCCTCGACCAGGAAGGCGCTCCCACCCTGGCCGATACCGGCGCCACCCCCCTTCAGGCCCTGGAGGAGCAGGACCTGAGCCGCCGGCTCGAGCAGCTCCTGGACGCCCTCCCCGAAAACCAGCGCCGGGCCCTGGTCCTGAAGCGCTTCGCCGGGCTTTCCTACCAGGAGATCGCCGACGAAATGGGCCTCAGCCCCCAGGCCGTGGACGGCCTCCTGAAGCGGGCCCGCCAGTTCCTGAAAAAGGCCCTCGAGGATTATTTATGAGGCCCCCGGCCCGGAACAAAAAAATCCCCCGGTCTGGCCGGGGGATTGTCATCCATAAGGAAAAGGTAGCCAACGTCACCCGTAACGTATTTGCAACCCAAAACCCGGAACCCGCCCTACTTTCCGGTGAGCTCCTTGATTTCCTTTTTGGCGTGCTCCATCTCCTTGACCTGTTCCGTATCGAAACGCAGCAGCAGGGTCTGGAATTCCCCCACGTGGGTTTTTTCCTCCCGGGCGATGTCCAGCAGGACATTTTTGATGTCCTTATCGGTGGTCAGCGCCGCCATCTGCTCGTAAAAATTGATGGCGTCCAGCTCCGCGATGATGGCCGCCCGGAGAATTTCCTGGTTCAGGTGCCCTTTGGCGACTTTGGTAAAATCTGCCGGCAGTTGTGATAACATAAACTTCCTCCCGTGACCCCGGCCGGGGCGATTGACTATGGTGCGTTTCCTTGCAAAGTAATCATGGCCGGCACGAGCGTCAAGGCGAAAAAGATGTGCGAGTTGCCCCGGGCGGCTTTGCCGCCTCGCCCCTTACCGGGCCGTTAGGCAAAAATTGTCCTTGGCGCGCCGGATTTCCTCACGTATGGTGTTTTAATGGGTAAAGGAAAAAATTCTTTGGGATCGCCAACCGACATGGAATGCCAAGCCGTACAAGCCCAACTCTCCGCCTGGCTCGACCAGGAGCTCGATGCCGCCGCCGGGGCCGCCCTTTCGGCCCACGTGGAAGGCTGCGAGGCCTGCCGCCGGGAATGGCGCCAGCTCACGGCCCTGGATGCCGCCCTCGGCAACCTCGCGGCGCCGGTGCCCTCGGGCCTGGCCGCTCAAGTGGCGGCGCAGATTAGACGGCCCCGCCGCCGGCCCGGCTGGCAGTCCGCGGCCCTGGCCGCCTGCCTGGTCCTGGGCATCGCCCTGGGCGGCACCCTGGCCCGGGGGTTTCATGGCGCCGCGGCCCCCGGCGAGACCGGGGCCGAAGTGGCCAGCCTCGAGGACTTTCATGACTTCCCCCAGGGCTCCCTGGGCGCGGTGGTGGCCTCTTATCAGCCTGAAGAAAATGGTGTCCACCAGTGAAGCGCGATTGGCTTATCTACCTGGTGATATTTTCCCTGGCCCTGAATTTTGGGACCATCGGCACCATCGTCTACCTGCGCTACCAGGACCAGCAGAAGCTGGCCGCCGGCCCGGCGCCCCTGCCTATGAAGTCGTTGTGGCGGGAGCTCAAGCTCGATGATTCCCAGCGCCAGACCCTGCACCGCCTCTTCCCTGAGCACCATCAGAAGGTGGCGGCCGTCCGCCAGGAGTTGGCCCTCAAGCGCCAGGAGCTCTTTGACCTCATCAAGGTGGAATCGACCCCCTGGAGCGCCATCCAGGCCAAAATCCAGGAGATCAGCGCCCTCCAGGGGAACCTGGAGGAAGAGATGGCCCGGTTTATGTTGGAGTTCAAGAAGACCTTGACTCCCGAACAGCACACCGCTTTTTTGAACCTGGTGCAAACCCGCCTGGGCTGTGGCCCGGAAGGGGCCTGCCCCCCCGGCGGGCGCCGGCGCGGCCCCGGTATGGGGCGCGGCCTGGGACCCCGGGGCGGCTCCTAAGCCTATCCCCAGCCGTGACTCAGGGATCATGACGCGGCATCCATTGAGCACTTAAGGAGGAGAAGCGATATAAACAAACACGGATGGCTCACCATCACGGTAATCCTCGCCCTGACCCTGGTAATGCTCTGGGCGGTGCCGACTCTGGCCCAAGGGCGCGGCCAAGGCCAATGGGGCCAGGCTGGCCAGGGCTGGGGCTGCGGCCAGGCCCAGGCCGCCGGGAATAACGCCTGTCCCAATTATCAGGCCTCCCAGACCGGCCAGGGCCCCTGGTGCACCAACCCCCAGGCCGGCGCCGGGCCCCGGGGTGGCGGCCGCAACGCCGGGCCCAACACCCAGCCCACGACGCCTACAACCCAATAACTTCAAACCCACCGCCCTATCCGCACCCCCCGCCCCCTCTTCTCTCCCTTCGGGAGGGGGCGGTTTTCTTTTGCCGCCCCCCGCCCCAATGCTCTATCCACAGCGGTTTGCTATGCAAATAATAGCTGCATTTAAGACCATGGCGACTGGTAAAGATTTTTATCCCAAGTATCTGCCCTCGGTTTGATGGTGGTCAGCTCAAAATCCGGGCCTTGCTGCCGCGGTTTTAGGCGTGATGCTGGGAAAGAGGGTTGGAAGGAAAAGAGAGGGGTTAAGCCGATTGGCCTAACCCCTTGTTATTGGGTACGTTTATCGGGTAATCCCTTCCCCGGTCGCTCGTCTAACTTAGCCGCAGGAGTCGCAGCCCGAGGAGCAGGAGGAGGGCGTGCAGGAGCACCCGCCCTGGGGCTGGGTGCCGGTATCGCTGATCCCCACGATCTTGATCAGGAACGACAGCGTCTGCCCGGCCAGAGGATGGTTGAAGTCCACCACGAATTTTTCCGGCTCGATGCTCAACACCGTCCCGGACACCGGGCCGTGCGGGCTGGAGAACCGCAGCTGCTGGCCCACTTCCACCGGGTGCCCTTCCAGCATCGTGGCGGGAAAATCCCGCTTCAGGTCCTCCCGGGGGTCGCCGTAAGCCTGGTCCGGGGCCAAAACTACTTGCTTCTCTTCGTTGAGGGCCATATCGATAACCGCATCATTGAAGCCCTGGATAATGCCCCCGCCCCCCACCTGAAACTCCAGGGGCGGGCGGCCGTCACTGCTGTCAAAGACCGAGCCATCTTCCAGGGTGCCGGTGTAGTGCAATTGGACGAAATCGCCATTCTTTACTTTGCTCATACCTTCTCCTAATGGTCTGGGGGCAGGCGTGCTCACGCCTGCCGCGCCAGTTACTTGATATCAATGAAACCGGCGACTCCCCGAGGGATTGCTGCGTCGCCGGCGGGTCAAACGCTGCTGCGGTTTGTCCCGCGCCTGAACCGCGGCGCTCGGGCCGGCCCGGTCGCGCCTGTGGCGCCCCGTCTCCGCCGCCCCCGCCGCCAGGCCTGAGCCGGGCTAAACCTTCACCACATCCTGGGCCTGCGGGCCTTTGGTCCCTTCCACCACCTCGAATTCCACTTCCTGGCCCTCTGCCAGGCTATGAAACCCCTCGCCCGAGATGTTACTGTGGTGCACGAAGACATCGGGCCCGTCGGTCTGGGAAATAAAGCCGTAGCCCTTGGAATCGCTGAACCATTTGACCGTGCCTCTTACCCGCATGGGACTCTAACCTCCAAAGATTCCGGCCCAGGGTCAATCAAGGTGTGGCCGGAAAAATATCAGGGGAACGACCGGAAAGCGTTCCCCTGGTGGAAAGGCTTGCAGGCCCCTTACCCTGGTTTCTTCTTAAATTTTATAAAAATTTTTTATCTTGTCAAACAGTTAGTCGCCAGATGGCGTTCTTCCTCCCCCTCCCGGGGCCAAGGCCGCGCCCGGCGTTATGGCCAAGCATTGGCGGAAGTGCATGGGAATCGAACCCACCTACCGCCTTCAGCAGACGGCACACCGGATTTGAAGTCCGGGGGCCCCACCAGTGAACCTCGCACTTCCGCAGCTAATGAATAATTATTATAATTCTGGTCACGCCAAAAGACAACCCGGGCCCCGCAGCCGCCGCCCCGGACCCCGCCCCCCGCCTTACGGCTCCACTTTATCGGCAAAGCCGCCCAGGGATTTCACCTTTTGCACCCCTGGCGGCAGATTGAAAAGCTGCTCCGGCACCTTTCCCTCCCTGATGCTCTTGTATTCCAGGGAAAAGTTCCGCTCCCGGCACTCCATCTTGATGGGCAGGCCCAATTTGGTCGCCACCCAGTAGGTCTGTTTCTCCAGCCCGCCGCCCACCGGCACGCTGACCTCATATTTTTCGGCCTCGTAGCCGTTCACCCGTTCCGGCCCCACCAGGCGCTTGCCCAGCGCCCGTAGGGGAATATGGATGAACTGGCCGGGCAGTTCGGTCTTCAGGGGTGTCTCCAGGTAGATCCGCTGCCAGGGGAGGATCACCCAGACCACCTTTTGGTCCGGGCGCACAATGGTGACCGTCTGCCCCCCCTTATCCAGGAATTCCTGGCGCATCTTGCCGTTGCTGACATAAATCTTCCCCGGCATGGTCTTGGCGCCGTCCGTGACCATCATCAGGGCGGAAAACTCCGCTCCCCGGGCCGCTCCCGGTACCGCCAGGACCAGCAGCAGCCACCAGCATGCCAGCCGTCTTCCCCTCACCCAGCCGCTCCGCCCCATAACCCCGCCTCAAATTTCACGGCTGCAGCCGATCCCCTGGCCGGTGAGCATAGAGTATCCCTCTCCGGCGCAGGCCAGGCAGACCTTCTGGCCGGCCTGCACCCGGATGCGCGACTCCATCACCCCTTCGCCGCAGCGTTCGCACACCTCCGTGGCCAAAATCCGGGCATAGGCCGGCATCTGGATGGTGAGGGTCTCGATCAGGAACTGCTCCGCCAGGTCCACCTCTTCCAACTCCCGCCGCGCTATCCCCTCCCACAGGTGGTGGAAGCGGTGGTGGTCCTCCGCCGTGCCCTGGCGCTGCACCAGCACCTTCTCAAACAGCGGCCCCGCCGCCGGGTAACGGCCAAACATGGCCTCCCGAAAGTCCGGATGCACCACCAGGCGCACCGCGGCCCCATCCACGCGCCGGGCCACCGTGACCGCGGTCTTGCCCAGGTCTTTATAAATCAAGGCGTTGTTGCCGAAGGTGCAGCCGGTGACCACCTGGATGCCGTCGGTGAAGCAGTTGTTGCACTCCACGATGGCCACCACCTCCTCCATGCCGGTGTTCTCCCGGTCCAGGTAGTCCATGGCGTATTGCCCCGCCTTGACCCCCAGGGCCAGGAAGGGGCAGCGGTGCCCGTGGATGGTCTCGGCGTGGCCCAGCAACCCTGCCAGGTCCTTACCGCGAATCATGGCGTTCACGGCCGCCCGGGCCGAGGCGTGTTCGTGCATAAGCTGAATCCTTTCTTCCTAAGGGGTTTTCATTTGGGGCGCCGGCTGGAGCCTCGACTCATTAATCGGAGTATTAAACCAATTCCACCTCTCTCCCCTCTCCCCCCTGGGGGAGAGGGTCAGGGTGAGGGGGAAGGTGGTCCATTTCCCGCGCCTATTAATAATTCTGCCTGCTCACTGCTTACCTTACCAGATAATCCGCACCCCTCCCAGGTCTTGAATGGAAAAGCTCTGGGTGTACGTCAACGAGCCCATGAACATCATGTTCTTGGGAATGTCCAGCTCCCGGGACAGACCGTCCACCGTCGCGGGGTTGAACAGGCCCTTACGGGCCTGGTACTCGATTTTCAGGTCCGGATGCAATTCCCGGATGATCCCCAGGTTCCGGTGAATGTTTAACTCGGCATTGGGATCATCTTCGGTATAGAGACGGAAAATTAACACGTTCTGGCAGTCTTCATTGCGGCTCAGGTAAGTGAAGGCCGTGATCATCCGCTCCAAAGTCCCCAGGCCCACAAACACCACGGCCCGGATATTGGTGATCGCCTCGATTCGCTCTTCCACGCCCACCCGCCAATGCGAAAAGCGCGTCAGCACCCGGTCGATAAGGGTCAGCAGCCATTTGAGGATGGGGATGCGCATATACATGGCGATGCCGCCCAGCACCGCGGGGACGAAGTAGATGGCAAAATACCCCAGGAAACCAAAATTGATCGCCAGGTTGCCGATAATTCCCACGCAGGTGGCGATCACGCCCAGGATCACCACCATCCACCCGGCCCGGTAGGTGCGCTTCAACTCCGGCCGGTTGACCTTGAGCAGGATGTTGCCGATGCCGAACAGGGTCATGACCCCCAGGAAGGAGATGGTGTAAACCCCCGCCAGGGACAGCAATTCCCCCTTGGTCAGATAGAGGATGGAGATGCACAGCGCCATGAAGGCCACGATGATCAGGGGAAAGCTGCCCCGTCGCGTCTTCTTCAGGAAAAACTGGGGAAAACACTGGTCCAGGGTCATGCGGTGCACCAGGCCGCTCACCCCCACGTAACTGGTGAGCACCGCCCCGGACAGCACCAGGAAGGCGTCCACCACGATCAGGGTGTGCAGCGGTTCGCCGCCCACCATCAACCCCATGCGGCTCACCAGGTCGTCCTTGGCCCCGACGATCTCCGGTACCGGCAGGAGCCCCAGGGCCAGCAGCGCGATGAGGGGATTAAAAACAGTCACCGCCAGCCACATGTTCCGCAGGGTGAGGCGGAATACCCCGGGGCGCTGCTGCTCCACGTAATTGGCGGAGCTCTCAAAGCCGCTCACCCCCAGCATGGCCGCCGAAAAACCCAGAAACAGGGCCTTGGGCCAATAGACTTCCTGGTTCAGGAGAGAGAAATTGGACCACCACAGGGTGGTGAGATTGGTGGTGGAAAAAATCCAGACCACAAACAGGCTCAGGGTCGCCAGGTGGAGAATGAAAATGGCCAGGGCCACCCGGGCCGACTCCGTGATCCCCAGGATGGTCAGCCCCGCAAAGATCAGGAGCACCACCGCCGTGGCCTCCATAACCGGCAGGAGCGGCGCCAGGGTCCGTAAATATTCCACCGCGGTCTTGGCCGAGATCACCGCGGTGGCCAGGTAGGACAGCAGCGTCAGACAGGCGGCGAACGAGGCGTCGAACTTGCGGGTGCAGTTGAGCAGACAGTTATAAGCGCCGCCGTCCAGGGGCAGCGCCTCCACCACCTCGGTATAGATCTTGCGGTAGAGGTAGAGCACCCCGGCCGCCAACAGCAGCGCCAGGGGCGCCATGGCGTGGGCATAGACGATGGCGATGGCCGACACGTAAAGACAGGAGGAGGTGATGTCATTGCCGCAGATGGCCGTGGCATACCAGGCTCCCAGCCGCTTCTTCTTCTTTACCGCCCCCTGCAGGAGTTCTTCCGGGGTGGGTCCTTTTTGGCTCATGATTAAGCTTTCGGAAGCATCCGCGCTCACGTGGCTTTTTCCCGTTGCATTATGCTGTGGCTATCGCTGGTAACTTTATCATCTTTCGGGGTGGTCGCCGCAAAAAACCGGATGACGCCCTAAACGGAACCCCAGCGCCCCCTAACCTCAAAACTCCATCTGCACCCCGATTTCCAGGACCTGGGCCGGCGGGATGCTCAAATAGATCGACCCGCTCACCGCGTTCCGGAGCATGAATGTGAACAGGAACCGGCGCCATCGGTGCAGGCTTCTCTGCCGCCCCGGCACCAGGGAAATCCGCCCCAGGTAATAGGTAATGTTATCCAGGTCGATGTCCAGGCCCTGTCGCCGGGCTTGGGACAATGCTTGCGGCACATCCGGGGTTTCCATGAACCCGGTATGGACGATCAGCCGGTACACCCCGTGTCCCAAGGCCACGGTCTCCAGCCGTTGCGATTCCTCGACTTCCGGGACATCCGCGGTCAGGACCGAGAGGATCACCAGCCGCTCGGGCAAGGCGCTGGTCTGGGTGAGGAAGCGCAGCAGCATGGGCGGCACTTCCCTGTGGAAGGTAGAGAGAAATATCCCGGTGCCGGGTGAACGCAGCGGTTTATCAGCCGCCACCCTTTCAATGAACTTGTCTCTGGACATGGTTATGCCCATCACCTTCAGGGCCAGTTGCTTCCAGCCGTCCCACCACGTGACCATCACGAACACGATAACCATGGCGATAGCCAGAGGAAACCAGCCGCCGGTGGTGATTTTTCCCAGGCAGGCCCCGAAATAGGTCAGGTCCAGGCTCCAGAACAGCAGGCAGAGGGGCAGGGCCTTTATCAGGCTCCAGCCCCAAATCCGCCGGGTGATGAAATAAAACACCACCGAGGTGATGAACATGGTGCCGGTAACCGCAATGCCGTAAGCGTCGGCCAGATTATCCGAGGCCTTGAAGTAAAGGGTGAGGGCGATGGCGGCCAGCATCATCATCCGGTTGACATCCGGGGCATACACCTGCCCTTCGGCCATCTTGGAGGTGTGCAGGACCCGCATGCGCGGCAGAAAACCCAGTTGAATGGCCTGCCGCGTCAGGGAAAAGACCCCGGAAATGATGGCCTGGGAGGCGATGATGGTGGCCAGCGTGGCCAGCCCTACCATGGGATAGAGCAGGCTGTGGGGCACCAGATGATAAAAGGCATCGGCCGCGGTCTTGGGGTCTTGCAAAATCAGGGCGCCCTGGCCGAAGTAGTTGCAGATGAGAGCCGGCAGCGCCACCAGATACCAGGAGATGCGGATGGGCTTCACCCCGAAGTGCCCCATGTCCGCGTAGAGGGCTTCGCAGCCGGTAATGCAGAGCACCACCACCCCCAGTATGAAAAACCCGTGCAGTCCGTTATGCCGGAAAAAATTCTCGGCATGCACCGGATTGACCGCGGCCAGAATCTCCGGGTTTTTCGCCATCGCCATGAGGCCGAGCCAGGCGATGACCCCGAACCAGACAATCATGATGGGACCGAACAGTTTCCCCATGAAACCGGTGCCGTGACTTTGGATCGCAAACAGGAGAAACAGGACCACGCAGGTTAAGGGCAGGACCAGGGGCTTGGCCTGGGTGGTGGCCACTTCCAGCCCCTCCAGGGCCGAGAGCACGGAAATGACCGGGGTGATGAGGCCGTCCCCGTAGAGCAGGGCGGAGCCGAAAAGCCCCCCCAGGACCAGTCCCCGGCCCAAGCGGGGGCCCAGGTTCTTGTGGAGCAAGGCCAGCATGGCGAAGACGCCGCCTTCCCCCTGGTCGTCGGCGCGCATGATGAACAGGGCGTACTTGAAGCTGACCACCAGCATTAAAGACCAAAAAATCAGGGAAACCACCCCCAGGACGTTTGCAGGCGATGGGGTAATGGCGGATTGGCCCGCAAAGCATACCTTGAGGGCATACAGGGGGCTGGTGCCGATGTCGCCGAAGACCACTCCCAGGGCGCCGATCACCAGGATCGAGGTCTTTTCTTTGAGCTTGTGGCTCATGCTGCCCTATTCCTTGGCGGGTTCATAAATCGCCTCACCAGCCACGGTCATTCCTTTTTGGTGGAACCCTCCCACCATACCGGGGTCATCTCCATACGCGCCGCTTCCACTAGGCTGTCGATGGCCTCCTGGGATTGGGCCGTGGTTTGGAAACCCGGCAGTTCCAGGACATGGCAGATGAGGCTCACCGCGTCGTCCACCGTGATGGTTTTCAAGTGGATGACCAGGTCGTACAGGGTGGCATCCCAGAAGTCGGCCCCATACAGATAGAGGGCCCATTTGCGGCGCTCCCCGTCATCCCGCAGGATAATCTCCCGGGCTTTCTCGGCCGAGATCCCCTCGCGCTTCACTTCATCGGCCACCCTGGCCTCCAGGTTCCCCACGATGCGCACCTTGAGAACATGCGGGATGTCCTGGAGAAAAAAATGCCCGAACAGGCCGTGGTAGACCACGTTGTCTTTCTGGACATGCTTCAACAAGGCGGCCCGGATAAACGCTACGTACTTTTCTTTCTGGCGGGTGAACCGCTCCAGGATGGAGGGGGCGTCTTGAATAGCCCGGATCAGCTTAATCTCCGGGATATTGTATTCCTCCGAGGCCTCCAGAAGAATTTCCCGGGAGATACACTGATACCCGAGCTTTTGGGCCAATTTTTCCGCCACTTCTTTGCCGCGGTAGTAGGAGCCTCGGGAAATGGTGACAATAGCCATCGTCTGGTCCTCTCTGCGTCGGTTCGATAACGGCTTTTCCGGTCACGGCCAAGCTGGCATGAGTTCCTCTGGGGTGCGCTGGTCCCCGCTCAGAGGAGCGGTCAATTTAGCTTGACGCCATTCGCTCGAGTATAAACTATTAAATGATTTTCGTAGGTTTGTCGATGTTTTCGTATGAGCCCCGGCTGATTTGCCCCGGGGGCGATTCGGTGCTAATATCGATATCCTCACCAGGGCTCTTTTAAAAGTTCCCTTAACCTGGCGCCCGGAGTTTGCATGAAACTGAGACAAGCCATCATTTCCATCCTGGACCGGGATGCGCTCAAAGCCATCTGCCGGCATTATAAGGCCCAGGTCGATTACCGCAGCCCGGAGTCCATGGCCCGATATCTATTGCGCCAAAGGTCGATATCGCCTCAGGAATTATGCGAATTTTTGAACGAGGCCCAGATAAAGGCGGTTTGCCAGGCTTGCGGCTTGGTCAGCACCGGCAGGCGGGGAAAACTCCTTGAAAAGCTCCTGAGGCTTGAGAGAGGCCCTACCTTTGTGGCCCTGGACTTTGAAACCGCCGATTATTCTCGGGATAGCGCCTGCGCCCTGGGCCTGGTCCGGGTGGAAAACCACCAAATCGTCCAGCGCACCTACAGCCTGATCAAACCGCCGCGCCGCAAATTTGTCTTCACCTATCTCCATGGTATCACCTGGGAAGATGTGGCGAACCAACCGACCTTCGGCGAACTGTGGCCCAGTTTCAGCCCCATGCTGGAGGGGATCGATTTTCTGGCAGCCCACAACGCCTCTTTTGACCGCTCCGTGCTCCACGGATGCTGTCTTGCCGCGGGGCTGACCCCCCCGCCGCTCCCTTTTGAATGCACCGTGCGCCTGGCCCGGCAAACCTGGAATCTTTATCCCACTAAATTGAATCACGTCTGCGATCATCTGGGGATCACCCTCAAGCACCATCAAGCCGCCTCCGATGCCGAGGCCTGCGCCCTCATCGTCATCGCCGCCCACCGGGACGCCGCCGCCCATAAACCGGGTCAGAAATAATACGCTTAAAAATGGTTATGTAAGGAAGGAACCGCATCACCCGGGCGGAGCTTTTTCCGCCCGCCACAGCAAAAACGGCGCCCCTTCCCGGTTCAGCCAGCCGCGCCGCGCCGCGTAGTCCGGCAGGACCTTGGCCACCTGGCCCCAAAAGCGGGGGCTGTGCCCGGGCACCTTTAGGTGCGCCAGTTCATGCACCACCACGTAGTCGATGACCGCCGGCGGGCACAGGATCAGGCGCCAGTTGAATTTCAGGGTGCCGTCCGGATGGCATTCGCCCCAGCGCCGCTTCCACTCCTTGAGCGCCACCGCTCCCGGCGTCAGCCCCATCCGGGCCCCCCAATGCCTCACCCGTTCCCTAAGCCGCCCCAAAGCCTCCTCCCGGTACCAGGCGGCCAGGTGCGGCCACAGCTCAGCCCCGTCGTCCAGGGCCACCCGGATTTCGCCGCCCTTCAGGCATACGGCCCCCGGCCTGCCCCCGCCCGCCCTGAGCCGGTAAGCCTGCCCCAGGAAATAGGCCTCCCCTTCTTTCAGCCGCCCCCACGCCTCCCGCCGTTCCGCCACCCGGCGCTCTATCCAGGCCCCATGCTTCTCCAAAGCCCGGGCCAGGCTCTCCCGGCCGGTGCCCCGGGGCAGGCTGACCACCACCTTGCCCTCGGTGGTGACCATAATGCCGATGCTCCGCCGCCTGCGGCTGACGCGGTATTCGATATCCAGGTCGTCGAGTTTCATTGTCTTATTATCGCATAGAAAGTTATCTTAAGGGCTAACTTGGGCGGGCCAATTTTGCCGGCGGACCCGCTGAGATCCGCCCCGTCACCCCTAACCCCCGCGAACCACCAAATTAAAAAGGCGGATTAAGTCTGGGCTGAAAGCCCTGGCTTAATCCGCCCCATAAGGGGTTGGGGGTGGGAGTTTGAGGGAGGGGGCAGGGGCCACTTACGAAAAGGCCCCTGG
>JBKQVS010000026.1:0-28467 GCA_052139855.1 Desulfobaccales bacterium
TCCAGGCCACCCGTTGCCCCCACTGCACCTCGGAAGTGGCGGCCCCCCCTGCCTGAGGCGCTGGGCCGGCCAGCCCGGAGATGCCTTGATTTCCTAAGCTTTCTCCTTACCTTTAACGGTGAGGTCGTGCCGTCGACGCGGCCCCAAGGAGAAAGCTCATGAACGAAGTGCCCCGTGTCACCCCCCAGGAGATCTATCCCAAGCTGCGGTCAGGAGCCGCCCTCCTGGTCTGCGCCTACGACAGCGACGCCCGGTTCCGGCAAGTCCACCTGGAGGGCGCCATCTCCCTGGAGGAGTTCAACTCCCTCCGGCCCACCCTGCCCAAGGACCGGGAAATCGTCTTCTATTGCGCCTGACCCAACGAAGGCAGCGCCGCCGGTCAGGCGGCCCTGCTGATTCAGGCGGGACACCCCAACGCCAAGGCCCTCAAAGGCGGCGTGGCCGCCTGGCAAGAGGCCGGTCTGCCCATGGCGGGGTAGGGGGGGCGGGGCGCCCTCTGCCCCCGCGGCCACCTCCCCCCGCCATGGCCCGGTTCCGGCCGGATCTAACCGGGACGCAGCGCGAGCCGTCCCCCCTGGGAGCCCGGCAGCCGCCGCCCCCGCGCCCCATTGAATTTTCCCGCCGGGATTGGTAAGGTGGTTTACAGGGAGGTGAGTCATGGAACCTCAGCGTCGCCTTATCTTGATTGCCGGGATCATCTCCGCGGTGATCGGCCTCGTCGCCGGTTTTATCGGCGGCCGGTTTGCTCCCAACCCTATCCTTACCCCGACGCCGGCGCCGGCCGCCCTCGTGCTGGCCCAGACCTTCAAGCTGGTGGATCAGGCCGGGCGTGAGCGCGGCGTCATCGGGGTTGACGCTGACGGCGCCGCCCGCATGACTCTCTTCGGTCCCAACGCCGCCCTGCCCTTGGTGAACCTGGCCGCCTCGGCCCGGGGGGCCGCCACCCTGCAGCTCAGCGACTCCCGCAGTTCCCAGGCCGTGGTCCTCAAAGCCGAACCCGGCGGCTCCCGGGATATCTCCCTCTATGCCGCCGATAAAATCCGGCTCAGGCTGGAGGTCCAGAAGAACGGCGAGGCGGCCGTCGATCTCTATGATAAAGGCAGCCGCCAGATTAGCTTGGGCCTCACCCACCAGGGCGACCCGCATCTCATCTTTTTCGGGGAGGGCCAGAAGGCTGCCCTGGAGGTGATCGCCACGAAGACCGGCGACCGCAGCCTCAGTCTACTGGGCAAAAACGGCACGCCCCGGGCGGTGCTGGGGCTGAAAAATGATAAGAAAGTCGCCCTCGGCTTGTTTGACCAAAAGGGCAAAACCCGGGTGGCCCTCATGGATGAACCCTCCCTGATCCTGCTCCAGGAAGGGAAGCTGGTGCGCAGCCTGCCCTAAACCCCGCCGCCGCAGCCCCGGGGCCATACCCGGTCACGCGGCCCGGTAGGGTTTAGTCGCCCCCAAAATCAGCAAATTCCTTCATCAAAATGAGAGATTTGCCGATAGATTCATTAACGTTAATCAATTACTCTCAGTTTAACTCAATGGTTTCCCGACCCGTAAAAAACCGGCAGGGGGTGATCCATGGCAGGCGATACCCAAAGAAAGGCGGTTGTGGCGGCCTGTATGGAAAGTCCTTTCTATTTTACCCTGCCCCTCCCCCAACGCCTGGAATTGATGAAGCAACTTGAGCAGCCACCCGTCTTTTCCACCCTGCGCCAGGATTTACTGCTCTGGATCAAAACCGGGATCTTGAGCCCTCAAGGGGGCATTACTCCCCTGCCTTAGCCCGGCCAACCGGCCTGAGCCGGAATTCCTTCAGGTCGCCGTGCCGTCTTCTCCCCTTTTCCCCAGCAGTTCCTCTCCACCCTTGGCAGTTTTCCCTAACCGCGGCGCTTATCCCCGCTTGGCTTACCTACCCTCAGTCTTGGCTGAAAGCTGAAAGCTGACAGCTATCTTCATATAAAAAACCCCAAGGCCCCGGGGAGATTTTCCACCTCCGGGGCCTTGGGGCGATAGGTTTGCCGCGCCTCACTGCACGGTCAGGCTCAGGGTTACCGTCACCGGCACGGCTGCCGCCTGGGGCTGAGGAAACTGGATCCCCTTCAGGGCCGCGGCCAGGCACTCTTTCAGGCCTTTGTCCGCCGCCTTCAGGCCCACCTTCGGGGTCCCGGCGATTCTCCCGTCCAGCCCGATCGTAAAGCTCACCGTGACTTCCGCCGGCAGCTTCACCCCGGCCTTGGCTGCGTCTTGACAGCACTGGGCCAGCTTCGCCAACTCGCCTTCCAGGGCCTTTTGCACCGCGGCCGGGGTCAGGCCCCCTGTGGCCTTGACCTCCTTGACCGCCACCGTCACCGGCACCCCGGACTCCGCCGGGACCGGCCCGCCGCCATGGGGACCGGTTTTAGCCTTGGTCCCCCCGCCCATAAATCCCAGCCCCCGGTTCGCCATCTCCATCCCGGGCGACGCCGGCATCATGGCCATCTTCCTTGCCCCCCCGCCGCCCACGGCCAGGTCCGAGACCCCCTCCGGCAGGGGCAGCGGCTGCTTCACCGTCACCACCTGGCCGTCGGCCCGCTTGACCTGATCCACCGCCACGAACGACGTGTAAGCGGTCATGAGGCTGTATTTCAATCCCAGACCGGTGACCTCCTTTACCACCTCCTGGTTTTTGGGGTCAAACCGGCTGAAATCCGCCAGATGCATGATCCGCTGCCGGGCCCACAGCAGCCGCAGCGCCGCGTTTTCCGGGCCGGCTTTGGCCTCCTTTAGCTCCAGCCGCTGCTCAAAGGGACCCTTGGCGGTCTTGCCCCGCACCACGATGGCCCCCGTGGGGCTGCCCCGATATTTGCCCAGAATGGTCAGGGGCCGCATGGCAAAGAGGTCCGGGATAGCCTGGGGCTCCACCTCCGAGGCCGTGAAACCCTCATACGCCACCTTGATGTCCGTCAGCACCGGGTTGGCGATATACTGCCTGAATCTGGCCGCCTCTTTGGCGGCCTCGCCCGCGTTCAGCACCACGAAGGCCTCGCCCATCCCGGCCCGGGCCATGCCCTCAATCAGGTGCCGGTTCACCGACGTGCCGATCCCGAACGCAAAGAGGTTGGCCGCCCCCAGGTTGTCCCGGATGAGCTGGAAGACCCGGGGCTCCACATCCACGTAACCGTCGGTGGCCACCGCCACAATCCGGGAAACCCCCTGGGTCCGGGGCAGCGCCAGCGCCGTGCTCAGGGCCGGCACGATATTGGTCCCGCCCCCGCCGGGTTGGGAATGAATAAAAGCCAGGGCCTTTTCCTTGTTGGCCGCGCTCGCCGGCAGGGAACCGGTGGGCGACAGCACCGCCGAACCGCTTTCAAACAGCAGCACATTGAGAAAATCCTGGGGTCTCAGGTCCTTGATGATGTTTTTCATCAACGTCTTGGCGGTCTCCAGGGGGAAGCCGTGCATGGAGCCCGACACATCCACGATGAAAATATACTCCCGGGGCAGAACGGTTTCGGATTTGACCCGGGCCGGCGGCTCCATCATCAGCAGAAAAAAGTTTTCTTCCTGGCCGGGATAGAGCAGCAGCCCCGTTTCGATCTTGCCCCCGGCCAGGGTGTAACGCAGCACAAAGTCCTTGTTGCCGCCGGTCTTTTCATCCTTGAGGCTGATCTGCGCCGAATTCTTGCCGGTATATTTGATCACGACGTCATGGCTGGGGCTGGCCACGCTGGCAATGGGCACCCCGCTGGTGAGTTCGACGTTCAGGCCAAAGGTATAAGGCGGGGCCTGCCCCTCATGCAGGTAAGGGTTCTGCACCCATTTGTCGGTATCCGCCGCCCCCTCCGCCGTCTTGGTCGTGTACCGGGGGCCTGCCACCGTGGGATAGACGAACTCATAGATATGGTCTTCCGGTACCAGGAGCTCCATATAGTTGAGCTCCACCTTGATCTCATCCCCGGGCAGAATGTTGGCCACGTTCATCTGGAAGACATTGGGCCGCTGCTGCTCCAAAAGGGAGGTGGTCTTGCCCTCCTTTTTGGCCGTCTCATAGGTCTCCCGGGCCTTTTGCCGCTCCATGATCCGGGCTTCCACCACCCGCTCGCCGATGGTCATGCGCATGGCATGAACCGCCGCCCGGGTCGACCCGGGGAAGACATAGATCGCCTCCAGGGTCTTCTGCCCGGTATTGCGATACACCTGGGTGATCTTGACCTCCGCCACCACCCCGGCGATCTTGACCTCGGCCTGGGTGCTTTTCAGCGGCAGGGCGTCCACCTTCGGGTCGTCGCTCAACACCACAAAATACGGCGCCAGGGTCTTGTCCGCCCCCCCGGGCTTGCCGTACCCTTCGGATTTTTCACCGGGCAGAAAGGCCGTGGTTAACAAACCGGTTACCAATAAAGCCAGCAGGACGCCAAAGGTGCGGGGCGGCGTGAACATGAACGGATTCCTCCGGGGGCATGGGGTGATGAGACACTTCAGCCGGCTGCTGCCGAGACCGGTGCTCCTAAAATTAGACCGGCCCCCCGAAAATCCGTTAAGCTGAGGGGAAAAATGGTCCGGCGGCCGCCGCTTCAACTGCAGGTCGGGGTGAGCCGCGGCAAACGCCTCCCCACCCGGGGCGGGCCGGCGCCGGCTCGATGATGAGCTTCAGGGCTCCTGGGGTTTGGGTTTATAAATCGACTTGAACAGGGCCGGGTCAAGCCGGCGCATCGCCGGGGGCACCTCTAACGTCAGCTTCCAGGGCCCGGTGGGGGTATCCCCGATGCGCCATTGGTTCGCCACCCAATAATAATAAAGCCCGCCATGGCGAAACAGATCCACCTTTAGGTTGGGAGCGTACTCCACTCCCGGGGTCCCCGGCACCGGGGTCCATTCCGGACTCACCCCCGGCGGCACCGTGGGCGGCAGCGGCACCAGGGGCTGAGCCGGCAGGGGGAGCAGGGCCGTCACCAGCAGCACGGCCACCAATACCCGAAGGGTTCGTGTCATGGTGTCTCCTATTTCCCCGGGGGCAAAGGAAATGCTGCATCGAACAAACGGGGATTCAAAGACGTGGCTTTATCGTAATCGGCCCGCGCCTTGTCATAAACGCCGGTTTTATTATATAACATTGCCCGCCGATAATAAGCCTTAGCATAATCCGGAGTAATGGCCAGGGCCTTATTATAGTCTGTGAGCGCTTTTTCATAGTCTTTTTTCGTGAAATATACATAGCCCCGGTTGCAGTAAGCATAGCTGAAATCAGACTTTAACGTAATAGCTTTAGTATAATCATTGATTGCGGCTTCATAATTTTTTTGTCCATAATACGCATTCCCACGATTGTTATAAGAATATACATAAAGACGATTTAATTCAATTGCCTCATTGAAATCAATTATTGCCCGATCATTATCATCCTTTTCATAATATACCATGCCGCGATTATTATAGGCATAAGCATAATCATGCTTCAATTCGATTGACCTGCTAAAATCTTTTAACGCTTTTTCGTAATCCCTTCTGATTAAATATATCATCCCGCGATTATTGAACGCAATCGCATAATCAGGCTTTAAAGCTATGGCCTTATTATAATCATTCAGAGCCAGCCTATACTCATCCAGGTCATAATAGACGCTGCCGCGATTATTGTAAGCTATGGCGTAATTCGGGTCCAGTGCAATGGCTTTGCTGTAATACGAGATCTTTTCCTGCGCGTCTTGCGCGGCATCGCCTCTCGTCAGATAAACCTGGGCCGTCAGTGGGGGAGCCGCCTTCCTGGTGGTTGCCACCGGACCCTTCACCGGCTGTGGCGGCGCCGCCGGTGGCGCCAACTTCCAGAAATATATCCCCGCCGCGGCTATCACCACGATAAACCCCACCAGGGTGAGCACCGGGGCCCAATCACTCTTCCCGGCGAGCTCCTGTTCCGCCACCCCCGCCCCGGGGTGCGGCAGTGCATCCTTCCCGGGCGGTCCGGCGGGTTCCTGCCCCACCGGTACCGCAGACGGGAGGGGCTGCGGCTGCGAGTGAAATCCTACCCTGGCGGCGTAGGCCGCGGTCAGGGCGCACCAACTGACGGGGATGGTGACCAGCAGCCCCACGCCCAGGGCCAGCGCCCCCAGCAGATTGAGGAGGATTAGCATCATCACCAGTCCGAAAAGTTCGAACCAATGCGGCTGCACCGCCTGCCGGCTCAATTCCATGGCCTCCCAGAAGCCCACCCGCCGGTCCAGGACGAACCATGGCGCGAAGATATATCCCACCATTAAGTAAATCCCCGGAACGATCAGCACCACCAGGCCCAAGATAATCATGACCTGGCTCACCACCCCCAACAGCAGGAGCGTCAGGAGCAAGGAAAAGCCCTTAAAAAAATCGCCCCAGCGCCTGCCTTCTCCCTGCATCAGCCCGACGCTCACCGCCGTAAAGCCGAACATCAAGGGATAGTGAATGAAGATTACCATCCAGCCGACTTTCGGCAGGCTCCCCAAACCCATTTCGATCAGCAGGGTTAAAGCTGTGAACCCGATGAATCCCCCGGGATACTGTTTAAAGAGATGCCAGCCGGTTTTCAGAAATGATTCCCGCCGCGCCTGGCCGCCTCCCGCGCCCGAGGGAGGCGCTGAGAAGCCCGGGGCCGGCCCCGGGGCTGCCACCTCCAGGCCGCAATTGCCGCAAAAACGGCTGCCTGCTTCCAACTCTTCCCCACAGCGGGGGCATTCAGCCATGATCCACTCCTCCGGCAAACCCGGCGGTGCCATACGCCACGGTTAGTGTCGGGGATGGTGCCATCGTCTGATGCCTTTCTGCCAAGGTGCCGGTCCTCAGTCTTTCTCCGGGGTGCTTTTTCACTGCCGGCTGCCTGAGCCGGGGTGAATCCGGGGTATCCACCGCTATCATAAGCCAAAAATATTCGGAATTACAGGCCTTGAGGCAAAAGAAAAAATAATTCCCGCTTATCCCCGCCGTGCCCCCCCAGCCCCGTCCCCGCCCCGTCGCGGTCCCGGGCCGAGCCAAAAAAGATGGCAGCATTTGTTGTCGAATTATCCAGGCATAAATCCGTAATCGGTATAAAATAGCCGCAACTGAATTATGGCTTCAAGCGCGCCTCGGGTGCCCTTGGCGCCGCCGGGCGGCAAACCCGCGCCCCCCGATTTATGCTGCGGTCATCCTTAACCGACCTGTTACTCGGGCCTATGAAAAATTTCCGTCGCAAAACCACCTGGCTGCACCTGATCATCCTGCTGGTCCTGGTGGGCGCCGCCGTGCAAGGCCTCACCTGGGCCGGTTGGCTGGAACGGCCCGAAAATATTTACCGCGACCTCTGGCATCAGTTGGCCGGCCGCCGCTATGCGCCCCAGCACGTCGCCATCGTCACCCTGGATGAGGCCAGCCTGAACGAACACCCGGATGAACCGCTGGTCTGCTGGACCCCCCACTTTGCCCGGGTCATCGAGGTCCTGCGGGCCGCCGGGGCCAGGATCATGGGCCTGGATTATCTCTATTATGTAAGTATCGAAGACTGGCTCAAAAAGCTGAATCTGCCGCCCAACCACCCGAGCCTGAAGTATGACCAGGCCTTCAAGGCCCAGCTCGCTTCCGGGCGGGTGGTCATGGCGGCCAACCTGGGGGTCGACGCCCACCAGAAAATCAAGGTCATCTTCCCCATCCCCGGCTACTTTGCCTCCCTGCCCCGGCAGGCCCTTGACGTGGGCCTGGTCAATTTCTTCACCGACCCCGATGGCACGATCCGCCGCTATACTCCCGCCCTGGCCGACGATTATGGCCAGGTCATGCTCACCTTTGCTCAACTTCTGGCCGCCCGGGCCTCCGGCCAGGACCCGGCCGCTGAAATCCAGCGCCTGAAACAGGATCCCGCCCTCAAAGACTGGTCGGCCGATGACCCCGGCGCCGTCAACCTGAGCGCCTTTCCTCTCATCGGTTATGTGGGGCCCCCGGGCACCTTCCCCCGCCTTGCCTTCCGCCGGTTTCTCCGTCCCGGGGCCGAGACCGATCCCGAGATTCAGCACCTCAGGGACAAGGTCGTCATCATTGCCTATGAACCCGCGGCCCTCCAGGACATCCACGTTACCCCTTATTCCCTGAGCCTGTGGCGCTGGCAGGGGAGCGACATGAGCGGCGCCGAAGTCCACGCCAATATCATCGAAACCCTGCTCACCGGAAGAGTTCCCCGCCCGGTCCCCGGCTATCTCAGCGCCCTCTACCTGGCCGCGCTCCTCCTCATCGGCGGTTTATTGTTCTACCGCCTGTCTTCCGGGCGGGGCCTGGCCGCCACCGCGCTTCTGTGCCTACTGGCCGCGGCCTGCGCCTGTCTCCTGTTCCGCCGCTACTGGCTCCTCCCCACGGCCAGCCTGCAGGTGGCCCTCATCCTAAGTTACATGGGCATCCTGGGCCTCAGGCTCACCGGGGAGGAGCGTGAACGCGCCCGCATCCGGAATATCTTTGGCCGCTACGTGGCCGACGAGGTGGTGGAAAAGCTCCTGGCTTCGGGCCTGCTGCCCGACCTGGGCGGCGACAGCCTCCAGGTGACCGTGCTCTTTTCCGATATCCGCAACTTCACCACCATATCCGAGCGCCTGGGCCCCCGGGCCGTGGTGGAAATGCTCAACACTTACCTGGCCCAGGCCTGTGAGCCTATCCTGGCCCAGGGCGGCACCGTGGACAAATTCATCGGCGATGCCGTGATGGCGGTCTTTGGCTCCCCAGTGCTCTATCCGGACCATGCCCGCCGCGCCCTGGCCGCCGCCCTGGGCCTGGCCCAAAAAGCCCGGGAGTTCCGCACCTGGATGCAGCAGCGCTTTGCCGACCAGGAAATCCCCGATTTCGCCATCGGCATCGGCATTCATACCGGTGAAGCCATTATCGGCAACATCGGCTCGCCCAAGCGCCTGGAATTCACCGCCATCGGCGATACGGTCAATACCGCCTCCCGGCTCGAGGGCCTGACCAAAGAATTGGGCTGGACTATCGTTGCCAGCCGCAGTACCATCGACGCGGCTCCCGGTGTGATAACCGGCGGGCAGGACACCCGGGCGGTCAAAGGCCGGCAGGAACGTATCCAGGTCTTTGAGGTGCTCGGTCTTAAAGAGGACAACCACTAACCCGGTTCTGTCAGAACCGGCTGATCCCCGGCGCCGGCCTTGCCGGCCGGGCGGGCAGCGTGAAGTTCCGGTTAAGGCAGATCCGAGGCAGGGAGGCAGTTATGCAAAGGCTGATGCAGCGTTGCGCCAGAGGCGCCCTCGGGCTGGGCGCGGCGGCGCTCTTGCTGGCCGGGGGGCCGGCTTTCGCCGGCTCGTTTGCCGGAGCGCCGGCCGGCGAACCGCGCCTGGTGGCCCAGAATACGGCCCAGACAGAGGAAGCCCAGCAACTGGAAAAACTCCGTCTGGAAGAGCAGCGGAAAAAAATGGAACAGCAGCAGCAGGAAAAACAACAGCAGGGGACCCAGAAGAAGATGCGGACCCGGGGGGCCATACCCGAGGCGGCCCCGGCCCCCCAGGCCACGCCCCCGCCCGCCAAGTCGCGCTTTGGCGCCGGGGTAGTCCGGCATGGTGACCCCGGCGACACCGAAACCCCGGAGTAGGACCGCCCCCCCGGGGCCAGGCCCCAATCTCTCGGAACCCCAAAACCCAAAGGGCGCCCGTTGGGGCGCCCAGGGGTGAGAGCCTGAGGGCCGCGCCGCCGGATCATGCGGTTGCCGCGGGCGGCGTCAGGTTATGCCTCAGGCTGGGGAATCAATCCCTTAACCTGAATAAAGCCTCATTCTTCGCTGAGATAGTTGCCGAGACGTTGCCGGTTGTGCTCGTCTTCGTGGCAGTAGACGCAGAGATTCTCCCAGTTGGAGCCGTCCGTGGGGTTGTTCCGGGGATTCCCGTCCTTGTGGTGCACCGTTAACAGCTGCCGGTTGCGATGCGTAAATTCCCGCTGGCACTTGGCGCAAATCAGCCCGTGGATTCTGAGAGAACGTTCCCGGTAGTTACTGGCTGGGGTTTCCAAACTGCATCATCCTCAAAAAATCCGGCCGCCGATATCCGGCCTCGCCCCGGGCGCGCCTCTCCCCTCGTGACCCTTCTCGGGTACAGCAGAGAAACCGGGCCCCCATTTCCACTTCATCCGGGCTTGGGCCGTCCGCGTGCCGCGGCAACCACTCGCGCCTTGACTTAAGCCGACGCCTTCCGCCTGCCGCCCTTCGCTCCCAGGCCTCTTTCCTTGGCTAATTTGCTGCGCTGTTCGGAATACTCTTTGCACACCAGCGGGAATTTCTTCGGATCCAGGCCAAATCTCTGGAAATATTCCTTCGGCATCAAGTTGTGAGCTTTGCGCAGATGAGTCTTTAAGGTCTTCATCTTTTTGCCGCATTCCAGGCAAACCACGTATTTTGCCTTGACGATGTCTTTCAAGGGTACCGGTGGTTTTTTCACCACTCCCGCCTCGCCGCTCTTTTCTGTGGCCAGATCTTCCAGGGCCACCCCGCCTTCCAGGGAAGACAAAATATTATAAACTTCTTTAATTTCATCTACCAATTCATCGGGGCTGAGTTCGCTCATTGAGGCGTGGGACATTACAATTTGCGCGGTTAACTTTAACACTTCGCTGGCCATGTGGATCCTCCCTGTCTTTTTTTCCTGCAGGATTTTATTACAGTAGGTAGTTAATATTTAATAATCATCTTGTTTTGTCAAGGGAATTTATCTTAATTTTTTGATTCTTATTGCTTTTCACCCTGGGCGAAACCATAATTGCTTCCGCCACGGAAAATAATCCTTCCGCCCGGGTTGTTGCCGGAAATACGCCCCGGCAAGTCAACGAGACAACTTTCTCAGTCATAATAGTTTAAGAATTATCAGACGATGTAACCGGGTTTCTTGGCTATTCCAGTGGGCTGCTGCCAGGTTGAGCCCTGGAGCGGTAAGCTGTTATAATCCCTCTGGCCCGGGACTCTCGTCACCGCGATCCTGGTAGTTCCCGGACCCGAATTGTGGCTCCGCCGGGAATTTCTCGGCTCCTTCTGAGTAATCAAGACCGCGGCCTCACGCCCCTGGTCCAGATTCTCGAAATGCCGTTTTACCGCGCCGCTATTTCGAGTATGTCCGCCGATCTTTGAACATGCCATACTGGGTGGCAAACCCGACGCCTCCCAGGACCATCATGGCCGCGACGGCCAGGAAGTTGGCCCGCCCGCCCCCAAAGGCCAGCGCCGGGACGAATAAGCCCACGCCGTAAACCGCCTGCACCGCGCCGTTGAAGGCGGTGGCCAGCATCACGAACAGGTCCCTGGCGCTATAGAACAGCAGCCCGATTGCCACCGCGCCCAGGGCCCCCATCAGGAGCACGGTCCCCCGAGAGACATTCAGGGCCAGGCCTAGGGAGCCCAGGATCATAAAGCCCAACGCCGCGCCCATCACCATGACCCCGATGCTCCACAGCGGATAGCCCAGCAGCGCCAGGACCACCGCCGCCCCGACCCCGATCAGCAGGGCTATCCACGGCTGGCTCCCCGGGGTGAAGGACAGCCCCAGCATGTAGCCGCAGATCAGCCCGGCCAGGATCAGGAAAACCCGGAACAGGGGATAACCGTAAAAACAGCTGGCCAGGCCCACGAGGATGACCGCCATCCCAATCCATGCTTCCATAGAAATCTTTCCTTTCCGGGCCCTTCCCGGTTCTTCCTTATGAAGCCGGGGCCGCGGCTTCAGGGCGCCTCTCCCAACCTGCCGCGCCGCACCTCTGAGCCCGATGGGTGATGGTTAAATTTTCCCTGAGTTGAGCCCGGCTTTTTCCCCAACCGTGCCGTCTCCGGCCGCCTGGTGGCACTTCCCAGGGACTATGGGGCAACGTAACCGGTAATGCCAGCCGTCATCAAGGTAATTCCGGCTATAGGATAGCAGCCTCTGTAGGGGCGGTGAGAGCACCGCCCCTGCAATTCGGATTATTATTTGTTTGACGGCAGCTCGGTATAAGACCCTGCCTACGGCCGCTTCTCAAAAATTATGGCTCTGGGGTGTATAGTTTATCTCAAAGTAATTATGGAGCCCGCCTGGCGCAAGGGGAAGATTAAGAACAACGGGGTAAAATGCGGCCGCCGCCCCCTGATGGCCGCGGCTTGCCGGCCGGTCCCGCTCCGGTGCGGGCGGCTCAGTCTCACGATACCGGAGATAAACTTGAATTCTTTCCCGTCTCTGTGTTATTTAGGTTGCCAAACCCTGATTGCCTCCCCCCCTGCCCGTACCCGAGGCGAGGGAAACATTGACCTGAGCCGCCATGGCGGGCCGCGCCCTGCCGCCCGGCGCCTGTGAGGACTTCGCTGTGGACTTATCACCTTACCCGGAAGAGGTCTTGGCCCGGGCCCGCGCCATCCGGCTGCTGATCCTGGATGTGGACGGCGTCCTCACCGACGGCCGGCTCTATTTCGATGCCAAGGGCGAAGCCCTCAAGGTCTTTCACGTCCGGGACGGCCACGGCATCAAAATGCTCCGGCGGGACGGCATCGAGGTGGCCCTGGTCTCGGGGCGCCGCTCCGACGCCGCCTTTCACCGCGCCCGGGAGCTCGACCTCACCCGCTACTATGAAGGCGTCCGGGACAAGGTGGCCATCTTCGAGGAACTCCTGGCCGCCTTGAACCTCACCCCGTCCCAGGTGGCTGCGGCGGGCGACGAACTGGTGGACCTGCCCCTCTTCCACCGGGTGGGCCTGGCCATCGCGGTGGCGGATGCGGTCCCGGAGGTCATCGCCGCGGCCCATTGGGTCACCACCCTGCCCGGAGGCACAGGCGCCGTCCGGGAGGTCTGCGACCTGCTCCTCAAGGCCCAGGGCCATCCCCGCTGAGGCTGCGCCTTGGCTCTGGCTGCGGTAGCTGGGGAAACTTTCCCCCCGCGGACCCGGCGGCGGCAGTATTTTGGCAGGACCCGGGGGAGCGGCTGAAGAGCGGCTACCCTTGCCTCAACCCTCTCCATGCAGAATGAGGCCGGCCCAAAAATAGGGGTGGGGTTCCTTGGCCCGCACCGCCTGCCGGGCGATCTTTAACGCCTCAAGCTTGGACTTCCCCTCCTTCACGGCCTTATAAAACCCCGTATAAAACTTCATGGACTCGTCCACCGGAATATTCCACAGGGACACCATGACGCTGCGGGCACCCGCCTGCTGGAAGGCCCGGGCGAAATTCAGCACTCCCTCCCCCTGCATCACCTGCCCCACCCCGGTCATACAGGCGGCCAGGGTGACCAGGTCGGCGTCCAGCTTCAGTTGCAGCACCTTGCTGAAGGTCAGGAAGCCGTCATCGGGAGGCTTGTTCTCCACCTGGGTGAGCACCAGGGTGGGCTCTTTCACCGCCGCCAGGGTGTCCGCCAAAAACCCGTGGGTCCCGAAGAAGAGATAGCGGTATTGCCCCAGATTTTCATGGCGCACTTTGGTTTCCGTGGCGTTGACATCTAAGAGCACCTGCGGCGGTTGGGGCTTTTCCTGGAAGAGGGCCGCCAATTCCAGCGCGGTCTGCCGGGTCTCCGGCAGCGGCGGGAACTCCAGCCGACCCCAGCCCCGGTCGGTGGCCGCCATGGTCATAGCCTTCTCCGGCCCCGCATGTTTGAGTTCCCCCGCCTGCTCCTTGCCTGCCTTATAGGCCAGATAGCGGCTGCTGTCCTTGGCGTAGATGCAGTCCCCCAGGGCAAAGAGAGCCTGGCCCGCGTGGGACGCTCCCAGGTGGCGGTTCAGGGCCAGGATGGCGGCGGATTGGGAATAGGTTACCGGCCACTGGTCTCCCACCAAGGTGCACTTACCCCAATCCGGGCCTGCCTTGACCACCAGGGCCTCAAAGGGGAAGGCCCCCAGGGCCCCATCCGGCACGATGATCAGATGGGTCCCGGGATTAATCCCGGCCAGCGCCGGGGCCAGGATCTCTTGATAGAGCGAAGCCGCGTCGCTTACCGAAAAGCGCGACAAATCCTCCCGGCGCAAGACGCTCTGGCGGAAGGGCGCCAGCATGGCCCCCAGGCGCCGCTCCAGGGCCTCCTGCCCCAGGGCCAGGCGGAAGACCTGGGTCTTGCCCCCGGGCTCCACCCGGAATAAATAACTCTCCTTCTCCCCCAGGGCGTATTCCAGCAGGACCTCCCCGGGCTTCAGGGGCAGCTCCTGGGCCTTATACGGCTGGGGATAAGCCATGGCGGCATAGCGGGGATCCCGGCGGCGCAGCTCCGTCACGAATCCATCCAGTTGCCTTTGCAAAGCCTCTTCTTGTTGCTGGAATTCGATCACGGGCTGTTCTTTCCGGTCCCGTTGCCCACGTTCCTGCATGCGTTCCGCTCTCTGGGCGTCCAGGGCCCGCATCTGTTCCTGCAGATGCTTTTCCTTGGCCGCCAAATCCGGCGGCACCCGGGGAGCAACCCGCGCCGCCCCTGCCGCCAATGCTTCCAGTAGGGCCCGGGCCTTGATGGCCTCGGCAAAATAGAAAGCCGATGCCCCGAGATCCGGTCCATAGCGGCTTAAGCCGTCTGGAAGCGGTTCGCCTTTCTGGGCCATTTCCGCCAGCAAACCCACCATGCCCCGGTAGGTTCGGAAATAGCCGCCAAACAGCCCGAACTCGAAGAAGCTGGTGCGTTCCCCCGGGGTTCGAGCCCGCAGACCTTCGATATTTTTGATGGCCTCCAGAAAGGCGACGCAGGCCTCGTTCCGGCGTCCCAGCCCCTTGAGCGCCAATCCTTTCTGCGTATAATAGAGGGCCTGATATTGCGGCCGGCTCCAGGCCTTGGGGGTAAGCTTGGAGGTCAAAAGATCCAGGGCCGGTTCATAGCGCCCGGTGGCCAGATAAATTTCCACCATCCCGGAGTCGCCTTTGAGATAGGTGGCCCGGCGAAAACAAGCCTCCGCTTGCCCATAATCTTTCTTGGACAGGTAGATAAATCCCAGATTTGCCAGACTTGCGGCGGTCTGCAAATTCTCCAGCCCTAAGATCTTTTCTCTCATCTGTGCGGCGCGTTGGGCCAACGGCAAGGCCCGGTCATACGAACCCATTTGGGAATAAAGCACCGCCAGATTGTTCAGCGCCGCGGCGGTGAACAGATTTTCCTGCTCCGCCGACTTTTCACTGATCTGCAGGCCCCGCTGGGTCATCTGCAAAGCTTTATCCTGCATCCCCATTTGCGCGTAAAGCATTCCCAAAATCATCAGGCTTTGAGCCGTTCGGGGGTGCTCCGGCCCCAGCACCTTCTCCCTGAGTCGCAAAGACTGCTGGGCCAGGGGCAGGGCCTGGTCAAAAAACCCCAGGATCGAATATTCCCTCGCCAAAAGAGCCATGCTGGCCAGGGTGGCCGGGTGCTCCGGTCCCAGGCTCTTCTCCCTGAGCTTCAAGGCCTGCTGGTATAAGGTCATGGCCTTGTAATGCATATTCTCGTTATCCAGCGCCCAGGCCTTTTTCATTAATTCCCTGGCTTCGGCCGCCTCGCCGGTCTCGCCCGGGAGAGATATTTCCCCCTCCGAAGCCGCCTGGGGGGCCATTTTTGCGGCATGGCCGGTGGTTGCTATGAAACCAAGGAGTGCGAGGCATAAACAAATGGGGATGAGTCTAAGCATCTTATCCTCCGAGAACCTTCTGGCCGGACCGTGGGAAATAGCTAATCTCGCGCCGCAGCTTGGGACCGGACCCAGGCCTTCAAATCCTTCAGGGCCGCGTCTCCCGGCCTCTTCTGCAGCATGGTGTCCACCATCCGGGCCATTTCCGGATACTGCTGATATTCGGCCAGTACGCCCAGGAAATACAATTCCGGGGTCACATCATCGGCCGCCGCGTTTTTCTTTAAGTCCTGATAGACTTTCTCAGCCTCCTGGATCTTTCTCTGCGCCTCAAGGGAGAGCGGCGCCGCGGTCTTGGGCGCCGTCTCGCGCCTGGCCCCCATGGTCTGAATGACTCCTGATTTACTCATACTGGCGGGACACAAAAGCAGCGGCGCCCCCCCCATCTGCCTGGCGGCCTTGGCCGGCAAAATCTTCACCTCCGGCTGGGGTGCCGGCTGCTTGCCGCCCGCCACCCTGCTCTCCCCTTCCCCGGCCATTAACGTTGCCGGTCCTTGCCAGGTCTCTTGCCGGCCGCTGGCAAAATAGAGCAGCGTCAGCGAAGCAGCCGCCGGAAGCTTGAGGTGATCGCCCTGCCGGACCTTCATAAAGGCCTGCACCTTGGCCGGCTTTTGGTTATCGCCTTGATTCCAATAGGTGGCCTCACCGGTGAGTTTGGTGATCAGCCCCACGTCCGGCAAGGATGTTTGGGCTCCCACCGTTGCCGCCAGAAAGAAGGTGAACCCCGCCAGGCAAAAAATACCGGGGTGCGTCTTTTTCCATCTGCTCTTCATTACCGCTCCCTCCTTAAGGCAGGTCAGTCGACTCTTCTTGACCTTCCTTCAGGCCCTGCACCTCCAGGACGTGCATCACTTCCTGGCGGCCCTTGACCCGCACTTCCTTCCTCCCGCCGGTCACCACCCCCGAACCCGCCGCCTTTAGGGTAGCCGCGCTGGCCACAATGGTCCATCCCAGCTCTTTGGTCAAACCTTCCAGGCGCGACGCCGTGTTCACCGTATCCCCAATGGCCGTGAATTCGAAGCGGTTGGGCGAGCCGACATTGCCCACCACCACCTCGCCCGTATGGAGTCCGATGCCGATATGGAAATCCTGCCAATCCCGGTCGGGAAAACGCCGGGCTATCCAGGCCCGGAAGTCCGCGACCCTTTCGGCCATGGCCAGGGCCGCGCTAATCGCCCGCCGGGCGTGGTCCGGCTGGGGAACCGGCGAGCCGAACACCGCCATGATCGCATCCCCGATGAACTTGTCCACCGTGCCGCCCTGCTCCATGATCGGCTCACAGGCCCGGCTGAAGTAATTATTGAGCAACTCCACCACTTCCTGGGGGGCCAGGGATTCCGCCATCGGGGTGAAATTCCGGATGTCGGAAAACAGGACCGTCACCGTGACTGCCTCCCCTCCGAGATTGGGTTGTTTACCGGAAGTCAGAAGCTTCTCCACCACTTCATCGGACACGTAACGCCCAAAGATCTGCCGGATGCGGCTGCGCTCCCGTTCTTCCCCCGTGAGCCTCAGGCCCAGGACCCCCAGGTAACTTATCAATAAGCCCAGTTGGGGCGCGGCAACCGGTATCAGCCAGTCGCGGCGGAACCACAGGCAGGCGAAGACCGCCGCCATAACTGCCAGCAGACCCAGGGCCGCCAATCCCTGGCGGGGAGACAGGGTGAAGAACGCCGTGGTCCCCACGCCCAGCACCATAATCAGGTAGATCAGGCGCCCGGGGCTGGAAACCGGCCGGGGATACCTTCCCGTCAGGAGGGTCTCCACGATGTTGGCGTGGACTTCCGGGCCGCTCATAAAGCGGGCCGATAAATTCATAAACTCCCGGCTGTACGGGGTCTGATGAATGTCTTGCACTCCCGTCGTTTCATAGGCAATGATAATAATTTTATCTTTGAGGCCCTGGATTTGGGGATCGGATGCCGCCCCGGGACTGAGCAAACGCCGGAACGAGACCCGGGGGACCGTGCCGGGAGGGCCGCAAAACCCGATGCGGGCAAGGGGCGGATAGATGCGGGCGCGGTCCCCGGGCGCCGCCCGCTCCGCCAGGAGAGCGGCAAAAGACACCCAGCTCTCGCCCGCATCCGTGGGGATGGCAGTGAGAAACCGGCGGATCACCCCGTCCGGGTCATCGAAAAAATTGACTAACCCGACGTCATCCATCTGTCCCGGCAGTGAACCCCAATAGTCGGGGAGAGGCAGGAGTATCTTCGCCTTGCCCTGCGCATCGGTGACCTTCTCTGCCGCAAGGATCGCTTTCCCTGCCGCCAGTTGTTCCCGGAAAGGCAGGTCGTAGGTGCGGCTCTGGCCGCTTTCCGGCAATTTCAGCCGCTTCAGCCACGCCTCGGCGCTGACCGAAAAGAGAAAATCCAGGCCGATGACCTTGACTCCGGCCTGTCGCAGGACCGCCATCGCCCGGGCAAAGTGGGGACTCCAGAAGACCAGCGGCTCATCCTGGTGCTCCAGGCGCGTCTGGTCATCAATGGCCGCGATGACCACATGCCGGGGCTCATACCGTCTGCCGGCCACCTGATGCATCAGGTCATAATACCAGGCCTCCGGCGACCTTAGCCACCCGGCCCGGCCAGCGCTTTCGACCCCCGCACTGACGAGCACCACCAGCAAGACGCCGTAAATGAGCCGCTTTCTCACGATTCTCACACTGCCGCCCCCGGGCGGTAATCCTGAATCGGCCTGAATTTCTTCATCAATTGTGCAACAGTAATATGGCTGTTAATAATTATAATTATTGATTAATTTTAACAACTTGGTTCCCTTGCCATAACTGCCAAAACTTTCGCAACGGTCTGGTTATTCGCTGGTCGGCGCCAATTTCCCGTTGGTCTTCCATTCCCCCACAGTCGTGTAAATTGTCTCGACCCTGGACTTGTGCCTTCTGACCAGATGTCGGGCTGCCTCTTCGAAGACGATTGGACTCGAGGGCCCCACTGATGCATGATAGATAAGGTCTGGCACAACATAGCTTTTATAACCGTTACGGAGAAGATCCAAACAATAGCCCGCGACATACAGATACCAGCCCTTGTGGGACTCGTCGAAGGGAACTCTTGCAAATATTTTTCTCGGCACCACGATGAGGCATCCGTCGAGAGTCTGAACTTCAACCGTATGCCGTAAATCTCTCGGACCTGCATAGGCGGGAGGATCGCCGTGAATCACGGAGGCCCACGCCACCCCCTTGTCGGTTTTCCCCGCCACCCCGACGGCGCCCAACTGCTTCAGAGAAGGCAGTCTGCCCTGCACATCCATCAACCAGGTATCGGACAGCAGGACGACGTCCTGGTGCACAAACAAGAGATAATCATATCGTGCTTGCTGCGCCGTGTGGTTCAGGATCGATGCTGCTGATGCATACAGTCCCTTTTGATTGTCGATGGCGAGCAACTCATAGGGTGAATGCTGCCTCCTCAAGCTCCCAATCAGGTATTTCTCCATTTTTGCATAATCATTATAGGCACAGATGATGGAAAACCCCGGGTTGGTGAAATTTCCCTTTTTTACCGGGAATATTTTGCGAAATAGCCCGGACATTACTGCATGCCCCTGCTCGCCATATTGACACTTCCATAAATTGTCTAAGGAACCTGGTATATGGCTCGATCTGCATTAAATGGAGGTCAAAAACTCTTTCATTTTCCGGACTCACCGGATAAACAGCTATGATGCCTATTGCATCGCTCGCCCCGCTTGGATAGCTCCATACCCTTATCAAAAATAACAAAGTCGAAGCGCTTTTTATCATAACGTAAGTCATTCAGATAAAGTTTCTCATCCTTGCGCCGGTCGCATTCCAAGGTTAGGCCTTCAGCCAGGCAAAGGGGCAGCCCCGGATTATCGTCTTCCAACCCGCAGTTTTCAATCAGCCCATAACAGTCGTATCCGCCAATGCCATCCAGTTTTTCTCCCTTGTGCAGATTGCGTTTGGCATAGGCGTAAACATTTGTTCTGAAACCATAGGTGGGTTGGAGTAACCCCCTCTTATTCCTGGCTGCATCAATAATACCAGCCATGGCCTCGACATGACAAAGATGATAAGGACGATAGAATAAATAGAAAGGCCCCGGTCCCATCTTATAATAAGACAGCATCGATTGCTGATATTCGTTGTCGCAATAGCCAACGGCAAAAACCCCGCCGCCTGGTTCAGCTCCCACGATGTAATCCACGAGAGGCTGTCTGTCTTGCCAAAGGCTATCAAAATCAAAAAGGCCAAAAACCTCGCTCACATGCTGCGCCCGAGGTCCGCACATGCCGGGACGATGGATGGAAAGATTCAAAGCATTAGCCAACAAGGCCATTTCAATGCACAGCTTAGTCCCATCAGCATATGCCGTTGCCATTTTATAATCCAAATTGCGTTTATCCGCCTCGGGAATAATCTTTTCCGGATTAGTATAACGATCGAGAAAACCCTTGATATTACCGGCCATCACCAGTTCAAATCCCCATAACCGCAGATCGTCAATCAGGCGTTTGATAACTCCGTGCTGGTCGCCGTCGCAACTGGTGTAGATTACTTGGTTGTCTTGAGCCAGGCGCAGAAGATAAGGCCCAAATATGAGGTCAACTTCGGAGTTCATCAATATCAGATGCTTCCGATGTTCAAGAGCGGTAACCGCAAACTGGCCGCCGGATATAAGTGAATTTGATGATTCTACCAGTGCATCCACATACGAACACCTGGCCAGGAGATCTCCATCTTCACAAACGGCAAGCTTCCCCTGACGGATTGTTTCATGCACCGTTTCGAGATTATCGGCCCGGCGGTAGTCTCTATTCAGCCACTGCGCGCCGGCTATGGCACGTTCCATCTTAATATCCGCGATAGCCACGCAGTCAATGCCTGGAGTTATGTGGGACTGGTAAAAAAGACCCTTGCCCATGGCTCCCATGCCAATGATGGCAACCTTAACGTCGTCATTCCGCTGGTTGATTCTGCCAGCCAATGCATTTCTCCCCTTTCCGCGGCATGATGGTCATAAACCGGGATTATGCGGCAGCCTAGGTCATCCCGGTCAATAAATGCTTTTGAGGCCTCCCATCCCGGGTTCAATCCCGAAGAGGCCCCTCTTTTTGTCGCCAAGTCATGTTATGGGCGGAGAATAGCACAAATCTGCCTCAAAATATTTCATTTTGCAGATTCTCAGTATACCACCACGGTTGAGCCGAGGGGACCTGAGAGTCCCAGGCCACCACCGCCCGCTATTGGTGAGGCAGCGGCATGGTTAGGCGCCCGGCTGTGACTTAACTTGCTGACCTGCCCCCCAAAAACTGATCCACAGGTTAAGTGAGAGAGGCGGATCATAGGGAGGCGGGGAGATGGCTAGAAAACGTTATCCGCCGGAGCGGAGCATCGGGAAGCTGCGGGATGAGTTGCTCAACGGGGAGATTTTCACCACTAGGTATAAAAAAAGCTCCAGCATCGAGCTTAGGCCCCTCAGCTGAAAAATTTACGTCATAGTGATGGACCTCTCCATTCTTGATGGTCATATGGGGGAACCGCACATCCGAGGTGCTGCCGCTTGCGGTATAAGCCTTGAGGAACAAGGTGTAAACCCCGGTTCTCAGGCCGATTACCCGCAGGTTATAAAGGCCGCTCATGGGATTGCGCCGGTGGATGTCCGTGGTCTCAGGACCCGTCCGGTCTCCGGAAGGATCGATGAGCATAAGCTCTCCCGGGGGGGAGCCCCCAGTCTCGGATTCGATGCTGATGTCCAAAGTCTGGGCGGCGGCGGCGCCTGGGAAAATCGCCAGGGCCGTGCCGATGAAAATCCAGATCGCCAGCCGCGCTGAAATTTTGGTTACTCGATTCATGGCAATTTCCTCCGGTAGTACGGTGTAGGCGGTCTTATTTCTCTTCTTCTTCGAGTTGCTGGCCCTGTTCGGCGGCTTTCTGGCGCTTAATGGCATCCTGCTGGCGTTTGATAGCGTCTTGCTTGCGCTTGCCAATATCTCCCTCTTGTTTTGCCTCCCGTTCTTGCTCCTGCAGGGTCTCTTGGCGCTTCTGCCGCAGCTCTTGCAGTTGCTTATCTTCAATCGTCTGCGACCCGTTTTGGGCCAGGACTTGGCTCGCGAACCCGAGATTGCCGGGGATTACCAAGAAACCTGCCAGGAGCATCGCCCCCAGTCCCATGATCCTTTTCATGTGCCCCTCCTTTTAATCCAAAATATTTAAGATTATGCGGCAGCCCATCAATTCCTTCCCTTTCATGGCCCTTATCCTGGAAGGCAATCACAGGCCACTTTCTTACCTTGCCTCGAATTATAATGATAAATGAGAGAATGTCAATGTTTATATTGTCTTATGATAAAATATAATTAATTACATTGATTTATATAATTATTTATTGGTTCATTAATAATTATATAATTTTATATTGACTTATGTGGTTTTATATAATAATATCTAAGGCAAAACGGAGGGAGGTGTATGGAAAATAGCCTAGTGCTAACCACAGAGGAAGCGGCGGCGTTTTTGAAGCTGACGCCCTTCACGGTGCGGGATTATGCCAGGCGGGGAATTCTGCCGTCCCGCAAGGTGGGCAAGGGGTGGCGGTTCTATAAGCCTGACCTGCTGGCCTGGTTAAGGGACTATGAGGCTCCACATTGAGGGGGGGAAGCTATGAAGAGATGGACAGACGTGCGACCTGAAAACCGTGGAGACGGTAAGCGGCGAAGTAGTAAGGGATGAGGGAGAACTCTATGCGCAAGCGCATTATCGGTCATGGCCCTCGTGAGGTCTCAGCCGCCGAGCCCGGCTGGGTAGACCTTGGACTCTTGGCACAGGTCGAAATCACCTCCGAAGATGTCGACTACCCGATTGAAGCGGCACTGATTCCGAATACAGGCTCGGGTTGGCGAGCCGTGCAGCCTGGGGAGCAGACTATTCGCCTCCGGTTTGATGAACCGCTGAGACTCAAACGGATCCATCTAGTGTTCCAGGAAGATGAGCAGGAGCGCACCCAAGAGTTTGTTTTACGGTGGTCGCCAGACCGCGGTCAGTCATACCGGGAGATTGTGCGTCAGCAGTATAACTTCAGTCCGCCGGAGGCGGTGCAGGAGGTCGAAGACTACGACGTCGATCTCGACGGGGTAAGAGCACTCGAATTGAGCATCGTGCCGGACATCAGCGGTGGCAGCGCCCGGGCATCGCTGGCCCAACTGCGGGTGGCGTAATTATCTGACTGACTTCGGCCGTTAGTGCGAGGGAGCCTACCCTAACCGATCGCAACAGCCTACGGGGCCAGATCAAAGGAGAGGCGAGGTGAGCGAACAGGAAGCCAAAAAGGAAATAGCCCAAGCAAAAGAGGAACTTTTGGAAGCGAAAGCCAAACTGGAAGAGTTAAGCGCTAAACTAATGGAACTCTCGGATGTGATGGGAAAAATAGAAGCCGCCCAAGGCCGGCTGCAAAAAGTTGAAGAAAAGCTGTTCCTCGAAGGTTTCGGCAAAAAATCGTCTTTCGACCGCATCGATAACGGAAAAGATTAGAAGGGCCTTAAAGTGGCGTACGGCATGAAAGACCATCGATCGGCAAGGAGCAATTGCTTGTGATCTAAGCACCCAAGGCCAATAATGCGCAAACGCGGCGAGGCAGAGAAAAAACTGGGGTTGATAGACCTCGGGTGTAGCGACAGCCGGGCAGTTAAATGAGATGTGTAGTAGCGGATAGCTTGCCAGGAAATGGACTTATCGGTGAAGTGAGGAAAATTGCAGATATAGACTAGATATGGAAGGTTTTTGGAGCCGCGATATGTTTCGGATCATAGCAGATAGCTTCAATCCCGCAGATTTTAAATTCCATCCCGGCACCGATGAATCATTGCTGGGCGGCAGCCTTAGCGGTGCCAGTCTTAATGCCTGTTTCGGCGAACCCCTAACTCTGAACTCTCAGGTCATTTTTTGCTTGCTTCCGTGCCGCCCGACAAGCCACCCATCTTGCTCAAGTCGATGAAAGGGACAGCTCCTCCCGAGACCTGAGGTAAAATGCCATTCCATTTCTCGATACCCTTGTACTGCACAAGGATCGGGGTGATCGACCGTGATAGGGCATCATTGGCTTTGGCCTGTCCCTGCGCCACCACTAGAATGGATTCAGCCTCTCCTTTGGCTGTGGCCACCTTTTGCTGAGCTTCAATCTCGCGTTGGGCCAAAACCTGTTTCTGCGTTTCGACCTGCTGCTGGGCCACCTGCTTGGCTTCGATGGCCCCTTCATATTCGGGAGAGAAGCGGATATTGGCAAAGTAGATGTCATCGACGATGATGTGATACCTCGACAGATTGTCTCCCAATTTGGTCATCGCCCTCTTCCGGATCTCCTCCCTTTTGGGAAGAATCTCCCCGATCGGGTAGGTCGGCACTACTTCCTTGACGAAGTCATTGAAGGCCGGGTCGATCACCTTGTCAGCAAAATCGAGCCCCACTTTCTGGTAAAGGTCATTGACATAAGCCGGGTCGATGTGGAAGTTCATCATGCCCGTCATTTTCACATTCTGGTATTCTCTTGAAGAGGCATCGATCTCCCTGAATGGATGGGGTTGAACCTTGACATCCACCTTGATGACTCTTTCGGCAATGGGCACTATGAAGTTGAGCCCCTCCCCCATGATTCTCGTCTCTACACTCCCCCACCAGAGGACAACCCCCCGGTGGCCGGCCGGGACAATGACAAAGGTGCTCCAGCCAATGATCAGGATGATGATGAGCCCAATGATAATTCCAACATTTCGTGGGCTCGGCTTCTTGAATTCAGCTATGTTGATGACTCTTTCCACCATCGTTTCACCCCTCCTGGATGTCTTAACCGAGATTAGGCTTACCTATCGAAACAATGCCAAAATTATGGGACCTCTTCCCCTAAGTTTAAGCCATAAAATGACCCTCTTCTCGAAGGCAACCCTTCTCCTATGAAGCATGATAGCATAAAATTGCAAAAGAGACTAAATTCCCCCCAAATGTCAAGCATACCCCACTATTTTGCACCATACAGCATCGATTTACCTGCCTAAGAACGCCAAGCCAGACCCGCCCGGTAGTGGTGGGACAAAGGAAAGCGGCCAGACAAATGTAACGGATCTGCTGATGACTTGCCATTATCCGCAGCTTACAGAATCTTGCCATATGAACTGGATAGCAAAATCCGGTTGACGATCAAAAAGTCACGCATGAAAAGGCCTCGGCGCATAATTTTCTTGGGGCCAAGCCGTTTACCACTTGACTGGCCGCCGGCCGGAGCTGCCGGGTTGACTAAGCGGGGCGGCGGCATTAAGGTTTGACAACCCCGCCGCCTTCTCTTATTTTTACGTCAGGGGGGAGCAAGACCATGAGCGCCGAAAAGTGTTGCCTCATCTCCCGGGACGAGATTGCCCGGCGGGTAGCGGAGCTGGCCGAGGCGATCGGCCGGGATTATGCCGGCCGGGACCTGGTGATGGTGGGGGTGCTCAAGGGGGCGTTTATCTTCCTGGCCGACCTGGTGCGGGCCCTGCCCTTCCCGGTGATCGTGGATTTCGTCCGGGTAAAGAGCTACGGCGCCGGCACCGAGTCGTCGGGGGAAATCCGGGTCACCAAGGACGTGGAAGAGTCCCTGGAAGGCCGGGACGTGGTGATTGTGGAAGATATCATCGACCTGGGCCTGACCCTGGACTTTCTGCGCCAGCACCTCCTGAGCCACCGGCCCCGGTCGCTGAAGATCTGCTGCCTCATCGACAAGCGGGAACGCCGGCAGGTGGAAGTTCCCCTGGATTATACCGGCTTTGTGGTGGAAAGGGGCTTCCTGTTGGGCTACGGCCTGGACTGCGGCGAGAGGAGCCGCACCCTGCCGGAGATTTTTATCCTGGAGGAGAAATGAGGATTTATGGTGGGCAGCGGCCACCCTCTATTCTGAATCTCCTCTGGTGCGGGACGGGCGGGTTTAAAACCCGCCCCTACATTCACCGGGAAAGAGTTTAGGGAGACGGTGACTGATACTTTTCAAGCACGCCGTTGCGCGGCCCTGGACGTGGGCAGCCTGACGGTGCGCCTGGCCGTGGCGGAGCCTGCCCCGGCGGGCGGCTTCCGGGTGCTGCGGCAGCGCCGGGAGATTACCGGGCTGGGGCAGGGGCTGGCCGCGGCCGATGATCTGGCCCCTGCGGCTATGGCCCGGACCCTGGCGGCCCTGACGGATTTCCGGCAGGTGATGGCGGCCCATGAGGTGGGCCGGTACCGGGCCGTGGGCACCCAGGCCCTGCGCCAGGCCCGCAACCGGCAGGTCTTTCTGGATCAGGTGCGGGATTCCCTGGGTCTGGAGGTGGAGGTGCTGGCCCCGGAGGCGGAGGCCCGGCTGTCCCTGGCCGGAGTGCTCACCGCCCTGGACCCGGCGGGGCTCGCCGCCCCGGAGGTGCTGGTCGTGGACGTGGGCGGCGGCAGCACCGAGTTTGCCCTGGTGCGCCCGGGCGCAGAAACGGTCTTCGCCAGCCTGCCCCTGGGGGTCCTGACCCTGAGCCAGGCCGTGCCCCTGGGCGATCCGCCGAGTCCGGAAAAAGTGGCGGGGTTGCGAGAGGAACTAACCGCCCGCCTGGGGGTTTTCTATAAGGGGGCTATCGAGCCATATCTTAAGGGGAGTCCTTCTCTGGTGGGCACCGCCGGGGCGGTGACGACCCTGGCGGCCATGCAATTAAAATTGCGGACCTATGACCCGAATCAGGTCAACAACCTGATTTTGAGCCGGACCCAGGTGGCGGCCCTGGCGGAACTGATGGCCGGTTTGCCCGAAGCGGCGCGGGCCGGCCTGATCGGGATGGAGCCCGGCAAGGCCGGAGTCATGGTGGCCGGGGCCCTGATGGTGCTGGCCCTTCTTGAGGTGGGCCGGCAGGATTCCCTGGTGGTGGTGGACGCCGGGCTGTTAGAGGGGGTCTTGCAGGACCTGGCCGGCAAGTTTTGAGTTTCGGGATTCGCCGGAAAAGGATAAAATTAATAATTTAAGTCAATCATGGGTTTGCAACCAGGCAATGTAATCATGTTCATCAGCGAAATCAATCAGTTAACCCTGTTCCGCCTTGCATGGGGGGAGAATCTTGCCACCAGGAACGCCAACGCCGGGGGATAAACCGTATGTCTCAGGATAGCATCCATTATGCGTACACTTTCGATGATCTGCTGCTGCTGCCGGGGGCCTCGGCGGTGCTGCCCAGCGAAGCGGACCTTGCCACCCGCCTGACCCGGCGCATCTCCCTGAATATTCCCCTCATCAGTTCCGCCATGGACACGGTGACCGAGGCGGACACGGCCATTTCCCTGGCCCGGCAGGGGGGTATGGGCATTCTGCACCGCAATATGACCATCGAGGCCCAGGCCCTGGAGGTGGAAAAGGTCAAAAAGTCGGAGTCGGGGATGATCATCGACCCGGTGACCATCGGGCCCGAGGCCCGGATCGCCGATGTGCTGCAACTGATGGAGCGCTACCGCATCTCCGGCATCCCGGTGGTGGAGGGGAAGAAACTGGTGGGCATCGTCACCAACCGGGACCTGCGTTTTGAAACCAACCTGAAGCAGAAGGTCAAAGAGGTGATGACCAAGGACCGCCTGGTGACCGCCCACGTGGGGATCACCCTGGAGGAGTCCAAGGCCCTGCTCCATAAGTACCGTATTGAAAAACTGCTGGTGGTGGACGCCGACGGCAACCTCAACGGGCTCATCACCATCAAGGATATCGAAAAAATCCGCAAGTATCCCCAGTCCTGCAAGGATGAGTTCGGGCGCCTTAGGGTGGGGGCCGCCATCGGGGTGGGGCCCGACCGGGAGCCTCGGGTCGAGGCCCTGATCAAGGCCGGGGTGGACGTCATCGTCATCGACACGGCCCACGGGCACTCCCGGCGGGTGGTGGAGACGGTGGAGGATACCAAACGGAACTTCGCCGACGTGGAGTTGGTGGCCGGCAACGTCGCCACCGCGGACGGGGCCCGGGACTTGATCAAGGCCGGGGTAGACGCAGTTAAGGTGGGGGTGGGGCCGGGCTCCATCTGCACCACCCGGGTGATCGCCGGGGTGGGAGTGCCGCAGCTTTCCGCCATCATGGACTGCGGCAAAGCGGCCAAAGCTGCGGATATCCCGCTGGTGGCCGACGGCGGCATCAAGTACTCCGGCGACGTCACCAAGGCCCTGGCCGCGGGTGCGGACGTGGTGATGATCGGCAGCCTCTTTGCCGGCACCGACGAGTCCCCGGGTGAAACCGTGATCTTTCAGGGGCGGAGCTACAAGATCTACCGGGGCATGGGGTCCGTGGAGGCCATGAAGGCCGGCAGCCGGGACCGCTACTGCCAGGAAGACGTCAACCTGGAAAATAAACTGGTGCCGGAAGGCATCGTGGGCCGGGTGCCGTCCCGGGGTAAACTGGCGGAGGTCATCTTCCAACTGATGGGGGGCCTCAGATCCGGGATGGGCTACGTGGGGGCCAGAACCATCGGGGAACTCCAGACCATGGCGAAATTCGTGCGCATCAGCCCGGCGGGCCTGAAGGAATCCCACGTCCACGACGTCATCATCATGAAAGAAGCGCCGAATTATTGGGTGGATTAGGGAGGAGTGAGCAGTGAGCAGAAAAGGCCGTCAGCTTTCAGCAAAAAACCCATAGCAAAAGACCTGTAGGGGCGGACCTGTGTGTCCGCCCTTTTTTGTTCTGCAACCAGCAGAGTAAAAAGGGAGGGCCGATGGCCCTTCCTTTGTTTGTGGTGCGCGGTGCGCACCCTACATGGCTTTTTGGTACGTGGAACGCACCCTACGTGGCGGGCGGGGACGCCCGCCCTACAAAATGTGAGGGCGACCCGGCGGGCCGCCCTTGATTATGGGATTGGGGGATGGGGTGCGGGGAAGGGGGCAGAGGTCCACAGGCGAGACGCCTGTGCCACTGCCCTTTGCCCCCTCTCCCAAAAATC
>JBKQVS010000027.1:0-4344 GCA_052139855.1 Desulfobaccales bacterium
CGGCTCCAGGTCGGCGTCCTGGAACAGGATGGCCGGCGGCAGGCCGCTGGGTCCGGCAAAGAAAAGCTTGTCGAAATGGTGGGCCTGCTTTTCGTAAGCGGCCCCCACCTCGCCGCCGCCGGAGATGTAGAAGACCCTGACTTCGGGGTCATTGACACATTGGCGCCCGAACTCCCGATTGTCCAGGCCCACCACGGCGGTGAAGCCCGGCAAGCCCGAGACGATGTCCTGAAAGAGCCGCGCGGTGCGGGGCGTTTGGGAGGAGCAGCTGAATCGAAACTGATTGCCCCCGAGGATGGCGGCGCCGCCCACCCGGGCCACCATGACGGGCGGGGCGTCATAGGGCAGAATGGCAGCCACCGTACCGTAGGGGGCCTTGCCCGCAACACAGGGCACCTCCAGGGCCATGGTGCGGAGATGCGAAACCGCCATATCCACCTCCATGGCGACCGCGGTGCAGGGAGTACCGATATCTTCGGCTTCCGCCTCCATCAGGTTGTCCCGGCTCCGCTCCAGACGGTCGGCCAGTTGCTGCAAAATTTCCAGACGCGGAGCATATTCATTGGACATGGTGAGCTTTATTCCCCCCTCCGCCAGCCCTGGTTCAGGTGCACCGCGACCGGCTCTTCTCCCAATGGTCAGGTCCCGGCAGCCCCACCGAGGCAGGAAAGCTGAGAGCTCTTTTCCTCTAAAAATATCACAAAAGCCGGGCGGAGCGGATAAAAACCGCGGCGGTGGAGAAGAGCATCAACGCGCCGGTAGGAGCCGGCAATTTTCCCGCCTCACGGGGCTGGGAGGGTTTTTGTGAAAAATAGTATTTTCTTCTTGACATGAGCGCCCCGGCCTCTAAAATCAAAGAGGAGGGAGGAAAAACTCTTTATTTTTTGGCAAAAATTTTATATATAAACCACAGGGGCCAAGGTAAGAACTGCCTCATATCATTAAGGGAAGTCCTTAACCTGGCGATCAGTATCAGGGTGGAGGTCGCCCGGGCCTGACACCAGTTGTGATTGTACTAACCACAATTTACTCGGAGGGAACATGGCAGAAGAGGCCGTGAAAGAAATCAAGGTGGACAGGAAGCACCGTAAAATCGGGAACATCGCGCCCGAGTTGGCGGACCGCTGCTATACCTGTGGCACCTGCGCCGGAGGCTGTCCGGCCACCGGGCTGGTCCCCGGCTGGGACCCCCGGAAGGCTATCCGGGCCATTGTCTTCGGCATGGAGCAGGAAGTCATTGATTCCAAGTGGCCCTGGGTCTGCACCCTGTGCGGCCGCTGCCAGTATCAGTGCCCCATGGGCATCCAGCTGATGCGGACTTTCCGCACCTGCCGGACGCTGCGGGAGCGGGACAAGGTCCCCGGCCCGATCCACAAAGGCACCATGATGAATCTCCAGAGAGGCAACAATCTCGGGATTCCTCGGGACGATTTTTTGTTCCTGCTGGCGGAACTGGGCGTGGAGATGGAAAACGACGAAGAGCAGCCCACTCCCGGCTTCTACGTGCCGGTGGACAAAGAAGGGGCCAATATCATCGTCACCATTAATTCCAAAGAGCCCTTCGGCGAGCCGGACGACATGAAATTCTGGTGGCGCATTTTCTATGCCGCTAAAGAGGACTGGACCGTTTCCTCGGAAAACTGGGAAGGGGTCAACTGGGGCCTGTTCTCCGGTGACGACGAGTCCATGAAGGTCCAGGTCGCCCGGGTCATCGAGAACGCCCGAAAGGTTAAGGCGAAAACCATCTTGTACCCCGAATGAGGGCATGCCTACTATGCAACCCGGTTCGGGTTCAAAAATTGGTTCCCCGAAGTCTTCGACGAATTCAAGGTAGTCAGCGTCATGGATCTGCTGGAAGAGTACATCAAGTCCGGCAGGATCAAACTCAATACCCATAAATTTCACGAAGCCTACACTGTCCACGATCCCTGCAACTACGTGCGCAAATCCCAGATGGCCTTTGGGCAGTCCACGGCCGACCAATCCCGCTGGATCGCCCAGCAGTGCATCGACCCCAGCCTCTTTCGGGAAATGTGCGAAGATTCGATGAACAACCTGTGCTGCGGGGCCGGCGGCGGCGCCTGGGCCATGCCCTATGACGAAGAGCGTCTGGCCTACGGCAAGATGAAGGCCGACCAGATCAAGGACACCGGCGCCGAGATCGTGGTGGCTCCCTGCCACAACTGCCGGGACCAGATCATGAAAGCCCTCCCCAAGGTCCACGACATGGGCAACTACAAAGAGACCCTGTACCTGTGGGAACTGGTGTCCCTGTGCCTGGACTTCGAACCCTGGAGCGAAGCGGAGATCGAAGCAGCCCACGCCGCCCGCGATGCCCAGTTTGAGCGGGACGGGGTCGAACTGGAAGAAGAGGAATAAGCCGGCGGCCTGAACTGCACCACCACGCCGGAGCACCTTTTGAGCCTGGAGAACCTCTCGTTCTCCAGGCTTTTTTTACGGCGGCGGGACTCGGTCTTTGATGACCGCCGGTATTGCTTTTGGTCTGGCAAGACTTAACATCCAGGCTAAGGAGGAGCGTCATGAAAAAATCAATCGGCCCCAGGACTCTGGCTTTCCCCACCCCGGTGTGGGTGGTGGGGACCTATGATCAGGACGGCAACCCCAACGCTATGACCGCGGCCTGGGCCTCCATCTGCTGCTCCAAGCCCCCGGCCATCGGGGTGTCGCTGCGCAAAGCCACCTATTCCTACGGCAACATCGTCCGGCACCAGGCCTTCACCATCAGCGTGCCGTCCGAGGCCCACGTCCGGGAGGCCGACTACCTGGGGATGGCCACCGGCAAAGAAGTGAACAAGTTCGCCGCTGCCCGCCTCACCCCGGTGGCCAGCACCTTGGTGGACGCCCCCTACGTCGAGGAATTCCCCCTGGTCCTGGAGTGCCGGGTGATCCACACCCTGGAAATCGGCCTCCACACCCTGTTCATCGGGGAGATTTTGGACGTCAAGGCCGATGAGCAGGTCCTAGGGGAGAAAGGCTTCCCGGACATCGAAAAAGTCCGGCCTATCATCTTCGGCCCCGAGATTCGCACCTACCACGGCATCGGGAAATTTTTAGGCCAGGCCTTCGCGGTCGGCCGGGACCTCATGTGATGGATAGGGTGACGCTCCATCGCACCGGCTGAAAAGCCGGTGCCACCAAAGCCATACAAGGGAAAAGGTTATGAGCCCGGAAATGACCGAAGCGGAAATTCTCAAGGTGCGGCAAGGCATCAAGGAGAAGTACGACCGGGTGGCCGCGGCCGGCTCGGGCGGCTGCTTCCAGTACCCCACCGGCAAGGCCGGCATGGAGCTGCAAGGCTATCCCCCGGAGTTGATCGATAATTTTCCCCCGGAGGTCCTGGCCGCGTTCTGCGGCGTGGGCAATCCCTTCAGCCTGGGGCCATTGGCTCCCGGGGACGCCGTCCTGGACATCGGCTGCGGCGCGGGGGTGGATTCCCTGGTGGCGGCCCATCTGGTGGGGGCCAGCGGGACGGTGGTGGGCCTGGACGTCACCCCGGCCATGATCGAGCGGGCCCGGGCCCACCAGGCGCGGCTGAGTCTTGCCAACGTCAGGTTTCAGGAGGGAGAGGCCGAGGCCCTCCCCTTCCCGGACAACGATTTCGACGCGGTCATCAGCAACGGCGTCTTCAACCTGACCCTCAATAAGGAGAAGGCGCTCCAAGAGGCGCACCGGGTCCTGAAACCCGGCGGCCGCCTCAGGCTCGCGGACATGGTCCTGGTGGCGGCGCTGCCCCCGGAAAAAAGCGACAAGGTGGAGAACTGGTTCCAGTGAATCGGCGGGGCCATCCCAGGAAAGGATTTCCTGGGCCTCATGCTCAAGGTCGGTTTTCACCGGGCGTCTCTAGTCATATACACCGGGTTCAAGAGCTCGCCTTACACCGAAGGGGCCTTGTTTTACGGGGAAAAGCCGGCAGCCGGCCAGGCCCGGGACGATTTCGCCCCCCAGACCGAACCGGAGGCGGCACCTCTGACAGAGGCAGCCTGTAAAATCGGCGGGACGTGAAAGCCGAAATAACCCCGCCCGGGCCGGGCGGGTCGCCTTTTAGCTTTCCTAAAGGGACTGTGGCACACAAATTTAACCGGTTCGATCCATAAGAACGCATCAACGGAGGGGTTCGAGGTAAGATATGCAGTTACGGCAGGTGCACCTCAGTCTGATGGGGCTGGCCGTCCTGGCGGGTTGGTTATGGGTCGGCCAGGTTGCGGCCGCGGCCAAGCCGACGGACGCCAGCGGGCCCAACCAGGTGCTGCTGGCGGCGGCCTCGCCCCTGGAGGACTTAATGGAATTTGCCCTGGCCAACGATATCCCGGGGATGCGACAGGC
>JBKQVS010000028.1:0-19757 GCA_052139855.1 Desulfobaccales bacterium
TTCATGTCCTACGACATGTTCTTCTTCTTCCTGTTCTATGAGATCGCCGTGGTGCCCATGTACATCCTCATCCTGGTCTGGGGCTCCACCCGCAAAGAATACGCCGCCATGAAGCTCACCTTATACCTCATGGCCGGCAGCGGTCTTATCATCCCCGGCATCCTGCTCCTCTATGCCAGCTCCGGCCTCAATACCTTCAATATGGTCCTGCTCCACGGGGCCCACTTCACTCCCTGGGTGCAGAAGGTTGCCTTCATTCTCCTGTTCTTCGGGTTCGGGGTCCTGGCCGCGGTCTGGCCGTTCCACACATGGTCGCCCGTCGGCCACGTGGCTGCCCCCACCGCCGTCTCCATGCTCCATGCGGGCGTGTTGATGAAGCTGGGCTCCTTCGCCATCCTCCGGGTGGCCATGTTCCTGCTCCCCGAGGGCTTCCAGTACTGGGCCAACCTCATGATGATCCTGGCCACCGTCGGCATCGTCTACGGCGTCTTCGTGGGCCTGGCCCAAACCGACTTGAAATACGTCATCGGGTATTCGTCGGTCTCCCACATGGGCATTGTCTGCCTGGGTCTGTCCACCGGCACCATAGATGGCCTCAACGGCTCGGTCTTCCAGATGTTCGCCCACGGCATCATGACCGCCCTCTTCTTCTCCTCGGTGGGCTACATTTATGACCGCACCCATACCCGGGATATCCATCAACTGGGGGGCTTTTCCAAGATCATGCCCGTGGCCTCCGCCTTCTTCATCACCGCCGCCCTCTGCGGCGCCGGGGTGCCGGGGATGGCCAGTTTCTGGGCCGAACTGCTGGTCTTCATCGCCACCGTCAAGGTCTTTCCCATCGCCGGCTTGCTCGCCATCGCCGCCCTGGTGGTGGGGGCGCTCTTCGCCTTGCGGGTGGTCCAGAATTCCTTCTTTAACACACCCAACCCGAAGTTCGTGCACTTTGAGGACGTTAGTCCCTTCCTGGCGATTCCCCGGATGATCCTCATCGGCACGCTGCTCCTTTTCGGGTTCTTCCCCCAGGTCATGGTCAGCATGATTAAATCTTCGGTCGTACCGTTTCTCCAGGGAATGTAACCATGAACATGATGCTCTTCGGACCGGAACTCTATTATCTGGGCATGGCCCTGGTCTTCTTCTGCCTCTCTTTGAGGCGCCAGGTGCAGGTGCAGCTCGATTACCAGATTGCCCTGGCCTTGTCGGCCGTGGGCGTCCTGGTCGCCGGCGTCTGCTTGTTCCAGCAGGGGGATTTATTTTTCAAGGCCTACCGGGTGGACCTCTTCAGCCAGATCTTCAAGTTCGCCCTGGCTCTGGGACTCTTCCTGGTCTTGATGATCTCCCATAACCTGCCCTCCATCGAGGAACGCTACCAGGCGGAATTCTATCTCTTCCTCACCACCACCACCATCGGCATGATGATGCTGGTGAGCTCCGTTGAGCTCCTCACCATCTATGTGGCCCTGGAACTCTCTTCCTACTCCCTGTATATCCTGGTGCCCCTGCGCCGGGGTGACGGCATCGACGTGGAAGCGGGCATCAAATATCTCTTCATCGGCGCCGTGTCCTCGGGCTTCATGCTCTTCGGCTTAAGCTACATCTTCGGCGCCACCGGCTCTACGTATCTCTCCGACATCCTCCCCAAGATGACCCAACTGGTCAACAGCCCCATCGGCATCATCGGGCTGCTCCTATCCATGGCGGGCTTCTTTTTCAAGCTTTCCGTCTTCCCCTTCCATTTCTGGGCCCCGGATGTCTACCAGGGCGGTGCCAATCAGGTCGTCGCCTTCATCGCCACCGCCTCCAAGGCCGCCGCGGTGGCCCTGCTCCTGCGCCTGGCGGTCCTGGGCCACGCCTTTGGCTATAACTTCACCATCGCCCTGGTCATCCTCTCCGTCGTCTCCATGACCCTGGGCAACCTGGTGGCCATCGTCCAGAAAGACTTCAAGCGCATGCTGGCCTATTCCTCCATCGCCCATGCCGGGGTCTTCCTCATGGGCGTCCTCACCCTCACCGAAGGCGGCTTCATCGGCGCCATCTACTACGCCCTGGCCTACCTGGTGATGAACTTCACCGTCTTCATGGTACTCTCCGAAGTGGCCACCGACGGCCGCGACCTCAAGATCGCCGAGCTGGCCGGGCTCTACCGCCGCAGCCCCCTCTTGATGATGAGCCTGATCCTGGGGATCTTCGCCCTGGCGGGCGTGCCGCCTTCCATCGGCTTCACCGGCAAGTTGCTCATTTTCACTTCGGCCATGAGCGCCGGCTACTTCTGGCTGGTCCTGATCGGCGCCGTCAACGGCACCATCTGCCTCTATTACTATCTCAAAGTCATCTATGCCGCCTACTTCATCGATGACCCGGGACTCCCGGTCATCAAGCTCAGCCTGCCCATCAAGCTGCTGAACTACGCCCTGGCCGCCATCATTATCGGCTTCGGCTTCTGCCCGGACCGCATCATCGAGCTGGCCAAGGCCGCAGCCAAAATGGTCCTCTGATCCCAACCCGTATCCGCTTCACCCCCGCCGCCTTCCCGCCAAGGAGGGCGGTTTTTTTATGTCCATGGACCGGGTTTATCAGATTTAATTTCCAACGGAGGGCAAAATCTAAAATACCCATATGACACCCTCTCCCACCCCCATACAAGCCCCTCATCGCACCGGCCCGAATAAAAACAGGGGCGGTGTGCCACCGCCCCTGCCCTTTAAGTATGGATAACCTTTATAATAGCGTTTCTTATAATATGAGACTCAAACGAGCTCAGCCCCCCGAATCCCCATCAGGTCGATGTCATGGCTTCTGGCCCAGCGGTAAATGGTCTTGCTGCACACCTGCAGGCGGCGCGACAGGGCCGAGACGTTCCCCCCTTCCGAGTCCAGCAGCGCCTTTAACTCCGCCGCCGACGGCCGGCACCCCGGCATCCCCTCCCCCAGGGCCACATTTGACGCCGTTGGCAGGGACGACAACTGGTTAAATACCAGGTCCTCCTCCCGAATCAGGCTGCCGGCGCTAAACAATACCGCCCGGGTGACCACGTTCCGCAGTTCCCTGACATTCCCGGGCCAGGGCTGTTTCTCCAGGCGGCGCCGGGCCGCCCTGCTGAACTTCAGGGACTGGTCCCGGCCATAGCGCCGGGCCGTCTTCCGGACGAAATGCCCCGCCAGCAACAGGATGTCCCCGGGACGCTCCCGCAAGGGGGGCAGATGGATGGCCAGCACTGCCAGCCGGTCGTACAGGTCCTGGCGGAAGCGCCCCTGGGCCACCAGCCCCGGCAGATCCTGGTTGCTGGCGGCCACCAGGCGCACGTCCACCCTTACCGCCGCGTCACCCCCCACCGGTTCGATCTCCCCCTGCTCCACCGCCCGGAGCAGCTTGGGCTGGATGGCCAGGGGCAGCTCCCCCACTTCATCCAAAAAGAGGCTCCCCCCATGGGCCAACCGGAATTTGCCCGGCCGGGCGTGGTCCGCACCGGTAAAGGCCCCCCGCACGTGCCCGAACAGCTCGCTCGAGACCAGCGACTCCGTCAGGGCGGCGCAGTTGAGCCGCTGGTGCGGCCGGCGATGCGCCGGCCCCAGGGCAAAAATGGCCTTGGCCACCAGCTCTTTGCCGGTGCCGGGCTCCCCCGTGAGCAGGATGGGCAGCTCCGTATCGGCGTAGATGGGCAGCCAGGACAGGATTTCGGTTAACTGGGGGTCCGCCGTGATAATGTCGGTGAATTCAGGGATTCGAGCGGGTTCTAAGGGGTGGTCTTGCCCGTGAACCACACGGTGATCTCTCATGACCATCTGCGCACCTCCTTGTGCTTGGATAGCTAATTAACTTGATATCTCTATTATTTAATTAATAATGATAAAAGATATATTAGGGTTTACCTAATATTGTCTAAGGGTTTTCCTAATATTGTCCGAGGGTTTTCCTTAAGAAAAAATCGGCTGGGGGAAAGATAATATCAGGTTAATGCCAGGGGAATCCGCTCCTGCGCCCGGAGCCTCCCCGCTAAAGATTGCCCAGAATCTCTTCGGCCCGGCGCCTGACCTCCGCATAAGGGCTGGTTAAGGCCAGGACCTGCACCCGGCCTTTGAACCCCTGCTTCTCCACCCGGCTGCGCTGTGAGACCTGTCCCGCCATGGCCTCGAGCACCTCCGCCACCGCAGGGGGATCGTCATAATCCAGCAACCGGGTCAGGGCGCCCCACTCTTCCGGCAACCCGTACTCCTCCAAAAATTTTTTCGCCAGCTCCGGGAATTTCTTGCTGCCGTGACCCGCTTCCAACTTCTTGAGCTCGGTCTGATATTCCGGCCGGGCCCTTTTCCCCTTAAACAGCGCCTCGGCTTGGGCCAGGGCCTGTTTGCGCATCAACTCCGCCTGGACTTTGGGCACCGGCGGCGGCGCCTTCGCCCGGTGCCGGCTGCCATCCCGCCGCTGATCGATCTCCCGCCAGCTCGGCCGCTCCCGCTCGTCATCATCCCTTCTGGGCGGCATGTTTCACCCCTCCTGCGCCAGTCCACTTTTCAGTCTTCTCGGAAATATCAGAGGCCCGTGAAATTGCCTCTCCCGCATCCCCATTACCCCCCTTGGGGGCCGCAGTCAATCCGGCTGGTTGGTTTTGGCGCCTGTTTCCGGCTCCCTCTCGGGCTCCGCATCGCCGTGGAAGCGGTTTTGGGCCGCCGCCAGCCCTTCCGCCATCAGCGTCACCACCGCCTGGGCCGCCCGTTCGATCAACTGCGCCACCTTTTCGGCGTCCTCGGCCGGAAAATGCGACAGCACGTACTTTTCCGTCGGCAAAGGTGCCTGGGGCCGCCCTATGCCCAGCTTAACCCGGAGAAACTCCTCGGTGTTCAGGCTCGCCATAATGTCCAGAATCCCCCGGTGGCCGCCGGGACCGCCGCGCTCCGTGAGCTTGAGGCGCCATGGCGGCACATCCAGGTCGTCATGGATAATCACCAGGTCCCCGGGGCTGAGCTTGAAATAAGACATGAGCCCCGACACCGCCCGGCCGCTCAGATTCATATACGTGGTGGGCTGCGCCAGGATAACGGTCTCCCCCCCTACCCTGCCCTGGCCCCAGACCGATTCCAGGCTTTTTTTACTCAGGGGAATCCCCCACTCCTCCGAGAGAGAGGCCACCACTTGCCAGCCCAGGTTATGCCGGGTCCAGGCGTACTCCCGGCCCGGATTCCCCAACCCCACGATCAATCGCATATGAGCCTTTATCAGCCTTCAGCTATCAGCTTCAGACCTATAGTATCCTCTTCTGCCGGCATAACGAAGAAATATGGAAATAATTTTTGAGATGAACCGTGTGGGAATGAAAATGACAACCTTTTCACTAACAGCTTACTGCTCACTGCTTACTGCTTCCTATACAAACAGGGAACTCACGGAATCCTGATTGTGGATCCTTTTGATCGCCTCCCCCAGCAAGGGAGCCACGGACAGGATCCGGATTTTCTCCAGGGCCGCGGCCTCAGGGGAAAGCGGGATGGTATCGGTAACCGCCAGGGTCTGAACCATGGACCCTTGAAGGTTGCTCACCGCGTTGTGCGACATCACCGGATGGGTGACGCAGGCATGCACCTTGCGCACTCCGTGGCGCATCAGCAGCTCCGACGCCATCGTCAGGGTCGCCCCGGTGGTAACCATGTCATCCAGGATGATGGCTTCCTTGCCCCAGACGTTGCCGATCAGGGTCATGGCCTTGATCCCCGCTGCGTCCCGCCGTTTATCGATGATCGCTAAAGAGCTGTCCAGGCGTTTGGCAAAGGCCCGGGCCCGCTCCACCCCGCCGGAGTCAGGAGACACCACCACCACGTCGCCGGTGAAATTCTCCCGGATATACTCCAGGGTCACCGGGGCCGCGTACAAATGGTCCACCGGAATATTGAAAAATCCCTGAATCTGCCCCGTATGCAGGTCCATGGTGATCATCCGGTTGGCCCCGGCGGTAGTGATGAGATCGGCCACCAGCTTGGCGGAAATGGGGGTCCGGGGCGCGGTCTTCCGATCCTGGCGCGCATAGGCGTAGTAGGTCACCACCGCCGTGACGCAGCGCACCGACGCCCGCTTCAGGGCGTCCAGCATAATGCACAACTCCAACAGGTGTTCGTTGCAGGGAATGGAGGTGGGCTGAATGACGTAAACATCCTTGCCCCGGACATTCTCCCGGAACTCCACCGAAATCTCCCCGTCGGAAAACCGCCCCACCACCGCGTCTCCCAGAGGGATCCCCAGATACTGGCAGATCTTTTCCGCCAGGGGCCGATTGGCATTGCCGGTAAAGACCTTTAGATCGTCCATATGTGGTGCTCCCAGGTCGTCTCAGGTGAAGGGCCCGTGAGGCCCCGGGCCACGGCCAGCCAGCCTCGGAAAGTCCGGCGCATTTGCCGGCCCGCTTGCTGCGCCGCCTCCCGGGTCCGAAACAGGCCGAAGAGGGTGGGCCCGCTCCCGGAAATACCCTGGCACCAGGCCCCTGTTTCGTGCAGGCCGGCCAAAAGCTGCGCCAGTTCGGGAAAGCGCTGCACCGCCACCGTCCCCAAATCGTTGCGCAACCAGGTTTCCGGGTGCTCCGGGTCCCAGGCCTCAGTCGCCGGCAGCCCCGTCAGGCCGGCAAGATCCAGGTTTTCATAGACCCAGCGGGTGGACAAGGGCACCCCGGGGTTAACCAGCAGATACCAGTAAGGCAGTAAGGTCACGGCGCTGAGCTGAGTGCCGATGCCCCGCCCCACCGCCGGCTCCCGAGCCAGAAAAAACGGCACGTCCGCCCCCAACTGGCTGGCCAGACGGTGCAGGTCCCCCGGCGACAGTGGCTTCCCGGCCAGTTCATTCAAGGCCAGCAACGTGCCCGCCGCGTCGCTGCTGCCGCCTCCCAGCCCCGCGGCCACGGGTATGCGCTTGGTGAGGCTCAGGCGCACCCCCGGGGTGAGCCCCGTCTCTTCCTGAAACCGCCGGGCCGCCCGCCAGACCAGGTTCTCTGCCCCCAGGGGCAAATTCGGCCGGTCGCAGCTGAGGCTGATGCCCTCGCCGCCCAGGCTGACGCTCAAGGAATCGGCCAGGGTCAAGGGCTGCATCACGGTCACCACCTCATGGTAACCGTCCGGGCGGCGGCCCACCACCCTGAGATAGAGGTTGACCTTGGCCGGGCACCACACCTTAACCGCTTCCCCGGCGGTGCCCGTGATCAGCCCACCTCCCTGACGTACGCCATCCGCAAATCATAGAGCAGGTGATCGAAGAGGCTTTCTTCCTCCGGGCTCAGGTTGTTCCGGGTCTTCTCCTTGAGGAGCCCCAACAGGTCGATGGTCTGTTTCACCAGGGCCAGATTCCTCTCAACCTTGCCAGTGTTGGGGTCCGGAATAGCTCCCAGGCTGACGAATGCCGCCGAACTCAAAGAAAAGAGCAGGGAAGAGAACGAAATCTCCGGCAGCGGCACTTCCTGGGCGGTTTTGTCGGATTCAGCCGCAGCCTTCTGGGAAGCCTCCTGAAAGGCTTCTTCAGCCGCCGTCTCCTTGTTCGCCGGTTCAGCCCCAGCCTTTTTCCGGAGTTCGGCCTTCTCCTCTTCGCTCAGGTTGAGATACCGCCGGTCTTCGACGGTATAACCTTTATCTTCGTCCTCACCCATGCCTGCCTCCGGCCTGCGCGGCCCTAAAGCTCCAACTGGTAGGCCATGGCTACATGTTCCAGGGCCATCACATCCTTGAGACATTCCGGGGTGACCGGGGTGTCGGTGGTGAGCAGGATGATGTTCTGCCCCCTCTCCTTTTCCTGCCCCACGGTCATCCGGGCGATATTGATGCTATGCTTGCCGATGGTGGTGCCGATGGCGCCGATGACCCCGGGGCGGTCGGTGTTGTAGATGAACAGCATGTGCCCCGTGGGAATGACCTCCATGCGGAACTTGTTGATCCGCACCAGGCGCGGCTCGTATTTCCCGAAAATAGTGCCGGCCACCACGTTTTCCTCAGGCCCCGCCTTAACGGTCAGGCGGATCAGGGTGGAGAAATCCTCCGTGGCATCCACCTTTTCCTCGCTGATGTGGATGCCACGGGAAGCCGCCATGGCCGGGGCGTTGACGTAGTTCACTTCATCGCCCACTACCGGCGAGAGCAAGCCTTTCAGGATGGAATGGGTCAGAGGCTTGGTGTCCAGATTGGCCACCTCACCCACATAGGCAATGCCCACGGAGGTAATGGCCCCTTCGCTGATCTGGGCCTGAAAAGCCCCCAGCGCCTCGGCCAAAGTAAGATAGGGCCTCAGTTGGCCCATGGCTTCCTGGGAAACCGACGGGGCATTCACTGCGTTCTTGATGGTCCCGTAGAGCAGCAGTTCCAGAATTTGCTCGCACACCGCCACCGCCACATTGGCCTGGGCCTCCTCCGTCGAGGCCCCCAAATGCGGCGTGCACACCACATTGTCCATCTCCCGCAGCAGCCAGCCCGCCGGCGGCGGTTCAGTCTCGTAAACGTCCAGGGCGGCGCCCGCCACTTTGCCTTCCTTCAAGGCGGTAAGCAGGGCCGCCTCATCGATCAGCCCGCCCCGGGCGCAGTTGATCAGACGCACCCCGGGCTTCATCTTCATGAAGGCTTCTTTGCTCAGGAGCTTGGCCGTGTCCTTGGTCTTCGGGGTGTGGATGGTGATGAAGTCGGAACGGGCCAGGAGTTCGTCCAGAGAGACCAGCTCCGCCCCGATCTTGGCCGCCAATTCCTTGGTGATGAAGGGGTCATAGCACAGGACCCGCATCCGCAGGCCCAACGCCCTCTCGGCCACCACCGTGCCGATGCGCCCCATGCCGATGATTCCCAGGGTCTTGTTGAACAGTTCGGTGCCCTGGAATTTCTTCTTCTCCCACTTGCCCTCCCGCATGGACTCGGCCGCCTGGGGAATGTTGCGGGCCAGGGCCATCATGAGGGACAAGGCGTGCTCCGCCGTGGTGATGGTGTTGCCCCCGGGGGTATTCATCACCACGATGCCTCGCTTCGAGGCCGCCGGGATGTCCACGTTGTCCAGCCCGGTGCCGGCCCGGCCCACCACTTTCAACCGGGGCGAGGCGGCAATCAGGTCCGCCGTTACCTTGGTGGCGCTGCGGATGACCAGGGCGTCGGCATCCTTGATCTCGGCCAGCAACTCCTCCGGTTTCATGCCCGGGCGGTTCACCACGTCAATGTTGGGATGCGATTTGAGAATGTCAATCCCCGCCTGGTGCAAGTTATCGCTGATCAGGACTTTCATGCCCCTGCCTCCTTGCTCAAGATCGCCTGGGCCGCCTTGAGCCCCGCGCCCGGCTCCACTTTATATCCCAACCCGCTGAGCACCGTCTCCAAACCGCCTAAGGTGCCCAACAGATCCACCGTGTCAATAAAACCCATGTGCGCGATGCGGAAGATCTTGCCCTTGGCCTGGGCCTGGCCGCCCGCGATCCAGATCCCTTGCTCCCTGAGCTTGCTCACCACCTTCTGGCCGTCAACCCCGGCCGGGGCTTCCACCGCGGTCAGGACCTGCGACGGATATTCCTTGGAATAGAGACTCAGCCCCATGGCCGCCATGGCCGCTTTGGTGGCCTTGGACAGCCGCTGGTTGTGGGCATAAATCTTTTCCAGGCCGACCTTCTTGATCTTGGCCAGCACTTCCTGCAAGCCCAAAACCAGGGATACCGGAGAGGTGTAGGGCGTCTGGTTCTTCCCCTGGGATTTGAGCTGTTTGGTGAAATCGAAGTAATATTTGGGCAGGGTGGACTTCTTGACAAACTCCCAAGCCTTGCTGCTCAGGGCTGCAAACGCCAGGCCCGGCGGCAGCATCATGGCCTTTTGCGAGCCCGCCACCAAGACGTCGATGCCCCACTCGTCCATGGGCAGCGCGTACCCCCCCAGGGCCGAGATCGCGTCCACGATCAGGATGGTGCCCGGACGGGTTTTAGTCACCGCCGCCAGCTCTTTCACCGGGTGCTGCACCCCGGTGGAGGTCTCATTGGCCTGCACCAACACCGCCTTGATCTCCGGGTGGGCATCCAGGAGCTTGGCCACCGCTTTGGGGTCCACCGCATGGCCCCATTCCACCGCCAGCCGGTTCACTTTGACCCCATAGACGTTACACAGTTCGGTCCAGCGTTCGCCGAACTTGCCGCCGTCCACCACCAGGGCCGTATCCCCCGCGGACAGGCAGTTGGCCACCGCCCCTTCCATGGCGCCGGTGCCGGTCGCGGTAAACATGAGCACTTCCTGCTCCGTTTGGAACAGATATTTCAGACCCTCCCTCACCTCGCCCAGAATTTCCATAAATTGGGGCGAGCGGTGGTGAATGATGGGCTGAGCCATGGCCAACTGGGTTTCCGGGGCCACCGGGGTCGGTCCCGGGGTCATCAAATACATTTTCATCGTGCGTCCCTTACCTTGCGACCTCGCCCACTGGCGAGGGAATTTGAAGAAGCCTGTGGAATTAATAATTTTATTGCGAATAACCCCCCCTGTCAAGCCTCCGCCCCGACGATTTGTGAATAATGGCACAGTCCTGCCGGCTTATTATTGATGGGCGCAATTCAGCCTGGGGGATTGATAACCGGTGGAATTTTCAGGCCGGCAATTCCTCTCAACCGATAATATGCGGAGACCTGCGTCACCTGGCGGATTCTTCGCTCACCCCTGTGGTTATCTGCACTATATCCGCTTTTCAGAAGTCCGGGCTTTGGCAAATCATCAACCAGCCGACCCTCCTCCAGTACTGCTTCTTTTCAATCTGTTCCACCCCACCCTCCTATCTCACCTCGGTCTGTCAAAGCCTGAGCACGATGGAGAGGAAAGCAAAGAGACCGATGAGCAGCAAGATGAGCGCCGTTATCATTACCACTGGCCGGAACCCGGTATAGTGGAAATTCCCCAACTTGACCTGTTGCAGAATGCGCCAATGTTGGATAACCGCGGCCAGGAGGCCGAAAATACCCAGGGCGATAAAACTTAATCCGAAAATCAGGGTGGAGTGAATGTGTTCGGGGCCTCGGTGATATCCAGCTTCTACCAAAACATCTCTGAATTTGGCGATGCCGAACCCGAACCCGATCAGCGCCAGGCAGGTGCGAATCCACGCCATGAGGGTTCGATCGGCAGCCTCGCGGGTGCGCTCTTTGGCAAGTTCGTTGGAGATATTCTTGCCGGAGGTGGATTCGTCCATGGTCTTTTGCCAACCTTTCCCCAAGACTGAGGTAAATTGCATTTGGGGACTACATTATGAAGCGGTCCTGCCTGGCCAAACCCCTCACTCCCAGGCGAAGATCTTCTTGAAATCCTTTTTCATCGAGATGACGACCCAGCCGCACTTCTGCGCTTCGGCCATCAGCGCCTGAGAAAAGGTGCCGACTTTGGTGCCCGGCAGACCCTCGGCAGGGCCGTAGGCATACTCGCGCTTCGGGTCGTCGTGAAGCACCAACATCATGAGACGCTCCCCGTTGCCGGCGTTGGTCCATTCCAGCATTTCCCGATCACCGTCGGAGTTGCCGAAGGCCGCTTGCGGGCGCCTGCCGATAAAGAGGTTGATGCCGATGGCCTTGCCGGCGTGGTCATCGATGAAAAATACTTTTGGCAGCCGCATCAGCACCGGCTTGCCATGGTGGCATTCGTACCTGGTGGCGATGCTTGATCCTACCACCTGCGAAGGTTGCACACCGTAAACCCGTTCACTGTAAGCCCGGACAAACTCCTGACCGCCGCCGGTGACGATGTATGTCTTGAAGCCGTTGGCCCTTAAATACTGCATCACTTCCAGCATCGGCAAGTAAACGAGCTCGGTGTACGGCCGCTTAAAGCGGGCATGCTTGGCGCGGGCCAACCACTCCTGGGCTATCTTCAGGAACTCTTCGGTGGACATGCCCGCGTGTGTAGCCCCAATAATTCTGGCCCATTCCTGCTCGGTGAACTTTGCCATCCCGGCCCGGTCGTTCTCCAGGACCACATTAAAGGGCGGCTCGGTCTTCCACTCCGGATGGCCGGGAGCGAGTTCACGCACCCTATCCAGGGCAAACATGGCCTGAGTGTAGAGCGGATGCTCCACCCAGAGAGTGCCATCCTGGTCAAAGGTTGCGATGCGGTCTGCCATCGGCACATACGCGGGACTGGACTTATCCGTAACTTTCCGTACAAAGCTCACGATGGCCTGTTTCGCCCGCCCTTCCTGCCAGGAGGGCAAAGGGTCCTGGGCCATTGTCTGGGCCAGTCCCATGGCGGTAAAGATCAGGACCCCCAAAAACCCGGTGAACCATAGAAAACCGGTCTTGTCGAGAATCTTTCTTCGTTTCATGCTAAAGGTCACCATGAAAAACCAGCCCAGGCTGAATCTTGCCTTTACTCTGAGCAGGGTCATAAGCGAGTCCGCTTTCTGCAGCTTAATTCACGGCAAGGCTTTTCCCTAAGCAACCAGAGGGGAGAGAACCCCTAAACGAATGAGGCCATTAATGATATATTGTGCCGCCAGCGCCGCCTGGAGCACGGCCATCACCCAGCCAAATACTCGTTGCACCAGAGGCGACCCGTGTTTTAAAATCGCCTCGATGTTGAGCAGGGTGACCAGATTCAGCCCCATGATTACCAGCAACGACGCTAAAACAATGCCCTTTTGCGTCCAGTGGCCGGCAGCAATAGCCATGAACCCGGCAATGGCCGCAATACCGGGAGCCGTGACCAGGCCGGGAATGGCCAGGGGAAAGTTGGCAATTGCCAGGGATGGCGGAGACTGATCCGCGCTTGGCGGGGTGGGCGGGGGCGCCGTTGCCGGTGTTTGCATGATCTGCTGCAATGCCTGGCAAAAAAGGATGACGCTACCGGTGATGACGATCGCGGCAATGGAAACGTGCCAATTCTCCAGGACCAGGGCGCCCACCAGCGCCACCGCCAAGACGACGCCGGTGGCAATGGCTGTAGCTCGCCAGGCCACAGCCCGGCGAAACGCCGGGTCGGTTCCCTGGGTCAATTGCGCAAACGGGGCGATGACCCTAAGGGGACCCAGGGTTAGGAAGAAGAATATTAACGCGTCCGGGATGGAGACGTACGAAAGGGGCATGCGCACCTCGATGCTCTGGCTCTTAAAAGGAATTCGCCCCCGCAGATCGACCGGCATTCATAGATCTGCGGGGGGAAGGGTCACGGTCTTCCGGCAACGTCAGTGGCTGCCGGCGCCTCCCAGGAGTTTCTGCAGCACCTGGTCGATGGTGAAGCTCGCCGCCTTCTGCCGCGGCGGGTACTCCTTGAACGTCATCAGGAATTCCCCCACGAATTTCTGCGCCGGCAGAAACAGGTAGACGTGATCGATTATCCAGTTCCAGTATGTGTTCGAGGTGATGTCCGCCCGCTCGAAGGGGTCCGTGCGCAGATTGAAGAGCTTCGGAAACCGCAGCGGCACCAGCGGCTCCTGCCAGATCCGCAGCGTGCCTACCATCCGCTGCTCCATGAAGATCAGCTTCCAGTTGTCGTACCGCAGGGCCATCAGGTCGCCGTCATCGGAGAAGTAAAAATACTCCACCCGGGGACTCTTCTTGACCTCGCCCTTCAAGAAAGGCAGGAGATTGTAGCCGTCCAGGTGGACCTTGAAGGTCTTGGCCCCCGCCTGATGTCCTTTGAGGAGTTTCTCTTTGATGTTCGGGTCGCCGGCGGCGGCCACGAAGGTGGGCAGCCAATCCATGTGGCTGATGATCTCGTTGGAGACGGTGCCGGGTTTGATCTTGCCGGGCCAGCGCATCATGGCCGGCACCCGGAAGGCGCCCTCCCAGTTGGAGTCCTTCTCGTTGCGGAAGGGCGTCATGGCGCCATCGGGCCAGGAGTTCATATGCGGCCCGTTGTCGGTGCTGTACATGACAATGGTGTTGTCCGCAATGCCCAGGTCATCCAGCTGCTTCAGCAGGGCCCCCACGCACTTATCGTGGTCGATCATGACGTCGTGGTATTCCGACTGCCAGCGCCCGGACTGCCCCAGGCTCTCGGGCTTGGCATGGGTCCGCAAGTGCATGTGCGAGGTGTTGAACCACACAAAGAACGGCTTATCGGCTTTGGCCTGGCGGTCGATGTATTCCGTGGCCGCGGCCAGGACCTCATCGTCGATGGTCTCCATCCGCTTTTTCGTCAACTGGCCGGTGTCTTCAATGCGGCCGTCAGCGTAACAGCGGAGCACGCCCCGGGGGCCATAGTTCTTCTTGAAGTCGGGAAAGTCCTTTTCCGGGGGGTAGTCGCGCAGTTCCGGCTCCTCGCAGGCGTTTAAGTGGTACAGGAACCCAAAGAACTCATCAAACCCGTGCTTGGTGGGCAGAAATTCGTCCTTGTCGCCCAGGTGGTTTTTGCCGAACTGGCCGGTAGCGTAGCCCAGCGGCTTCAGCAGCTCCGCGATGGTGGGGTCTTCGCCCCGCAGGCCGATATCGGCTCCCGGCATCCCCACCTTGCTCAATCCCGTCCGAAAGACGCTCTGGCCGGTAATGAACGCCGAACGCCCCGCCGTGCAGCTCTGCTCGCCATAGCAATCGGTGAACATGATCCCTTCCCTGGCGATGCGGTCGATGTTCGGCGTCTGATAACCCATCATGCCGTGGCTGTAGGCGCTGATGTTCCACATGCCGATGTCATCTCCCCAGATGACCAGAATATTTGGCTGCTTCTCTGCTGCCATAAATCCTCCTTGTGATGGGCCAATGAGACGTTAATCATCATGCCGGAATCCTGGTTCAGGACTTTTCCGGCATGGGTAGGGACGCGTTTGACTACAAAGAAGTTCTCCCGGCTTGGACCGTTACCTCCCGGCCATGACATTTCTTGAACTTGCGGCCGCTACCGCAAGGGCAGGGATCATTGCGGCCGGTCTTGGCGGACGCCGGGGCCGGCCTGCCATCCTCCTCAGCGAGCACCTGCATGACCTGCGCGGCCGGATATCCCCGCCGCAGCAGACCGGCCATGATCTTCAGGGGCCGGTCGGCGTGGCGGAAGAACGCCCGGTAACCCGCACACAGGTAGTTCAGCCCCGGTTCCCCCTCCGGCGTGGTAAGAAACCGGTTCTTGGGACATTCACCCTTACAGGCGAATCCCACCTCGCATTCCCGGCAATAACGCGGCAGCGTTTCCAGCTTGGCGCGCCCAAAGGCGTGCTGCTGGTCAGAGCCCGCCAGGTCCATCAGGTGATTTTGCCGGATGTTGCCCAGCAAGTGCCTGGGCTCGACAAAATGGTCGCAGGAGTACAGATCGCCGTTGTGTTCCAGCGCCAGTCCATGCCCGCAGGTGGCGTCAAAGACGCACATCCCGGAGGAAGGCAGGCCCAGCCAGTTCCTCACCGTCGCCTCAAACGTCTGGACAAACACCCGGCCAACGTCATGCTTGACCCATTCGTCAAAAAGGGTGGTCAGAAAATTACCCAGTTGTTCCGGACGCACCGAACGTTCCGAAACCGTGGTCCCTTCCTGGTAGAGGGAAACCCCCGCGTCGTTGAGGCGCTCGATCGCCGGAATGAACTGCATCCAACTGGTGCCCGCTTCGTCCCGGAGAAATCGGTAAACCTCCAGGGGGTGATCCGCGTTGGCCCGATTCACCGTGGTCAGGATATTGTATTCCACCCCATGCTTCTGCAACAGCCGGAGGCCTCGCATGACCCGGTCAAAGGTCGGCCCGCCGCTCTTGTCCACCCGGTGGACATTGTGCAGTTCCTCAGGACCGTCGATACTGATGCCGATGAGAAAGCCCTGATCCCGGAAAAACTCGCACCATTCGTCATTCAGGAGCGTGCCGTTGGTTTGCAGGGTGTTCTCGAAGATCATGCCGGGCCGCTGGTACCGGTTCTGGAATTCCAGGGCCCGCTTATAGAAGTCCAGCCCCATCAGGGTCGGTTCTCCACCCTGCCAGGCCACCGTCACCTTGTCAGTGCGGTGGGACTCGATGAGCTGCCGGATATACTGCTCCAGCACCGCGTCACTCATGCGAAAGCGGCTGCCGGGGTAGAGCTGTTCTTTGTTCAGAAAAAAGCAATAGGAACAGTTCAGGTTGCAAGTCGCCCCGGTGGGCTTGGCCAGCACGTGGATGCGCGGGGGTATTTTTTCGTCGGCCATGGGGCGGGCGCTCCCGGGGGAATATTTTTAAACCATAATTTTCCACTAAAAGTAGTGCTCATTAACCCCTTGTCAAGCAGCCATCCCTGCTGCCGTGATTTGATATATATCCAGGGAGCGGCATCGAGCCGGCGCGAAACTGCTGGAATAAAATGGCCGTTATATGGTATGAGAAACCAGCATCCCGGATGATGAGCACGCGACAGATGCTCGCAATCAGTAACGCCATAATAATTTATAGGGGGATAGTGGCGATGGCCGGTTTCTGGGGCAAGGTGTTGCGGGTGGGATTGCTTTCATTCCTGTTGGTGACCCTAAACTGGCGGGCGGGTTTGGCTGCCGATCCTGCCATTTCCCGGAATGAGCCCGGCTCCGTCGCCGAAAAGACCGATACCCCCAAAGAGGATGACCGCCTCCCCATCCAGAAGGAGGGCTGGCAATTTTTCCTGGCCCCCTATTTATGGATTCCGGGGTTCCATCTTGACCTTAGCCACCAAGGCAAATTTAGCGGCACCACCGTGGCCGATGTCCCCTGGTATGAACTCGTGCCCCTGCTTTTTAGCAAAGTCATAGGGGGCATGGGCCGGGTGGAAATCTGGAACGGCAGGTGGGGGGTCTTTTCAGACACCAATTTTATGTATATCGGCGACAGCATTAGTGGAGGTGGAGCCAAGACACTGGAACTGAATTCCAAGCAGCTGCCGGCGACCATTCCGGTTAACCTGCAACTCTCGGGTGACCTGAAGATTTGGACCCGACTCTTCTGGCAGGATGTCGGGGTCCGCTATCTGGTGGGAACCGTGCCCCTTCAGGCCGACAAACCCCTTCCGGTAGTGTCTTTCGAGCTCTTGGGCGGTCTCCGTTACGCCCATCTCAATCAGGCCACCAGCCTGGGCCTCAATGCCACCCTCACCGGCCCTTTAGGTCAGGTCCAAATCAGCCGGGGCGGGTCTTTCTTCAGTGACCTCCAGTTGTCAATCATTGAACCCCTTGTGGGAATGCGGATCGGCGTCTGGTTTACGCCGAAGCTGAACCTCCTCGTAAAAGCCGACTGCGGCGGTTTCGGCTTGGTCGCCTATAATAACGTGGATAGTGTCCTCGAAGGCCTGATTGGATACCAGGTGCACAAAAACATTCGCCTGTATGCCGGATACCGCGCCCGGTACTTTTCCGGCAGTGACACTTCCAAGGATATCGCGGTCCAGGGTTGGTTCCATGGCCCCCTGCTGGGGACGGTTTTCAGCTTTTAGGGATGGGTCTCTTTAATCATTCACTTCCCGACTCCTCTGCAACTGCTTAACCCAATCCATAATCATAACTGCCACTTCTACCCGATCTGACCTAATTTTATAGATAATCCTTATAGTTCCCGTACCTGCACCACCCATCGCCGGGTAACCGGTATCCTCTCCATGTCAGAGTTGATCTGATTGCCAGGTGATGCTGCCGGCTTCCGTCTCATTCCGTACCCTCCGCGTCCGCGCCGCCGCCCTCAAGACCGGCCGCCCCCACCCGCCCTTAATTGACATCCGGCCCCAAACCGGGTACAATTCCAGCGATGTCGACGAGCGCAAATGTGCAGACAGACTGGAAATTCAGCATCCTGCTCCGGGAAGCCCGCCCTCGCCGTCTCATCCTGGAAGGCCACGTCTCCCCGCCCTATGAGCGGCCTTATCACGATGAACTCTTCTTTTATGCCGTCATGGGCCTGGATTATCTCTCCCTGGAAGTGAGTCGGGACTTCGACGGCGAGCGCCTGCTGGACTATCTGTTCGGCCGGCTGGGCGCCCCCGAGGAACCGCCCCGGATTCAGGTGGGCGGCCGCCAGGATGAGGAGGAAGGCGCCTTGTTGCTGGTGGAATGGCGCTTTCCCGCCGACGGGCGCCCGGCCATGCTTAAGCGCCTGGAGGAAATTATGGGCCAATCCCTGGCCGATTAACCTCATTTCTTCTTTGCGCCTTTGCGCCTTTGCGTGAGACAGAATAGCATCAGGAGGAGCAATGATCCATCTGGGCGAATACGACCCTCGGATTGAAGGTATCTGGTGGGTGGAAGAAGCCGGCATGAGCTGCAATGTCTATGTCCTGGATGAGGGCCGCACCCTCATCGACGCCGGTAACTTCTACGGCATGCTCCACGAGTTGAGCCAGGAGTTCGACATCTCCCTCCTGGAGCGCCTCTTCCTCACCCACTGCCACATTGATCACGTGGGAGGCATGGGCGAGCTCTTCGACTGGGCCAACCCCAAGGTTTACGCCCACATGGACACCCTGCCGTATATCAATTTCCGCAACGTTCCCTTCATGCAGATCATGGAAAAAGCCGGCCGCATCGACCAGGTGGTGATGTTACGTGGCGGCGAGCGCATTCCGGTGGGGCCCTATCTTCTTGAGGTCATCCCCACTCCCGGCCATACCCGGGGCGACATCTGTCTTTACGAGCATCGCAACCATATCCTCTTCTCCGGGGACACGGTATTCCCCAGCAGCCCCACCGAGAACATCCTGGCGGACGCCGACAAGCAGTTGGGTGACATGGATCAACAAATTGCCTCCCTGGCCCGCCTGGTGCCCTACCCGGTGGATTTCCTCCTCCCCGGACACGGCATGCCGGCCTTCTCCGACGGCAGCGACCACGTGCTCAACGCCTATATCGAAACCCGGAAGGGGGTGGAGGAAGATCCCCGCCAGCCTTACCTGGACGCCGCCCGGATGGTGTCTGAGGCCGGCCGCCCGGAAAAGGCCCTGGAATGCTACAATCTGACTTTGATGCTGGACCCCGCCAACATGGAAGCCCTGGTCTATAAAGGCACCACCCTGACGGAGCTGTCGCACTATGACGAGGCCCTGGAGGTTTTTAACCGGATTCTGAAGGTGGCCCCGGACCTCGATGAAGCCGTGACGGGCAAAGGCTTCGCCCTGATGGGGTTGGGGAAGGTGGAAGAGGCCTTGCAGCTCCCGGGCTTCGCCGCCAAGTTAAAAGCGCTGATTTGACCCGAGCGCCCGCAGCCGGTGCGTCCCGCCGCTATCCTGGCGCGCCGCCATACTCACCGCCTCGAGGAGCCTGATGTCCCCAGAGTGGCACATAACTATCGATAACCAGGAGCAGCGCCGCAAGGTGGCCATGGTGGAAGGCCGCGCCCGCCCTGACGATCACGCCGCCGACGACGAGGTGGAATTCTCCCTCACCCTCTACCGCGACCAGGCCTCGTTAAACGTGCCGGCCTCCACCCAGGGGCGCGCCTTCATCGCCCGCCTCACGGAAATCCTGGGACCCCCCAAACTCCCCCCCACCGTTAAATGCAGTTGCTCCTGGGGGGATGGCGTCATGGGGGCCATGCTCATCGTGCTCTGGGACCTCCCGGCCGACCCCGCCCACCCCCTGGTCCGGAGCCTGCACGCCTTCCTGGGAACCCGGATCGCCTTCCCGGGGTAAGTCCAGACCTCTCCGGGAGCTTCCCGCCCCACGCCTCGGCCTCCCCCAGACAACCTCGTGGTCTAACCAGGAGGGGCGGGTTTTAAACCCTCCCCTACAAAACGAACCGGATAGGAAAGATCGGCGGTAAGCCGTTATTGAACGGGACTCTCAGAGGCGGGCGCGCTGGGCTGGGGGTGAACGATGACGATCCAGGGCAGGCACAGGGCCTGTTGCTCCGAAGCATAGGCAAACCCGGAAGGCAGATACGCCCCAAACGGGCATTCGC
>JBKQVS010000029.1:0-20351 GCA_052139855.1 Desulfobaccales bacterium
TGGTTCCTTAGCTGCGTTGAGGTACTAACGAAAAAAGTTGTGGGGGAAGGGCCAGGGACGCGAGTCTCTGCCCTTTCCCTACCAAACCCTATAAAATGCCGGATAAATCGGGGCCGCTGGCCCTGACTTATCCGGCCAATATGAATGCCTTAAGGGCTTGGGGGAGGGGGTAAGGGCCCTTATGAAAAAACCCTTAGCCTTCTCCCCCAACAAACTCATCAATTAAACCATGACCATCGAGCGCTTACAAAAATTTCTCTCCCGGGCCGGCGTAGCTTCCCGGCGTGCCGCGGAAGACTATATCCGGTCCGGCCGCGTGGCCGTCAACGGCCAGGTGGTCACGGTCATGGGGGTCAAGGTCGACCCGGACCAGGACGTAGTTGAGGTGGATGGGCGCGCCGTCAAAGTGACCGCGGCGCCCAGGACCATCATGCTGCACAAGCCCTACGGGTATGTCTGCAGCCTCAGCGACCCCGAAGGGCGGCGGGTGGTCACGGAGTTGTTGGGGAAAATGCCGGAGCGGCTCTATCCCGTGGGGCGCTTGGATTACGACGCCACCGGGTTGTTGCTCCTCACCAACGACGGCGAACTGGCCTATCGGCTAACCCATCCCAGCTTCGTGGTGCCCCGCTCCTATCGGGTAACGGTGGCCCGGGAGGTCAGCAAAGAGACGGTGCGGCAAATGTCCGCGGGGGTGGACCTGGATGGCCGGGTGGTTTACCCCGAAGTGCAGGTGAACAAGCGAGAACTGGGGAAAACCGTTTTGGAAATTACCGTGCATGAGGGGCGGTACCATTTGGTCAAAAGGTTAATGGACCGGGTGGGGCACCCGGTGGTGAAATTAAAGCGTATCGCCTTTGGCCCGCTTAAGTTGGAGGGACTACCCCGGGGAACCTTCCGGGAGATCACCGGGCCGGAGATGGCGGCCTTGAAGGCTGAGGTGGATCTGACGTGAGCCCGGAGGAGCGACCGTTGCCGCCGGAGATGATCCCGGAGCCTTTGCGGCAGGCCGAGTTCGCGCCGCCGTGGGCCGCGCCGCGGCCCCCGCGTCTCTTGCTGCACCTGGGGTTGCTCCTGGCCACGGTGGTCACCACCGTCATCGCCGGGGCCATCCAGCAGGGGGTCAACCCCCTGGAGACCCCCGGGCTGCTCTATAAGGGCATCCCGTTTTCCTTCACCCTGCTCCTGATCCTGGGCACCCACGAGATGGGCCATTATCTGGTCTCCCGGCGGCACCACCTGGATGTGACCCTGCCCTACTTCATCCCGGCGCCGCCCATTCCCTTCATTATCGGCACCTTCGGGGCCTTTATCCGCATCCGCTCTCCCATCAAGGACAAGCGGGCCCTGCTGGATGTGGGCTGTGCCGGGCCGCTGACCGGCGTCCTGATCTCCATCCCGGTCATCCTGGTGGGCCTGAAATTATCCACCGTTACGGTCATCGGCGGGGGCTCCGAGACTTTGACCCTGGGGGAGCCCCTGTTGTTCAAGCTCCTGAGCTGGGTGGTCCTGGGGCCGATGACCCCGGAGCAGAATGTCATCCTGCATCCGGTGGCCTTTGCCGGCTGGATCGGTCTTCTGGTCACGGCCCTCAACCTGATCCCGGTGGGGCAACTGGACGGCGGGCACGTCGCCTATGCCCTGTTTCCCGAATACCACCGCTACATCTCCATTGGGAGTCTCGCTCTGCTGGTGGCCTGCGGGCTCATGTTCTGGAAGGGCTGGCTGTTTTGGGCCGGGCTCATAGCCTTGTTGGGCTGGAGCCACCCGCCGCCGTATCAGTTTTGGGTGCCCCTGGACCGGCGCCGCCGGGTGCTGGGCATTATTACCATTGTGGTATTCGTACTCACTTTTTCGCCGATGCCCTTTGATATAAAATAGCCGCGGCCGGCACGGGAATAGCGGCTGATGAATAACCGGCCTCGTCCGATATAACCGGCGATGTGAAAATGAAGACCCGGGTCCGCCATGCATGAAGTAGCCAACTACAAATATTGCCCCCAGTGCGGCGGGGGGCTGGAGAAACGGCTGGTCAAGCCTGGCGAGCCCCAGCGCCTGGTATGCACCGCCTGCGGCTTTATCTTTTACCTCGACCCCAAGCTGTCGGTGATCGCGGTCATCCCCCTGGATGGGGGGGTGGTCATGGTGCGCCGGTCCATCGAGCCGGGCTACGGCCTCTGGGTGGTGCCGGGGGGGTTCGTGGACCTGGGGGAGGTGGTGGAGGACGCCCTGGTCCGGGAGATCCAGGAGGAAACCCTCCTGACCGTGCGCCCTATCCGGCTGCTCAACATCTATTCCTACCCGGACCACCGCACCGTGATCGCGGCTTACGTCACCGAGTACGTGTCGGGTGAGCTCACCGCGGGGGATGAGACCCTGGAGGCCCGGGTCTTTGGGATCAAAGAGATTCCTTGGCCGAAGATTGCCTTTTCTTCCACCAAAGAGGCGATGCGGGAATATATCAGACGGTATAGGCAGTGAGCAGTAAGCAGTGAGCAGTGAGCAGTGACACAAGACTATATATCGGCGCCGGCAATGTAACCGTAGGGTGCGTCCTACGCACCATTTTTTCTAAGACTCTGGGAGTGCACTATGGACCAAGCACGGCAGCAACTTCTGGAACTCCTCAGGGAGAAATCTTTCCGGTACAGCCCGGACATGCCATTCAAGCTGGTGAGCGGCCGGGAGAGCCCGTACTACATTGATTGCCGCCCCACCACCCACAATGCCCAGGGGCTGGCCCTGATCGGGGAGATCTTCTTTGACCTGATCCGGGACCTGAAGGTGGACGCCATCGGCGGCCTCACCATGGGGGCCGACCCCATTGCCCACGCCACCGCGCTCACCAGCTATGTCAAGGGCAAACCCATCAATGCCTTTTCGGTGCGGCAAAAACCCAAGGAACACGGCACCGGCGGGGTGCTGGTGGGGGATGTGGAGCCGGGGGACCGGGCGGTGGTGGTGGAGGACGTCGTCACCACCGGGGGCTCCGCCCTGCGGGCCGTGGCCGCGGCCCGGGCTTTCGGTCTCACGGTGGTCAAGGTACTGATCCTGGTGGACCGGGAGGAAGGCGGTAAACAAGCGGTGGCGCTGGAGGTCCCCGAGGTGGAGGCGGTGTTCACGATTTCAGACTTGAGATAAATTTTATTGACCGGTTCAGGCTGCGAGGACCCCCACCGGGGGGGTACGATCATCAGACATTGGCTGGCTTGCGGGCTTCAGGGCGCAGTTATTCCTTCCCTAATGGCGTATTTGGTCAACTCGGCAATGCTCTTAATCTTTAATTTCGCCATGAGTTGGGCCCGATGGGTTTCCACAGTCTTGACGCTGATGTGGAGGTTTTCGGCTATCTGGTTGGAACTCTTGCCTTCGGCCAGCAGTTGCAGAACTTCCCTCTCTCTGGGCGAGAGCAGGTGAAAAGCTGAAAATTCATCGGGGGTGGCAAAGCTCAGGTAGTCTTGCACCAAAATGTCGGCAATTTCGCCACTCAGATAGGTTTGATTGGAAACCACCACCTTGATGGCCTTGGCCAATTCTTTAAAAGCGCTGTCCTTGAGCATGTAACCTTTCGCCCCGGCCTTGATCATGTTCAGGACGAAACGCCGGTCATTATGCATCGAGAGGGCGATAACCTTGATGGTGGGAAACTCGGCGACAATCTGGCGGGTGGCCTCGATGCCGTTTAAATCGGGCATCGATACGTCCATAATGATGACATCAGGAGCCAACTCCCGGGCCAGCCGCAACGTGGTGCGTCCCTCTTCCGCTTCCCCTACCACCTGTATCCAGGGTTCCTTTTCCAGCATGGAGCGGAGGCCATCGCGCACAATCTGGTGATCATCGGCGATGAGAACCTTGATGCTCATGATATGTATCCCCCTTCAGGCCCCATCCTTGTCGGCCAACTCTTCTTATCGCGCCATTCCAACGTAACGTTAATCTGATCCTATTTCCCCGGTTTCTTAGTGCTCTTCTAATACTATTATTCAATCTTGTCAATTATTTTTTACTAAATTATTGTAAATAATCCGGGAAAACGAGAACTCTATTGATGCTGCCTTTAAAATTCGCGGTCTTTACCGAAACCTGGGTCGGCAGGTTAATTTTCTCCCCCTTCATTTTACTGTTGACATGCACCGGGATAATCACCTAGTATTAAGCGAGGGTCGATCTCCCGGGACAGGAAAAATAATGTAGATATTCTTTATAGTTATGGCATAGGGGATCTATTCACCTTATCGTGTGAGTCGCAACCGAAAGGGGGGGGAATATATGGCTGATGTCCCTGTTGATTTGCGGGACTTGGTTGGCAGATTAGAGAAGGTTGAAAGGCAAAACCGCTTCTTAAAACTCTGGGGACTTTTGATCCCGCTGCTCTTATTAACCGGAGAGGTCAGTCTAACAGCAGCTTTACCCTCAAAAATTATTACTGCAGAAAAAATTTGCTTGACCGATAAAAATGGCATTGCCCGTTTGAAAATGGAAATAGAGAATGGTAACCCTCAATTAACGATGACTTATGAAAATGGCGATCCTTGTCTGCTGATGGCTCCGGGGGAACTGTGTTTCTATGATCAAGGGAAAAAAGCCCGTATTAATATAATGGCGAGAAATACCTTAAATCTCACGAGCTTTGCCTTAACTGATAAAGAAGGGAAAAACTGTGTTACCTTAAGCGCCGGTCCCGAAGGACCATATCTTAGTATCGATGACAATGAAGGGAATAAAGAAGTAGTTTTAAGTATTGACCCGGTAGGAACTTTTAACTTGATTGAAACGGGCCGCGGCAAACATTAATTTGTCGCGTATCAAGGAGGTGGATAAACTTATCTCATAGTATTTTGAGAAACGCGGCTTATGGTCTCGATGATATGAGGCTTGCCCTTGAATCATAAATCTTATGATAAGCCAGGGTGAACCAACCCTGGCCTCGGGCCAATATCCCCGCGCCCCGCGCCACATTTTGATCGAGGCTGTAATGAGGTGCGCTCCTTTAGCCTCATCCTGAAACCTCCCCTTCACGTCACATCCGCAAGCACCCGATGCCGTCCCGACTACCCCTCGTACGGCTAATCACGGTATCGATCCGGCTTACCCTAAGGTTTTATCAGGGGTAATTTTGGTTTTTCCCTGAGGAAATATTAGGTTTTTCCTAATTGCCGAACCAGGGGCTCAATTTTAAACTGCCCCTTACGAGATAGGAATGCCATTATCGGAGGGAAAACATGGACATCGTTGCCTGCGCCGGCAGTTTTTTCCTGGGAGGAGTTGCAGCGGCAACCTTTATGGGTCTGCTTCTTCTATTCATTGAAAACCCCCTCAGAAAAACCAGGGATGATCAGTACCTCCAGGAGATCGCCAATGCCTTGCTTCCCCTGACGGAGTGCAAAAGTGCAACCGAGATACTCAAAGGGAGAGATGCGGAAGCTTTAGAGGTTCAGCAAAGTCAGCCTGCTAATGACCAGTTTTCCCCTGATCAGATAAAGGCGGGTGGCAGGTGGGGCAAGGAATGTATCCCCGTTTGTGAGCTTCTGCAGTAGATGAGAAATAGATGCGGTTTTCCGGCTTGATTTCCTTTACCCATTTGCAGCCGGGTTCGTGGTATTTGTTGGAAGTTTTGGAACCCACATATTTGAACGGCGCGGTCGCCTCAGCCGGTTTGGGGTCAGAAGGCGCAGCAACCGGATTGGCATCAGGGGCTTTGGCGATGGGCACGGCCGTTACGGGGGCCGGACCCCCGGCAATGGACTGAGGGGGTTGGAGATCATCTACTTTGGCAGTTCCTTCCCCGGAGGAGGCCTTGGGGGAATCACTCCTTGGCCACGCCTGCAGGATGACCTCCTTGTTCAAGAGATTGGCCTGGATCATCAGGAAAGTGGAGGCCCCAACCAGCATCAGCACTAAGGTCAAAAACATAGCACCGAGAATAACAATTTTTCGGTTTTGCCTTTCAAGCTTTTCCACCCTCGCCATTACTTCCGCATCACGATTGATTTTATCCACCTTTTGAAAGATGCTGTCCACTTCATTCGAAGAGACGGAGGCTCTAAAGGGCAGTATATCGCCCGGGGGTCCGGACGCCTCCGCGGTTCTCTTAATATCAAAATCATCCCAGGCAGTGAACCCGATCTCTTCGCTATCTTCGGCATCAGGCGAATTCAGTTTTCCGGATCGACCCTCATCTTCAGGATGCGTCTGATGAGCCAGCAACTTATCGAGCTTGCTGTCCACCTGCGCTAATCTTTCCATTAAACCTTTCGGTACCTGGTCCTCTGGCATTTCCCCATTCCTTTGGCGACAGAGCAGTGTCATCATTATTATATCCTAATTTAATTAACTACTGTTTCTTATGGTTCCCGTTCCGATAATTCTTTGGTTGGCGCTTGACCCGGCTCAGCCAATCCGCCGGGGAGATACGGCCGGCAAGCTTAACAAGCGCGATCCCGAAAGGGATTGCCGAACATATTCCCGGAAATGCATCTCGCCAGAGCAGCCACTATCCGGGGATCGAAAAGGATGCCGCGGTTTTGTGAGATTTCATCCAAAGCCAGCTCAACTACCAGGGAGGGTTCACAGGGATGGTGGGCCGACATGGCATCGACTACCGCCGCTACTCCTAAAATTATCGATCCTGGAATCATATCTTCTCCTGAGCGACCAAATCAGCACATTATCCCAAGCCGCAAAAAATCTCATGCGAATCAACTTTCTTGTGCTTTTATATGTAATAGAATCTTAATATAAGGAAAATCGGCAAATATACTGATTTCAAAGCGGGGGAAACCCTGATTTTCAAACTGAGGGGTTTTTTGTCACCTACTCAAGCTATGATGCTGTTATTTCAATGTAAAATGGTCCCATCCGGCAAACTGGACCATGCATACCACCTGAGAGAATTTTCCTCGGGGCGAATCAATCCGGTGAGGAGGATGTTTCGATGCCATGGCCCCGTTTTCCCGATCCGCGGCGCGCCTTTGCCCGGCGGCGGGAGCTCCCTCAGGGCCAGGCGGGTGAAGCTGCGGCTCAGGGCGGGGGCGCGGTTTTCGGGTGCCGGGCCGCGCTACCCCCGCTATTGAGCCGGCAAACGCCCGGGCCGGGATCGCCAGGACAGCCCCGTTGGTTGGGCGGGCCTCAGAATTCCACAGACTCGGCGTTGATCTGGAGCTGGGCGCCTGCTCCCCGGGCTGGCGGCATGCTTACCATGCCGGTTACGGTGAGGGGTTTATCCAGGGTGGCGGAACTGAGGCTCTGCACCATCTTTGGATCCGGCAGGTTGCCGAACAGCACCTCGATCATGCCCTGGGGACCCTTGAGCATGAGAGATTTATGGTGCACCATAACCGGGCCCGGCATGCCCTTGACCTTCACCCGGGTGCCCAGGTAGCGGTCTTTGCTGGCCAGGAGTTGGGCCACGGTCAGAGATTCCAGGCCCGGGGCTTCGCCCGGCAAGGCCACGGGCGCCGCCGGGGCCTCCGGCTTCTTCAGCAGGTCTAATATGGCCTGCTGCCCGGCCGCAATCTGGGTGAGCTTTTCCTGCGTGGCGGCCATTTGCGCCTTGAGCGCTTGAATCTCCTTGCGGAGGTCTTCATTCGATTGGCTTGAGGGCGCACAGGCGGCCAGAAACACCAACGCCATGAGCATGACCATAAGACGGCGTGCACCGGCGGGGGCCGGTGGCTGCGGTAAGCCGGGAACCGTATGCATAAAGGTATCCTCTGGAGGAATTGGACTTCGGGATGGCCCAAGTCCAGGCCGGCTGACACGGGCCCAAAGGCCCCGCCGCGGCTTTAGCCCAGTTTAAGGGATAAACTCTTTAAGGGCAATGGCTAAATTAAGCCCCAGGTGTCCCCCGACTCCGCCCGCAGTGAAAAAATATGCCGGGGTAATTTACCTGAGGGCCGAAGCCGGTTACAATGGGAGCTCGCGGCGATTTAAAAGGAGAAACGCATATGGCCCGCATCTTGATTACCGGTGGGGCGGGGTTCATCGGCTCCCATCTGGTGGAGTATCTGCTGCGCCGGGATCACGACATCCTTTGCCTGGATAATTTTTTTACCGGCTCCAAAATCAACCTTCTTCACCTGCGGGACCACCCCCGGCTGGAACTCATCCGCCACGATGTGGTGAACCCCATTATGCTGGAGGTCGATCAGGTCTACCATCTGGCCTGTCCGGCCTCGCCGGTGCATTATCAGTACAACCCGGTGAAGACCATCAAGACCAACGTCATGGGGACGCTCAACATGCTGGGGCTGGCCAAGCGCGTCAAGGCCCGCATCCTCCTGGCCTCTACATCGGAGATCTATGGCGATCCCCAGATCCACCCCCAGCCGGAGGGGTATTGGGGGAACGTCAACCCCATCGGGATTCGCAGCTGCTATGATGAAGGCAAAAGGGTGGCGGAAACCTTGATGATGGACTATCACCGCCAGAACCGGGTGGATACCCGCATCGCCCGCATCTTCAACACCTTTGGGCCCCGGATGGCCCTGGAGGACGGCCGGGTGATCAGCAACTTCATCGTCCAGGCCCTTACCGGCCAGGACATCACCATTTACGGCGAAGGGCAGCAGACCAGGTCGTTCTGTTTCGTCTCCGACCTGGTGGAAGGGCTGGTGCGGCTGATGAACCAGGACGCGGTCTTCGATCCCGTCAACCTGGGCAACCCCGGGGAATACACCATCATGGAAGTGGCCCAAAAGATCCTGCACTTGATCAATACGCCTTCGGCCTTTATTCACCGGGATCTGCCGCCGGACGATCCCGGGCGGCGCCGCCCGGACATCACCCGGGCCCGGGAGTTGCTGGACTGGCAGCCCACCGTGTCCCTGGAGGCCGGTCTGAAGGAGACCATTCCCTACTTTGCGGCAAGACTCCAGCAGGAAAATATCCCCGTGGCCGCGAGCCTTAATTTTTAGCCTGATCCTCCTGGCCGGCGGCGGTCTGATCCTGGGCGCCTGCGGGGACAAACCCTCCGGGCCGCCCCAGGAAGCCCTGGTGGTGCGGATCATTGACGGGGACACCCTCATGCTGGCGGGCGGCATCAGGGTCCGGGTGCTGGGCCTCGATGCCCCGGAGATGGAGAAAGACGGCCAACCGGCTGATTTTCTGGCCCACCGGGCCAAAGCGGTCCTGGCCGAGCTTACCTTGAATAAGACGATTGCCCTGGAGTACGACCGCCTGCGGTATGATCAGTACGGCCGCCTCCTGGCCTACCTCTTCCTTCCGGACCACACCCTGGTGAACGCCGAGCTGGTGCGCCGCGGCCTGGCCCGGGTCTATTTCATTGCCCCGAATCTGCGCTACCAAAAGGCCCTGCTCACGGCCCAGCAGGAGGCCATTGAGGCCCAGAGGGGCGTCTGGCAGCAACTGCTCCAGCAAGACGAACCCTTCTATCTGGGGAACCGCGATACCTTACGCCTGCACCGCCCCAAATGCCCCCTGGCCGAGCCCATGGCTTCGGTCAACCGGGTGCGTTTCACCTCCCTGAAATCGGCCTACCTCCAGGGCTACAGCCCCTGCCGTAGCTGCCGGCCCTAAAGGGCGGGTTTTAGGTTTTGGGTTCTAGGTTTTGGGATGGTGGCACAGGCGTCTCGCCTGTGCTTAGGATGCTTCGGGGCCACCATATTTTCGGTTCGTATACTAAGTCGCAGACAAACCAAAAATTATCTTTAGGGGCGGACACATATGTCTGCCTTGAATTGAAGGATGCGCTCTGCGCACCATGCCTTTGGGGAGACTATCCGAGGGCGGCGGTTCCACATTATCATCTCAACGCGGTGCCCAAAACCCAGAACCCGTATTAAATCCCGCTTTCGTGTTTAAGCAGCCATCGCTTGCGGTCCAGGCCCGAACTATAGCCCCCCAGGCCGCCGTCCGCATTGATGACCCGGTGGCAGGGGATGATGAGGGGGATGGGATTCACGGCGTTGGCCTGGCCCACGGCCCGGGAGGCCTTGGGGCTGCCCACCCGGCGGGCCAACTCTTTATAGGAGATGGCCTGGCCCCAGGGAATGCGGCGCAGTTCCTGCCACACCCGGAGTTGGAAAGGAGTGCCCCGGGGGTCCAGGGTGAGGGCCGCGAAATCGGTGGGTACGCCGCGGAAATAATCCGCCAGCGCCTCTCTCGCCCGGTTAATGAATGGCACCACGCTGGACGGGGGAGCCTCTTGTTTTGGGAAGGATTGCCCCTCGGCAAACTCCAGGGCCGTGATGCCATGGTCCGCAAAAAAGAGTCGCAAAGGTCCCAGGGGTGTTTCCGAGAGATAGAAAACCCATTCCTTAGATGGGTTTTTCATCCTTGGTGACCTCATCTTATCCTCCAGATTTTTGTTCCTAATAGCACCGGCGTCTCGCCGGTGCTTTCTCATAGTAAGGGATTGGGGTGGGGGTTTGGGGGAGGGGGTAAGAGCACTTATGAAAAAGCCCTTAGTCCCCTCCCCCAAGAAAATACCTCTTCAGCCGCCAGCGCCGCCACCAGCGTACCAGGTTATGAGATGGCGGCCGCGTCTTGGTCTGCTGCCAATTCGGGTTAAACGGCAGGTCCAGGACGTGCAGGGTGGGGTGCCCCACCTTGCTCAGGCGGGCCCGGCAGGAGGCGCAGTAGGTGACCAGGTCCCGAGTGGCCTCGGACAGGCGGAAGTCGGTCATTTTTTTGGCCAGTTCCGGCGCCACCGCTGGCACCATGCCGCCTGAGCCGCAACAGATGCTGCGTTCCCGGTTGTGAGCCATCTCCTCCACGGCGTAGCCCAGGCCGGCGATGAGGCGGCGCACCGCGTCATGCACCTGGGGGGCCTGGCGGGCGCCGCAGGGGTCTTGGATGTTAAAAAAGGATGGCGCATGGTTTGAGGCGCCGTCCGGCAGGCCCACCTCGTTCAACACCTCGTAAATTGTCCGGGTTTTGACCTCCGGCAGAAATTCCTGAAAGGTCTGGTAGCAGTGGGTGCAGGCCACGATAACTTCTGGCGCGCCCAGCTTCTTCAGCTCCCCGGCCACATTCCCGATAATCCGGAGCATGACGTCGGTCTCCCCCATGAAATAGCTGGGGGCGCCGCAGCAGTTGAGCATGATCCCCGTATCCGGGAGACGGCGACGCAGGTGAGCGTAAGCCGTTTTCACCACTTCGGTAAAGTGCCCCGACAGGGAGCAGCCCGGGAAAAAAACCCGGGCCGCCCTGCCGGTGGCGGGGTCCGGGCGGCTCAGGGCAAAGGTCGGGGAAGCACCCCACTTGACGAAGTTCTGGATGGACTTATGGGGAGGTAAGGGGCCTTTGCCGCGGGCCACCAGGTCTTGCCGGGCCGCCAGGCAAACCCGGCCGGCATGAAGGTCCTTGGGGCAAACCGCCTGGCACAGGCCGCAGTAATGACAGGAGTAGGGCAGCAGGGGGTCAACGGTTCCCCGCTCCTCCAACCGACGTACCAGCCCTTTTTCCGAGTACGGAAACTGCTGCACATAGTGCTGCAGAAAGGTGCAGTTCTTGACGCACTGGGAACAGACGCAACTGAGGCATCGGGCGGCTTCGGCTTGGGCCGCCTCTGCGGTGAACCCCAGCTCCACTTCGGCTTCCGGCTGGGCGGTTCGTTCCGCCTGGCTGAGGTCAAGCATGGGTTGGCGGCGGGTGACCTCTGCGCCACGCGTATCCACGATGAGGCTGGTGGACCGGCTGGCGAGGGGCGGCAATTCCTGAGGCAGCAACTCCTCGTTGAGAGAGCAGTGGATGGCCAGCGCGGCCCGGCGGCCGGCGGCAAATGCTTCCACCACGCTCTTCGGCCCGGTCACCAAGTCGCCCCCGGCAAAGACCCCCGAAATCTGGGTCGCCAGCGTCACCGGATCCGCGCTAAGCCGGTGGATGGTGGCAGTGTCAAAGGCCAGGCCGGGCCCGAAAAAGCTGAAGTCCGCGGTCTGACCCACCGCCGGGATCACCAGGTCCACCTCCAGGGTGAACTCGGAGCCGGGCCGCGCTACCGGGCATAAACGGCCTTCGGCGTCTGGCTCTCCCAGTTCAGTCTTTTGGGCGATCAGCCTCTGAACCCGGTCGTCCCCCAGGATACGCATCGGCAGGGTGAGGAAGTGGAATTGCACGCCTTCCCGGCGGGCCTCCTCCACCTCCGAGGCCAAAGCGGGCATGAGTTCGGGGCTGCGGCGATAGAGGAGGTGAACTTCCTCAGCCCCGGCCCGCCGGGCGGAGCGGGCCGCGTCCAGCGCGGCGTTGCCGCCCCCGATGACCGCCACCCGGCGGCCCACGCGCGGGGGAGTCCCCTCGTTGACGGCCTTCAAGAAACTGATACCGTCCTGCACCCCGGTCAAGTCTTCGCCGGGAATCTGGAGGCTGAGGCCCTTGTGGGCGCCCAGGGCCAGGAAGACCGCGGTGAAATCCCGGCGCAGGTCTTCCAGGTGGACATCCCGGCCCAGGCGGGTGCGGAGCCGCACCTCCGCCCCCAGCTGCGTAACCACGCTCACCTCCCGCTCCAGCACCTCCCGGGGCAGGCGAAAGGGGGGAATGTAGAGCCGCAGGGCCCCGCCCAGGAAAGCTTCAGTTTCGAAGAGGGTGACCGGATAGCCGAAGCGTCGCAGCTCGTAGGCCGCCATGAGCCCGGCGGGACCGCCGCCCACCACCGCGACCCGTTGGCCCCGCTCCGGCCCCGGAGTCACGGAGAAAACCGCGTCGGGGTCCAGGTCCGCCAGGTGGCGTTTCAGCCCGGCGATGGCAATGGGTTGGTCCAGGGAGTTGCGGGTGCAGGCCGCCTCGCAGGGATGGGTGCAAATCCGGCCCAGGATACCGGGAAAGGGGCAGCGTTCCAGGACCACGGCCAACGCCGCGGCTTGGTCGCCCTGCTGCATGAAGCGGAGCTGCTCCCGCACCCGGATGTCCAGGGGACAGGCGGCCTGGCACGGGGGCAGTTCCTCCCCGATGCACTCAGCCATGACCTTGGCGCCCCAGTTGACCTTCGGATTGTCGTTGTGCCCCATGTGATCGGGTCTTAGATGGCTGGCGATGCAATGAAACCGAATTGCCCCGGTCAGCATGGCCCAAGGCACGGCACCTGCCACCGAGAGGAGGAGAGAAAGTTTCTATGAGGGCCTTATTTCATGCCCGCAAAAATCTGGGTGGCGTAACAATCTTTGCCCCTGGCCGCCACCCCTACGCCTATATGGGTATAGTTGGGTTCGAGCATATTCTTGCGGTGGCCCGGAGAAGTCATCCAGCCGTCGACGATCATCCGGGCCTGGGTCTTGACATCGGTGGCATAATCAAACCGCGAACCCATGTAAATATTCTCGCCGATCTGGTATACGGTTTTGTAGGACGCCGGCTTTTCCTCCTGCATGGTGTCATTAATGGTTTTTCCTTCGGGATTCGTATGGCTGAAATAATTTTTCTGGAGCATGTCGTCACTTTTAGCCCGAGCTTTGATCGCCAGGCTATTATCCCAGTCAAGCGGAGGCAGGTGGTTTTTGCGCCGGGCATCGTTGGTAAGCTGAAAGATTCGCCGTTCCAATTCCTTAGGATGCAGAATGCCGCCTGACTTGGGCAAGGCCCCCGATTGGACTCTCAGCTGTCCCCAGGCCGAGGGAAAATACAGCAAGGCTGCCAAAAGCACCGCCAAGGCCGCGAACCATTTCCGCTTAAATTTCATCAGAGTCCTCCCTGACCAATGTTAAAATTGCTTATGTTCATTATACCTCTATTAAGGGCTTCCTTAAAGATTTTTGGCAAGGTTTCGAGGTGAGTCGAAATTATCCGCTTGAATTTTTGCTTGACTGGATGGGCGATAGGGTCGTGTCCCGGGAGTATCTTACAAATTCCGATCCCCATTCCGGAGGCCTTTGTAGGGGCGGTTCGCGAACCGCCCCTACGAAAACCTTCCGAAAAAGTGGAAATATTTTTGCAGGATATGTCTAGAACACCACACTATGCAAGTGTGGTTTGATCTGAGAATCAGACAAAGCTCTAACGCAGGGGGGAACCTGGGAACATTCCATTAAAAGTCCCCCTTTGAAAAAGGGGAATTTAGGGGGATTTAAAAACCGGCAAGCGCTAAAAATTTTGGCAAAAGCCATAATTTGCTAAAACTTGACAAACTCCTGGGCGCGTTGTTCCCGGGCGCAGGTGGAGCAGAGGCGGCGCAACACCTGTTTGCCCATCACCGTATCGCTGTGGGAGCTGACGTATCCCAGGTAGCGGGCTGGCGGCAGCGGGCCGCCGCAACTCTGGCAGGTGTGGACTTCCAGTTCGCTCAGGATCGTGCCGCAGAGACGCACCTCCCGGTGGTCCGGGGCTTCGATATATTCGATGGCGCCGGTGGGGCAAGTCAGGGCGCAGGCGCCGCAGGCGATACAGCGTTCCTGGGCTCGCCCATAATCGCTGAGCATCCGTTCGGTGGTGCTGATCTGGGTAAATTTCAAGGCGTAAACCTGCATCGTGTCCCGGCAGACCCGCTCGCAGGCGCCGCAGCGGATACAGATGTCACAGCGCAGACAGCGCTGGGCTTCTTTTTTCGCCTGCTCCGGGGTGTAGTCCAGTTCCACCCGGTCGAAGTTGGTGCGGCGCTGCTCCATGTCCAGAAATGGTGTGGGCACCCGGTGATTGGTGATCTTGGTCTCCGCCGGGATGCCCAAAAACGGCACTCGCCGGCGTTTTTGGGTATTGACCGAAGGGGCCTGACCGGCAGACCCGCGCAGATAATAGTCAATATCCAGGGCGCCCTGTTTGCCCGCGGCGATGGCCTCCACCGCGGTGGCGGGGCCGGTCACCGAATCGCCGCCCGCGAAAATGTCGGCGACGTTGGTGCGGGTGTTGCCCCGGTCGGTGATAATGGTGCACCAGGGGCTGGTGTTGACCGGGGGCGTCGGGAAAGGACAGAGGTCGGGCTGCTGGCCGATGGCGGTAATCACCGCCCCCACATCCAGGCGAAAGTTGCTGTCCGGAATGCTGATGGGCCGGCGTCGGCCGCTGGCGTCGGGCCGGCCCAATTCGGCCTGGAGACATTCCAGATACTGGACCTGCCCGGGTTCGCCTCCCACCTTGATGGGCACCGTCAGAAAATGGATCTTGACGCCTTCCTCCAGGGATTGTTGCACTTCTTCGGGATGAGCCGGCATCTCTCTCCGGGTGCGTCGGTAGGATACGTGGACTTCCTGGCAACCCAGGCGCACGCAGGTGCGGGCCGCATCCATGGCGGCGTTGCCGCCCCCGATGATTACCACCTTATCGGCCGGCCGCCGCTTGTCCCCCAGGTTCACCTTCTTGAGGAAGGTGATGACGTCGTAAACCTGAGGAAAATCGTCTTCGCCCTCGATCTTCAGCTTGTAACCCAGGTGGGCCCCGATCCCCAGGAAGAAGGCTTCATAACCCTGGCTCCGTAACACATCCAGGGTGACGTCGGTCCCCACCGTGACCCCGGTTTTGATCTCTACCCCCAGGGAGCAGACGAGTTCGATTTCCTTGCGCACCACTTCCCGGGGCAGGCGGTATTCCGGGATGCCGGCCACAAAGAGGCCGCCGGCCTCGGGCATGGCCTCAAAAACGGTCACCTGGTAACCCTTCAGGGCCAGGTAATGGGCGCAGGACAGCCCCGCGGGGCCCGAACCCACGATGGCGACCTTCCGGCCGTTGGACGGCGCCGGTTTGAGAGGCAGATATTCGCCGTGGCGGGTGGCCCAGTCGGCCACAAAGGCCTTGAGGTACTTGATGTTCAGGGGTTCATCCAGATGGCCCCGGACACAGGCCCGCTCGCAGGGGTGCGGGCAGATGAGGCCGCAGACCCAGGGAAAGGGGTTGTCCTGGCGGATCACCTCCAGGGCCTCCAGAAAGCGCCCTTGACCCACCAGGGCCATGTAACTGGGGATGTCGATGCCTGCGGGACAGGCCATATGGCAGGGGGCGGGCAGGAGTTTGGCGCAGACCCGGGCCGGACAGTTTTTATTGTCTGTGTGCATCCGGTATTCCTCCGGGAAGTACTGGAGGGAGGTGAGAATGGGGTTGACCGCCTGGCGTCCCAGGTGGCAGGACCCCTTGAGCTTCAACCGCTCGCACACGGTCTTCAACTCCTCCAGGGTCTCCCCGGTGGCTTCGCCTCCGGCAATCTCGGCCAGCAAATCCCGGATGAGGATAAGGGACTGGTGGCAGGTGGGGCATTGCGCCCCGGGTTGATCCAGGATGAAGTCGATCTGGCGGCGCACCAGGGCGATGATGCAATCCTTTTCATCCAGGACCTGAATGGTCCCCAGGGCCAGGGAGCCCCCCAGTTCCCGCAGGGTCTCGTGATTCAGGCTAATCTGCAGCAAGTTGGCCGGAAAGATGCCGCCCAGGGTGCCGCCCACCAGGATGGCCTTGGGGGTCCGGCCATGGCGGAAACCCCCGCCCACGCCGTTGATCACATCTCCCAGGGTGGCCGACAGGGGGACCTCTACAAACCCGGGCTGCTCCACGGCCCCCATGAGGCGGAAGATCATGGTGCCCGGGGCGCAGGCAATCCCCAACTTCCGGAACCAGGATACCGGGGTCTGGGCGATGAAGGGTAAAGCCGCAATGGTTCCCAGCCCGTGGAACAGGAAGGTGGGGTTGGGGTACTTGGTCCAGAAGGACGCCGGCAGGGTGGTGTGCAGGTATTGGCTGAATAGGTCCTCATCTTCCACTAAAAAGCGGGGTTCACTGGCCAGAATCTCCAGATGCACCGGCTTATGCGATGGTGGCAGGATGGTGCTCTGAAGCATCTTTTCCCAACAGGAGCGCAAGCGCTCCCGGGCCAGGGTGGCCTCGGCGGGCAGGTAAACGATCACCGCTTCGGCCTGGAGGGTGTTGACCGCCAGGAGGATGCCCTCGATCACCTGGTGGGGTACGCCTTCCAGCAGCAGCATCTCGGAGGTGGCCTGGGGGCAGGGCGGCGCCGCGTTCACCACCAGGATGGGGCGCTGTTTCTCCACCCGCAGCTCACACCAGGTGGGCCCGAAGGGCGTGCTGGTGGTCCGGTTGAATTCGCAGAACCCCGCGGCCACCACTTTCTGCAGGAAAGATTCGAACCCCTGGCTGTAAAAAGACCGGAGGGCTTTATAGCCGTCGTAGTCCTGGTATTCTTCCAGGCACTGGGGATCGATCTTGCCCAGAAGCTCGGAGACATGCATCTTCTGGGGTTCATAGTAGTCCTCGAAATCCTTGCCCACCACCCAGCGCCGCACGGGCCGGTGTTCCTCCAGATGGCTCTGGATGATCCGGGGGACCATGTCCGGGGTCACCAGTTCATACAGGCTGGAGGTGCCCTCATAGCGTACTTCCGCCATGACGTCCCGGCCCTCGATGCCCCGCCAGCCCACCAGTTGAATATCCAGAGGCCCCAACTCGTCGAAAGCCCGCTGGGTCAAGGTATCGATAAAGGCCTGGCGCACGGCTTCGGCCTCTTCCAGGGCTTTGCCGGGGAAGGTGAAGATATTGACCTGCAGCAGGGGGTATTGGCTGGCGATCATCGGTTGAATCTCCTACCGGGCGCTGACCACGGTGTCCAGTTCAAAGGCCACGGCCTTGGCCAGGCGTTCCCGGCGGGTGGTGTCCAGTTGGTCGGCTACCCCGAAATGGAGGCAGTGGGTGACGCACTTGCTGACACAGGCCGGCTTCAGCCCCTGGTCGATGCGGTCCATGCAGTAGTCGCACTTGATGACCTTGCCGATCTGGGGCTGCCATTGGGGCGCGCCCCAGGGACAGGCCGAGATGCAGCTCTTGCACCCCACGCACAGGGACTGCTCCACATAGACAATGCCGTCCTTGGGGCGCTTGCGCATGGCCCCGGTGGGGCAGACGGGCACGCACCAGGGGTCGGAGCAGTGGAAACACGGCATGAACACAAAGCCCATGCGGGGCACCTCGCCCACCATCTTGGGGCCGACGGTGATGATCTGACCCAGCCGGGGGCCCGGCGGCAGGCCCTTGTTACTCTTGCAATGCACTTCACAGCTTAAGCAGCCGATGCATCTCTTCTGGTCCTGCAACAGGTAATATTGACTCATGAACCCCCTCCGACAAACTCAATCGAGACTCAAGCAAAATATTTGGAAACCGTCTTTTCAGCGTTCAGTTTCATGAATCAAAACACTTAATTGTATCATTCCAGGAGAATAGTCGTTATCGCCCCGATATGATAAGCTCTGGCTTTTGCTGATAACTGACTGCTGACTGCTGAACGCTTGCATTATTTAACCGGCCGCACCTCCACCATAGTATTATCAAACGCCGGGCTGCCGCCCACCGGGTCCGAAAGGTTTTCCTGGAGCATGGCGTCCGAGGCCCCCTTCAGATAGCAGCGGGTTTGGGCCGGCACGGTCTTCCCGAACCCGTGCAGCATAAAAACCGCCTCGGGGTGAATGAAGTCCGTCACCCGGGCCTTGATCCTGGCCGTGGTCAGAGGCGAAACCACCTCCACCACCTGGCCGTCTTTAATGCCCAGGCGGCCTGCGGCCCCGGTGTTGATCCACAAAAGGTTTTCCGGCGTCAGTTCACTCAAGTAAACGTTGTTCTGGGTGGACAGGTGGGTGTGAACAGCCGAGCGGCCCACCATGAGCTTGAAGCTGCCGTTGCCGGACCGGGGCACCGGGGTGTAGGGCGGGAAGGATTGAAAGCCGGCGCTCTCCATGAGCGGGCTCACCAGTTCGAACTTCCCTGACGGGGTCTTGAACTTGATGCCTTTTTCCCTATCCCACAGCAGGGGCTCATCGCTCAAGGTCACAAAGCCCTTGGCGTCAAAATCCTCGATCGTAACACCCAGGTCCTGGAGCTGGAAATTCCAAATATCTTCAATGGTTTCATAGGGGAAATAGCGGTCCAGGTCCAGTCGCTGGGCTAACTGCTTGAGGATCAGCCAGCCCGGACGCGTGTCATAGCGGGGGCGCACCGCCTGCTGGCGCCGGTAAAGCTGGGGTTTGAGCCCCGATATCGCCTGGATGGAATCGGCCCGTTCCAGGTAAATGGATTCCGGCAGGATGACATCGGAGTACCAGGCGATCTCACTGAAATTGACATCGATGCTGACGATGAGGTCCAGCTTATCCAAGGCCTTCCGGGTGGTGGCGGCCGCCGGGATGGACTGGAGCGGCTCGAACCGGTTGACGATCAGGGCCTTGATGGGGTAAGGGTCTTCGTTCAGGATGGCATGGGCCAGCATCTGGGGATTGCCGTGGGACGCGTCGGCGATGGGAAACTTATCAACCCCGGACCCGTCAAACCGCGGCGCCTTGACCTTGGGCAATTCCTGTTCCGTGTACTTCCTAATGTCGCCTAACCCGAAGGCCTTGGGGCCTTTCTTAAAGAAAAGCCCGCCCTTGGCTTCGATTGAGCCCATCAGGGCATTGAGGATGATGAGGGAGCGCCGGAAATAAATCTCATTGGGATGGTGCGCGCTCCGGTAGCCATAGTGGAAGACCACCGCGGGTTTGGCCGCGGCCGCTTCCCGGGCCAGGGTGACGATCTCATGGGCCGGGAGGCCCGTTTCCGCCTCGGCCCATTCCGGGGTGTAGGGTTCGATAAAGGCCTGGAGTTCCTTGAGGCCCTTGACCCAGCGGCGCACGTACGGGGCGTCGTGCAGCTTCTCCTTCAGGATGGTGTGGATCAGGGCGTAGTTGAAGGCCAGGTCGGTGCCGGGCCAGATCATCAGGTAACGGTCGGCCTTGCTGGCGGTAATGCTCGCCCGGGGGTCGATGTAGATGAGCTTGGCGCCTTTCTCCATGGCGTTCAGCAGGTTGTTGATGGCCTTGATCTCCAGGGACTCGAACAGGTTGCGGCCATACATGACGATGTACTTGGTATTGGCGTAATCCACCCCCACCTGGGCGTCGGTAAAGCCCGTGAGGCTGCGAAAAGCGGTGTTCAGCGAGCCTTTGCACAAGGCGTCGTGGGTGAAATGGTTCGGGGAGCCGATGGCCTTCATGAAGGTCTTGCTGATGTGGGTATTGAGATTGGTGCGCTCTCCGAAGACCACGCTCTGCCCGCCGTGTTGCTTGATGATCTCCTTGAGTCTGTCGCCGACGTAATCCAGCGCTTCGTTCCAGGTGGCCTGCCGCCATTCCCCGGAGCCTCGGGGGCCGGTGCGGATCATGGGGTGCTGGGGCCGCTCGTCGTCATGGAGCAGGGCCAGCCCCGCCGAGCCTTTGGCGCACAAGGCCCCTTCGATGCCCGGCACGTGGGGATTGCCTTCGATCCATTTCACGTCGTCATTTTCCACCAGGACCCGGATGGGACAGCGCACCGTGCACATGAAGCAAATGCTGTATACTTCGTTTGCCATATCAGGACCTTCCTTTGGGTAATGCCACCTTTAATACCAGGCTAACCACGTATGGCTCTTTAATCACCATCTTGCATTCTAT
>JBKQVS010000030.1:0-18308 GCA_052139855.1 Desulfobaccales bacterium
GGTCTGGCCCGGGGCCAGGTAGATGCTGGCGCCCCCCAGTTGGGCAATGCCGGCCTCAAAGGAGACCCGGGTGCGGGTGGAGGGCTTGTCGAAGATCATGGCCAGGGTTTTTCCCTTAAGGGGAACAAGGTTTTGACCTTGCTTATGGAAAACCTTGAGTTCCCGGGCCCGGGCCAGGAGGTGTTCGATCTCCTGGCGGCTCAGATCCAAGATGGTCAAGAGGTGGCGGGTCATGGAAAGACCGCCTTGAGAGCGTCCCGGAGGATTGCCAGGGCCGCGTCGAGTTCCCGGGGGGTGATGACCAGGGGCGGCAGCAGCCGGATGACGTTGCCCTGGGTGCAGTTGAGCAAGAGGCCGCGCTCGCGGCAGGCGGCCACCACCGGAGCGCCTTCCTGGGTCAATTCCAGGCCCCACATGAGGCCCAGGCCGCGCACCTCTTTGATGACAGGGATTTCGGCCTGCAAGGCGGATAAGGCCTGGGCGAGAAAGGCGCCCCGGGCCCGCACTGCGGCCAGAAACTCCGGGGCGCTCAAGAGGGTCAGGGCGGCGTTGGCGGCGGCGGCCACCACCGGGCCGGCCCCGAAAGTGCTGGCGTGGGTGCCGGGGACGAAAGCGGCGGCGACCTCGGCGGTGGCCAGGAGCGCGCCCATGGGCAGGCCGTTGGCCAGGGCCTTGGCCAGGGTCATGACATCCGGGGTGACGCCGAAGTTTTCCTGGGCGAAGAGGGTCCCGGTGCGACCCAGGCCCGTCTGGATTTCATCGAGGATGAGCAGCAGGCCCTGGTCGTCGCACAACCGGCGCAGACCCTGCAAATAACCGGGGGAGGGCAGGCAGACGCCGCCTTCGCCCTGGATGGGCTCGAGCATGACGGCGCAGACGGTGTCATCCACGGCGGCGGCCACGGCGTCCAGGTCGTTGAAGGGCACAAAGATAAACCCCGGCAGCAGGGGGTCGAAGCTCTGCCAGAACTTGGACTGGCCGGTGGCGGAGAGCGCCCCGAGGGTGCGGCCATGGAAGGAGTTCTCCATGCAGATGATGCGGTGGCGCCCCTCGCCGAAGCGCTCCCGGGAGTAGCGCCGCACCAGCTTAATGGCGCCTTCGTTGACTTCGGCGCCGCTGTTGGCGAAAAAGACGCGGTCGGCAAAGGAGAGGCGCACCAGGGTCTCGGCCAGCTCGACCATGGGGGTGGTGTAGTAGATGTTGGAGACGTGGACCAGCCGGGTCAGTTGGGCCGCGGCGGCCTGGGCGACGGCCGGGTGGGCATGGCCCAGGTTGCAGACCGCCAGCCCGGCGACGCAGTCCAGGTATTCTTTGCCGGTATCGTCCCAGACACGGCAGCCCTGGCCCTTGACCAGCACCAGGGGCTGCCGGCCGTAGGTGTTCATGATTACTTTGTCGGCGCGTTGCATCCAATTTTGGTTAGGCAATTTTCCTCTCCGAGTTAGTTCAAGGTTCATGGTTCAAGGTTCAAAGTTAAAAAGCAAAAAGCAAAAAGCAAAAACTAAGAACTAAAACCTAGAACTTTGAACTTTGAACCTTGAACTACCCCACGATCTCCGTGCCGATGCCGGTGTCGGTGAAAATCTCCAGGAGCAGGGCGTGGAGGGCGCGGCCGTCCAGGATATGGGCCTTGGCCACGCCTTCGTCCAGGGCCTCGAGGCAGCACTTGATCTTGGGCAGCATGCCGCCGACGATAATTTCTTCATCTATCAGGGCCACGGCCTGGCGGCGGGTGAGGCTGGAGATGAGGCGGCCCTCCCGGTCCAGGACGCCGGGGACGTCGGTGAGCAGAATGAGCTTGGCGGCGCCCAGGGCCGCGGCCACCGCCCCGGCCACCAGATCGGCGTTGATATTGTAAGTTTCGCCGGCTTCGCCCACCCCCACCGGGGCGATGACCGGGATGAAGTGCTGGCCCTGCAGGGTGCGGATGAGGTTGGTGTTCACCGCGGTGACCTCCCCCACCAGGCCGATGTCGATGATCTCGGGGGGCTCGTCCTCCCGGGGGCGGTAGAACTCCATTTTCTGGGCCTGGAGCAGTTGGCCGTCTTTGCCGCTGAGGCCCACGGCGCTGCCGCCGGCGGAGTTGATCAGGTTGACGATCTCCTTGTTGATCTTGCCGGCCAGGACCATCTCGACCACGTCCATGGTGGACTCGTCGGTGACCCGGTGGCCGTCCACGAAGCGGGTGGGGATGTCCATCTTGGCCAGCATCTTGCCGATCTGGGGCCCGCCGCCGTGGACCACCACCGGGTGGATACCCAGGTACTGGAGGAGGGTGATGTCCTGGGCGAAGGCGCGCTTGAGCTCCGGCTCGATCATGGCGGCGCCGCCGTACTTGATCACCAGGGTCTGCCCTTGAAAGGTGCGCATGTAGGGCAGGGCTTCCAATAAGGTCTCGGCCTTTTTTAGGTATTCTTGGGACATGGGGTTATGACAATCTCCTTAGACCGAAATCCCGCCGGGCGAAAAGGGGAAAAGGGCAAAAGGCGAAAAGAAAAAACTTGATAAATCGTTTTTCTTCCTTTTCCCCTCTTCGCCGTTTCGCCTTTTTCCCCCGCCTTACAAAATATACCGGCTCAGGTCCTCGTCTTCGATGAGGGCGGCCAGGCGGTCCCGGACATAGGCGTCGGTGATGGTGATCTCCTGGGACGTTAGGTCCGGGGCGGTGAAGGAGATCTCCTCCAGGAGTTTTTCCATGACCGTGTGGAGCCGCCGGGCCCCGATATTTTCGGTGCGGTCGTTCACCCGGGTGGCCAGGCCGGCGATCTCTTTGACCGCGCCGGGGGTGAAGGTGAGCCGGATGCCTTCGGTGTTTAAGAGGGCCCGGTACTGCTTGATCAGGGCGTTTTCCGGCTCGGTCAAGATGCGTTCAAACTCCTCGGTCCCCAGGGAGTGGAGCTCCACCCGGATGGGGAAGCGGCCCTGCATCTCCGGGATCAGATCCGACGGCCGGGAGAGATGGAAGGCCCCGGAGGCGATGAACAGGATGTGGTCGGTGCGCAGCATGCCGTACTTGCTGTTGACGGTGGTGCCTTCGACGATGGGCAGGAGGTCCCGCTGCACGCCTTCCCGGGAGACGTCGGGCCCCCGGGTGCCGTCCCGGCCGACGATCTTGTCGATCTCATCCAGAAAGATGATGCCGTTTTGCTCGACCTTGCGCCGGGCCTCCTCCACCACCCGGTCCATGTCGATGAGGCGGCCGGCCTCCTCCTGGAGCAGATATTCCCGGGCCTCGGAGAGCTTGACCTTGCGCTGCTTGGTCTTGCCGGGAAAGAGGTTCCCCAGCATGTCCTTGAAGTTGAAGTCCATTTCCTCCATGCCGGCGGCGGAAAAGATTTCGACCACCGGGGCGGCGCGCTGGCTGACTTCCAGCTCCACGAGGCGGTCTTCGAGGCGGCCGGCCCGGAGCATGGTGCGGAGCTTCTCCCGGGTGTTACCGCCGCCGTCTTTTTCGCCTTGCTCATCTTTTTCGTCAGTGAGCGTCTCCGGGGCCGAGCCGGGGAGGAGCAGGTCCAGGAGGCGCTCTTCCACCGCGGCTTCGGCCTTGGCCTGGACCTTGTCCCGCTCGTCGGCCTTGACCATGGCGACGGCCAGTTCCATGAGGTCCCGGACCATGGATTCCACGTCCCGGCCGACGTAGCCCACCTCGGTAAATTTGGAGGCCTCGATCTTCAAAAAGGGCGAGGCGGTGAGCTTGGCCAGGCGCCGGGCGATCTCGGTCTTGCCCACGCCGGTGGGGCCGATCATGATGATATTTTTCGGGGCGATCTCGTCCCGAAGGGCCTCGGGGATCTGCTGGCGCCGCCAGCGGTTGCGCAGGGCGATGGCCACGGAGCGTTTGGCGTCATTCTGCCCGACGATGTATTTATCCAACTCCGCCACGGTCTCCCGGGGGGTGAGGTGATCCCCGGAAGCGGGGAGGAATTTGAGCAATTTCATGGTGGTTAATTCCTTTACAAGCAGCTATCAGCGGTCAGCGATCAGCGGTCAGTAATGCCTCGGGCTTGCCTGCTTCTATGCGATTTGACCATAATTGACTGATGGTTGATGCAATTTCAGGTAGTAATTTTGTTCTTTGTTCGGTTGGTTCGTAGCCCGATAATTGTAGAGTTCGCAAGCTGAGTTCTAACGCGTAGTATAACGCAGAAAGCATGTACAAATGAAAATCTCCTCCATTAACCTTCAGCTTTCCACCCCTCTTGAGATTCAGCCAGGGGCAAGCCTCAACGAAGCGACGGTCCGCCAAAGCGACCTTGTGCACAATAGCATTTCTCACTTGGCTGAGCTCGAATAGTACACGCCGTACATCGTGGTCGATTCCTCCTCCGAGACCGATAGGTTCTAACATTGCTTCGAACCGCCCAACACCTGGTTGGAGCCCTGCCTTTACTGCATCCTTAAGTCTTTCAGTAAGAAAATCTGCCTGCTGTTCAGGCGAAGCTGTCGCAAATTCAAGCAGAGGACCCTTGAGGCTATAAAGAAGGTCTTTGTCTTTGCATTTGTCTGGTCGATGCATAAAATCAACCACGATATCGTCGACCATCGCTTCTAAAATGCCCCATAATCTGACGACTGCTAAGCTATATAGGTATGGAAACCCATCTTCTTTTTGTTTCTTCGAAAACACTTCAACTTCACTGGCCCTTTTTTTTGCCTCCCTTAACTCTTTTTCCGTCATAAGCAAGGGGGTATCGCCAAGAACTTTAGAGGCCCTTTGGCAAATATCTACCATCTGCACCGCATGGGTACTTTGCTCGAGTGCACGGACACAAATGTCAACAAACTTTTCTAAATGAATAAGTTCATCTCTCGTTCGAGTGATAGCCGGATGCGGTTTTGGTAACTCTATTTTGCTCATTTTCAAAAAATCATTTTCTTGAGAAGGACACTAAAGGCCTAATTCCTCAATAACAATCTCATCATTGGTATACACACACAGCGACGCGGCGATGGTCATGGCCTCCTTGCAGATGTGGGCGGCGGAGAGTTTCGTATGGGCCAGCAAGGCCCGGGCCGCGGCCAAGGCGTAAGGGCCGCCGGAGCCGATAGCCATCACCCCTTCGTCGGGCTCGATGACGTCGCCGGTGCCGGAGACCAGGAGGGCGCCGGTGTCGTCCACCGCCAGGAGCATGGCCTCCAGACGCCGGAGGATCTTGTCGGTGCGCCAGTCCTTGGCCAGTTCCACCACGGAGCGGGTGAGGTTGCCCTGGTGCTTCTCCAGCTTGGCCTCCAGGCGCTCGAAGAGGGTGAGGGCGTCGGCGGCGGAGCCGGCGAACCCCACGATGATTTTGCCGTGGTAGAGTTTGCGGACCTTTTTGGCATGGTGCTTCATCACCATGTCGCCCAGGGTGACCTGGCCGTCGCCGGCCACCGCCACCTTATTGCCCCGGCGCACCATGAGGATGGTGGTGCCGCGGAATTTCTTATTATCAACCATATTGGTCAGCTTTCAACCTCCCGGCACGAAAAGGGTGGGCGAAAAGGGGAAAAGGGGAAAGGGCGAAAAGGTTAAAGACGGAAAAAGATTGCAACGATTCTCCCTTTTCCTTTGCGGCGATTTATCTCCAGTTCAATAAGCCCATATAGGGCGTGCCATGCGTGCCTGAGCCGGCTATGGGGCAAAATTGCGTTCCCAGGCAGGAGCTTGGCCTGGGGAAAACCCATTCAAAAAGTCAGGACCTTATCGGCTTCCTTGACCAGGTGGTACAGATCGTCCATCCAGGCAATGGGGCAGGTGCCGGAGCCCACCAAACCGTGGGCTTTGAGGCAGACCCCTCAGACGTAAAAATCACCTTCGAACTTTTCCATCTCCCCCATGACGTTGAAGGCCTCGGAGCTACTCTGTTCAAAGGTCACGCCCTTGCCCAGCATGAAGACGCCCACCTCATCGCCCTGGCCGTGGGCGACATTGGCCAGGCGCATGGCGTTGTAAATGGTTTCACCGTCATTGCTGGCAATGATCATGAGCAGCTTCATAGCCACCTCCCGGGAACATTCGGGCGCATATTGCCCTTTGCGCCTCTCACTTACTGCGGGGATGCGCCTTATCGTACTCCTCCATCAGGTAGTCCAGGTTGAGGTGGGTATAGCGCCCGGTGGTGGAGATGGAGGCGTGACCCAGAAGTTCCTGGACGGCCCGGAGGTCGGCCTGGCCCTCCAACAGATGGGTGGCGAAGCTGTGGCGCAGGCCGTGGGGCGTCAGGCCCGGAGAGAGGCCCGCCAGCCTGACCCACTTGGCCACCAGCCGGGCCACCCCCCGGGTGGAGAGGCGGCGGCCCCGGGGATTGATGAACAGGGCGGTCTCGTCGCCGGCGCCGCGGCCGGCCAGGAAGACCTGGCGCAGGGGCAGATAGGCCGTAAGGGCTTCTTTGGCGGGCTGGCCCAGAAAGGCCAGGCGCTCCTTGGACCCTTTGCCCCAGACCCGAAGGACGCCGGGGGCCAGGTCCACGTCCTTCAGGTTGAGCCCGGCCAGCTCGGAGAGGCGCAGGCCGCCGCTATAGAAGACCTCGAGGACGGCCTTATCCCGGCAGGCGGCGAAATCGCCGCCGATGGGCTTGCCCAGGAGGTGAAAGGTCTCGTCCACGCTGAGGTAGTGAGGCAGGACCTTTTCCAGCTTGGGGCTGGGGGCCAGTTTGGCCGGGTTGTGGGTCACGGCCCCCAGGCGCTGCAAGTATTTGAAGAAGGTGCGCAGGGCCGAGAGCTTGCGGGCCACGGTGGTCTTGCGGTTCTGCTTCAGGGCCGCAGCCAGAAAGGCCCGGAGGTCCTGGTAGGTCACCTGCTCCAGGGCAAGGTCTTGCCGGTGCTCGGCGCAAAACTGGAGAAACTGGCTGAGGTCCAGGCGGTAGTTTCTCAGGGTGTGGGGCGACATCTGCCGTTCCACCTTGAGGTAGCGCAGGAAATCTTCCAGATAGGTAGAGCTGGTCATGGCGACGGCCGCCCCGGGAAAGGCTCCCCCCTGCTCGGGTTTAACTCCTTTAAAAGATAGATAATATCATGAAGTTGGCGCAATGCAAAAAATTATCGGCGGGCGGGGGCGGGGAGGCGCGGGGAATTTACCGGCTGCGGCGGTTTGGGGGGATGAGGGGCCGGGGGCAAAAAATTTCTATGTTTCGGGGCGTTTTCCCGATAAGAAGGAAAGGCGGTTAAGGCCGCCAGGGAATCAAGCATAAGTCTTAAGGGAACCAGGGAGGAGACATGAAAATTGCGGAGGTCTTGCAGAAATTGGGGATTAGGCGTTACGGGGTCAAGGCCGGGACCTATACCGGGATGAAAGACCGGCCGGCGGAGTTCTGCATGGAAGGCGTCTTGGACGCGGACAAGGACCTGATCAACCGGGGGGACGTAAAAAGCGTGGCGGCGGCGGTGAGGTCCCTGGAGGGCCGGAAGATCTTGTATTGGGCGGCGGCGGTCCTGGGGGCCTTCGTGCTGCTGTTGTTTGCGGCGGGCAGCGGTTTCACGGCCTGGTTCGTGGCGGACCTGATCCTGTGGGGGGGCTTCATTGCGGTGCTGCGGCAGTTTGCCTATGAGGACCGCTACTCTTCGGCAATGATGGTCCTCCTCCTGGTGGTCCTGGTCTTTGCCTCTTTGATGTGGTTGGGGGCGGCGGCGACGGCAAAATAGAAGGGGCGGGTTTCAAACCCGCCCCTACAGAGCCGGCCAATATGCCGGAGGAGGTACCGGGGGGCATCCGCCTCAGCTGGTCAGGACCCGGGTCAGGGTGGGGGATTCCAGGAAGCCGTCGATTTCGGCGCTCAATTTGCGCCGCTCGGGGTTGTTGAACCAGTCCTGCCACGGTTGGAGAGATTCCCAGGTGCTGATCACCACGTAATAGTTGGGATCGTCAACCCCGTGCAGGGTCTCGCCGCTGATATAGCCGGGCTGCTGCATGGCCAAAACCCGGAGCTGGCGTAAGAGACGCACGATCTGGCCGACGTTCCGCCCGCGAATCGTCCTTTCCATCAAGACCTTGACCATGTTCCTCTCCTTTTGGGTGTATGGGGCTGAGGAAGTTTCGGGCTGCCGGGGGCGGTGCTCTCACCGCCCCTGCAGGTTGTTTCTCTTCTTAGCTTGGCTGCATACCAAAATGAGACCTCTCAGAAAGTGAGGTATGGACAGCCGAGGGCGGCTGTCCCACATAAAGACTTTGGCAGAGGTCTCAACTTGGTCTGAGGCCGCGCCAGTCCGGTTTCTCTAAAAATAAACCAGAAAACCCGGAAGTCAATGGCGATTCTTGCGGCGGGCGCTTGAGGGTTCAGCGGCGCTGTGGTACAATATTTGGGGGGCAGTGGGTACGCATGGTCAAGTTAGCCGCATTACGGCAATCCCTGGATAAGCAGGAAGAAGCCGGGCTCTCGGCATACGCCACCAAGAGTGTGCAGGCTATCCGCCGATGCTATGAGGCGCGCATTGCCGAAGGCCACCGGCAGGACTTCGCGGTGGACGCGGACCGTATCCTCCACTCCCGGTCTTACACGCGCTACATCGATAAGACCCAGGTTTTTTACCTCATCAGCCATGAACAGATCAGCCACCGGGTGCTGCACGTGCAGCTTTTGTCCAAGATCGCCCGGACCATCGGCAAGTTTCTGCGGCTGAACGAGGACCTGCTGGAGGCCATTGCGCTGGGCCACGACATCGGCCACCCGCCCTTCGGGCACGACGGCGAGCGCATCCTGTCGGGCCTGTGCGAGGCGCACGGGGTCGGCCCCTTTCTGCACAGCATCCAGGGAGTGTGGTTTCTGGACCGGATAGAAAAGCAGGGGCGGGGGCTTAACCTCTCCCTGCAGGTCCTGGACGGGATCCTGTGCCACGACGGGGAGACGCATTTGGAACGCCTCTCGCCCCAGGGGGACAAGACCTTTGGGCACCTGGAGGAAGAGATCCGGGCCAAGCTGGCGGAGCCGGCGGCGTCCTTGAAGCCCATGACCCTGGAAGGGTGCGTGGTCCGGCTGGCGGACACCATCAGCTACATCGGCCGGGACCTGGAGGATGCCATCACCCTGAAGCTGCTGGATCGGGACGAGCTGCCGCCGGAGGTGGGGGAAAACCTGGGCCGGACCAACGGCGCCATCGTCTACAGTCTGGTGGCAGACCTGATCACGCACAGTTATGATAAGAATTATGTGGGTTACAGTCCCGAAGTGGGGGGGCTTTTAAAGAGGCTGAAGGAGTTCAATTACCGGCGGATTTACGACAACCCGCGCATCAAGTTCGAGACCCCCAAGATCGAGGCCCTGTTCCAGCAGCTCTTTGCCAGGTTTTTGGCGGATGTGGAGGCGGGCCGGGAGGATTCGCCCATTTGGACGGATTTCCTGGGGGGCATGGACGGAGGTTACCGGGAATCCCGGCGGCCGGCGGAGATCGTCCGGGATTTCCTGGCCTCCATGACCGACGCGCATTTTTTGCGGACCTCCCAGGACCTGTTTTTCCCGCAGGCGATGCGGGTGGGGTTTAGTTGAGGGCGCCCATGCGCCTCATGACGTTCAATCTCCGGTTCGCCACGCCCCTAGACGGGCCTAATGAGTGGGAGTTCCGGAAGGATTTGGTGGCGCAGGTGATTCTCAACCATCGGCCGGACCTGTTGGGGACCCAGGAAGGCACGGTGCCCCAATTGGACTATTTGGAGCAGCATTTGAGCGGCTACTTGCCATTAACGGCGCATCGCCGGGTGGACCCCACCTGCCAGTATCCCACGATTTTCTATAGGGGGGACCGCTTTCAGGTGGAGGAGAGCAGCGAGTTCTGGCTGTCGGAGACGCCCCAGGCGCACCGCAGCATGAGCTGGGGCTCGGCCTTTCCCCGCATGGCCACCTACGGGCGGTTCCGGGAAAACGGGCGGGGCACCAGTTTTTACTTCATCGACACGCATCTGGATCATGTTTCGGAGGCGGCCCGGCGGGAGGGGGCCCGGATGATCCGGGAATTTTTTGTGCCCCTCCACCTGCCCCTGATCCTGGTGGGGGATTTTAACGAGCCGCCGGATGAGACGGTTTACCGGGAATTCATCGGGGCCGACAGCCCCTTACAAGATACCTGGAGGCAGGTGCAGGGGCGGGAAGAAGAGGCCACCACCCAGCACGGGTTCGACGGCCGGCCGCGGGGCAGCCGCATCGACTGGATTCTGACGACCCCGCCCTTTGCGGTGCGGCGGGCGGCCATGGTTACGGATCATCAAGAAGGCCGCTACCCTTCCGATCACTTTCCTTATGAAGCAGAGGTTGAATATTAAGATGGCTGTAAGAGTATGGTTGATTTTATTAGCCCTCCTGTCGGGGGCGCAACTGGCCAGGGCGGACTCGGCCCCGCCCCTCTATCACCAGGTGGCGGGCGGCGAGGAATCGGTGGAGATACAGAAACCCACCAGCCTGAGCCAATTGGCCCTGGAGAAGGGGGTGCGCTGGGAAGCGGTGGTCCGGCAGAACGGCCTGAAAAAGCCCTATAAGCTCAAAGCCGGCATGGTGCTCAAGATCAACAACACCCACATCGTGCCGGCGGAGGTGCAAAACGGCATGGTGATCAATTTGCCGGAACTGCATCTGTACTATTTCCAAAACGGGACCTATCAGCGGCGCTATGCCCTGGCGGTGGGCAAGCCCAGCTGGCCGACGCCCACCGGGACCTATAAGATCTTCGAAAAGCGCAAGAACCCCGTCTGGAACGTGCCGCCGTCCATCCAGGAAGAGATGGACGAAATGGGTCAGGAAGTGGTGACGAAGGTCCCGCCGGGCCCCAAAAATCCCCTGGGAAAATTCTATATGGGGACCACGGCCTCCGGGGTTGGGATTCATGCCACCAACCGCCCCTGGACCGTGGGCTACTATGTGTCCCACGGCTGCATCCGCATGCTGCCGAACGAAATCGAGCAGCTCTTTCCCCAGGTAGAGGTGGGCACCACGGTGAAGATCATTTACCGGCCCATCAAACTGGCCCTGACGCCGGAGGGCCGGGTGTATCTGGAGGCCATCCCCAATATCTACGAGTGGGAGCTGCACTCCATGGAATGGGTGAAGGACATGGCGGATTACTACCATATCGCCGATCGCATCGATTGGGATAAGGTGCCGGCCATCCTCAAGGCCCGGTCGGGCCTGGCCCAGGACATCACCAAGAGCGCGGCGGGGCCCCTCCCCGCGGCCACGCCCCCAACCTCCACGGCCCCCAAGGAAGTCAGGCTTTCCCCTTTACAGGGCGGGGCGGCCAAGTTAGAATAGATTCCGTCCGGTGAGCCGGAGCGAGGCGGATGAAGGGGGCGGGCCAGTTGAGCTGGCGGCCCCCGACAGCCGGGCTTGCGGTTTTCCGGGAGAACCCCGATGGCTGATATGGACGAGGCGGCTCGAAGCCAGGCGATCCGGGAAGAGAACCGGAAGTTGAGGTACCTGCGCTTCATGGTGGACCTGGCGCTCCAGGAAATCCGGTCCGGGTCTTTCAGCCTGCCCGAGGCGGCGCAGGTGGTCAAAAACCTGCGCCGCCAGGCCTTGATGCTGTTCCCCGGGAAAGAAACGGCCTTCGACCTGATCTACCGGCCCCGGCTGCAACGGGCCATCACCGAAACTTTTCAGCTGCATTGACAAAGGACGCCACGATGATTCGACCCCGGTTTGTGCCAATGGTTTTGGGAGTGCTCCTGATGTTGGGGCTGGGCGGGTCGGCCCTGGCCCAGAAGGCCCCGGCCAAGTGCGGCCCCGATCACGCCATCCTTTACAAACGGGCCGTAAAGCTGCTGGATAACGCCGAAAAGAAGCTGGCGGCGGGCTATACGGCGGAAGCTAAGTCCCAGGTGAAAGAGGCCAACTCCCTGTTCACTATCCTGGAAAAGGAGTGCGGCCCGCAGCAGGCGGACCGGCAACTGACGGACCAAGAGGCCCAGCAGGAGGCCATCAACCAGAAGCTAGCCGCGGATGAACTGGCCCAGGCGGAGCGCCTGATCAAGTCGGCGGAGGAAAAACAGCAGAAGGCCGCCAAGATTGAGACGACCCAGCCGGATCTATACGTGAAGTTGCAGCGGGAGGCCAAGGCGGAATTCGAACAGGCCCACAAGCGCTCCATCAAATCGGAACTTTACGCCCTGCGCAACCAGCAGATGGTCTTCGCGTTTCTGGGCAAGTGATCCGGGCGCCGCGGCGGCTGACGGGATAACCCGGTGCGACTCAGGATCACGGCGGCGGCGACCGGCCCCCTGCGGGTGACGACCTATCTGGTGGCCGAGGAGGACTCGGGCGAAGCCCTGCTCATCGACCCCGGCGGTCCTTCGGACGAATTGGCGGCCACACTCCGGGAAGAAGGCTGGCGGCTGCGCTGGATCGTCAATACCCACGGACACGCGGACCACATCGCGGGCAACGACCACTGGGCCGCGGCCACCAGGGCCCGGATCGTCATGCACCGGCTGGACTGGGAGTTTTTTCGAACGCCGGCCATGCAGGCCGCGGCGCGGGCCGAGGGTTTTCTGCCCCTGAGCCGGACGGATGTGCTGGTTTCTGACGGCGACCATATTCCCCTGGGAAAAGGGTTTGCCGTGGTCCTTCATACCCCGGGCCATACCCCGGGGGGTATCTGCCTCTCCTTCCCCGGCCAGCTGTTCACCGGGGATACCTTATTTGTGGGTGCGGCCGGACGCACCGATCTGCCGGGGGCGTCCCTGCCCCAACTCATCGCCTCCCTGGAAGGAAAAATCATGCCCCTGCCGGATGAGACCCGCATCTGGCCCGGCCACGACTACGGCGAGACCCCGACCTCGACCCTGGGGGAGGAAAAGGCCGACAACCCCTATCTCACCGATTTTTTCTAGCCGTCCCCCGAAAACGCCGGCCTGCCGCGCTTATTTGCAATCATCATCCCGCTGATATTAGCCTGATGGCCCAAAGCGATTGCGTGGGGCAGGGCCGCGGCGAGCCGGGCCCCGGGCCAGAATAATCTTGCATCCCCGGCGGGGCGGCACTACATTTAGGACGAGAGACGGAGATGACTTCCCTGCCCACACCCCGGAATGTGATGCGCAAGCCGCCGGAGGGGCTTTTTGCCCGGCTCCTGGACAGCCTCACCGACATGTATGCCCTGGTGCTGGACCAGGACCTGGGCATCATCTATGCCAATGTCTCGTTCCTGGAGCATTTTGGGCTCAGGTGGGAGGAGATCGGCGGCCATTCCTGTGTTTTGTTAGAGACGCCATTTCTGGGCACCGACAATCTGGCGGTGGGTTTCTGCCCCACGGAGATGAGCCCCTGGTATCCGGCCCGCACCCTCCTGACCCGGGAGGCCCAAGGCAAGGTCTATGTCTATGAATGTACCCTGAATCGCCTGGAAGGGAGCGGGGGGGCGACCTGGACCCTGTGGTCGCTTCGGGATGTCACCGACCGCTTCCGGCTGGAATCCCGGGTCCGGCAGATGGACGAACTGGAGCGCAACCTGGTCCAGGCCTCCATGGACGGGATCATCGTCAATGATATGCTGGGAAATGTGCTGATATTTAATGCCGGCGCCGGCAAAATCCTGGGTTATCTGCCGGAGGAGGTCATCGGCAAGATCAAAGTCTACCAGTTCTATCCGGACCGAACCGCGCATGAGATCAAGCGGTTGATTTACGACCCCGGCGAAGGGGGCGTGGGCATCCTGGAAAATTATGAAACCCAGGCCCGCCATAAAGACGGCTCTCTGGTACCCATCTGGCTGTCGGCCCGGCTGTTGCACGAAGACGCCCGGGAGATCGGGATCGTGGGCTATTTCAGGGATCTGCGGGAACGGCGGCGGCTGGAGACGGAATTGCTGCGGAGCGAACGGTTGGCCACCCTGGGCAAGATGGTGGCCCATATCAGCCATGAGATCAAGAATCCGCTGATCACCATCGGGGGGTTTGCGGCGCAACTGGGGCGCAGGCCCGATCTCCCGGAGGACGCCCGGCGCCGCTTGAGCCTGATTCATCAGGAGGTGCAGCGGTTGGAGAAGTTTCTCATCGACATGAGCACCTTCACCCGGGGGGCGCCGCCGCAGAAGACCGTGGTGGACCTGCCGGCCTTGATTCGGGAAGTGGCGGAACTCATGGACAGCGGCTTCAAAGAGCGGGCCGTGACCTTCCACTTCCACGCCCTGGGTTTCATTCCGCCATTTGCCTTTGACGCCGGACAGATCCGCCAGGTGCTGATCAACCTCTTCAAGAACGCCATGGAGGCCATGGACGAGGGGGGCGACCTGACCGTCAGCGCCGAAGTCCGGGATGGCTACCTGGGGCTGAAAATCTCCGACACCGGCCGCGGCATTCCGCCGGAGCAATTGCAGAACCTCTTCACGCCGTTTTTCACCACCAAGCCCGGGGGCACCGGTTTGGGCCTGGTCATCTGCCGGGGGCTGATTACCCAGCATCAGGGCGAGATCAGCGTCGAGAGCGAAGTGGGCCGGGGCACCACCTGCACCATCCGGCTGCCGATGGTTTCGGCGTAGTTTTCGAGGAAAATCGGCTGTCGGAAAGATTTTTCTCATCCTCCTGCATAGACAAATCTGTGGGTCCGCCACCTTTCCCCCTGCCAGGACTTGAGGAGCCATTTGGCATCTTTGGCCTTTGCCATAAACATGGTATTGTGTATAATACACACGTGAATAGCCGGGAGATCATCAGGCGGCTCGAAGCTGCCGGCTGGCGCCATTACCGAACCACCGGTAGTCATTGGCATTTTCGGCACGATTCCCTGGCCGGTAAAGTTACGGTGCCTCATCCCCGAAAGGATATACCGATCAAGACGCTGAAGAGTATAGAGAAGCAGGCCGGACTGAAATTGATTTAAGGAGGCCAACATGGCCACTTACATTGCGATCATGCACAAAGACGCCGAAAGCGACTACGGGGTATCTTTTCCGGATTTTCCCGGTTGTATTACCGCGGGCGGCACCCTGGATGAAGCCAAGGATATGGCCGTGGAAGCCCTCACCGGCCATATGCAGGCCATGCTGGACGACGGAGAGGAAATCCCCCTGCCCTCGTCCCTGGAAACCGTCATGGCCAGCCCGGATTTTGCCGACGGCGTGGCTTTCCTGGTCAGCGTCTCCCTGCCGTCATCCAAGACGGTGCGGGTCAACATCTCGGTTGCCGCAGACGACCTCCGACAAATCGACGCCCTGGCCAAAAAACGGGGCCTGTCACGCTCCGCCTTACTGATCCAGGCCGCCAAGCGGGAACTTAACCTCGAGGCTCAGTAAGAATCGCTTTTTTTTGCGAAAAATTGGCTAGTGGAGGGGGGGCACTGTGCACCGTCTTCTCTGGTCTCCGCCAGCAACCTAGGCCAAATCTTCCGGCAGAAAGACCACTTCCCGCTCCAGGGCCACCCCCTGGGTCCGCCAGACTTTTTCCTGGATATCAGCGATGAGGGCCTTGACCTGGGCCGCGGAGGCGTGCCCACGGTTGAGGATGAAGTTGGCGTGCTTCCTTGAGACCAGGGCGTCCCCGAGGCGGTAGCCCTTGAAGCCGGCGGTCTCGATGAGGCGGCCGGCGGCGGGAGCGCCGGCGGGGTTTTTGAAGACGCTGCCGCAGGTCCGGGGGTTGGCGGGTTGGCGGGTTTTGCGCCGGGCGATGAGTTCCGCCATGCGGGCCTGGATGTCCAGGGGGCCGGCGGGGCGGGCCAGGTTGAATTCCGCCTCCACCACCAGCCAGTGGGGGAAGTTGAGCAGCAGAGATGAGCGGTAGCTGAAGCCCAGTTCCGGGGGGGTAAATTCCAGGAGCTGGAGTTGGGGGGTGGCCACCCATACCCGGCTGAGGACGCCGGCCAGGCTTTGGCATTCGGCCCCGGCGTTGAGGCGCACCGCGGCGCCCACGGTGCCGGGGATGCCGGCCAGAAACTCGAAGCCGGAAAAACCGAGTTTTGCCGCGGCCTGGGCCAGCCGGGGGAGAGGGACCCCGGCCCCGGCGCGCAGGGTGCCGCCGTGGCGGGTGAGGCCCTGGAGGCTTCGGGCCAGGTGGAGGGTGAGGCCCGGGAGCCCGGCGTCGCCGATGAGGACGTTGGAGCCGCGGCCCAGGAAGAACAGCGGCCAGCCGCGGTCATAAGCCAGGGCCATGAGGCGGTAGACGTCGTCCAGGTCGGCGGGGGCGGCCAGGCGGGCCGCGGCCCCGCCGATGCGCCAGGTGGTGAGGGGGGCGAGGGGGAAATCGGCATAGACCCGGCCCCGGATATTCCCGGAGGTCAATGGTTTATCTTGAGAGAATTCTGAGTTGGTCACGGAAGGAGATTTCTTTATGAGATTTGGTCAAGTATAGACATAGCCCTCGAGCGCGTATGCTTTTTTCCAGCCCTTGGGGAAGGGAAAAGTTGGATTGCGTAAGGCTTTCCATACGGTATAAGCGGCCAGGACACTATCGATGGCATCTCCTCCCGGGTCGGCGATGATCAATCGACTCAGGTGATCATTAGGGATAATAACATTTTTGTCCTTCAAGCGGTTGAGGATATGGCGGCGATTTCCACGATGTTCCTGGGTTCTTCCTTTATATTTTCCAGCGGTAATCTTTTCCACTATCAGGGTAGACCTGGGGCAGATTTCCAAGATCAAGGGTTTATTCTCGATAATTTCCTGCATAGGGATAACACAGGCGCGGCCTTTGTGTAACAACGGAGAAAGGACGTCTTTGATTCCAAAATAAGTCTGCTTGTAGATCCACAAATTATAAGGAGAAAAAGGGGTATGACTGTCCCGGTCGGTTATGCGCTTGGCTTCCCGATTTCCTGCCATCTCCTTGCATTTACGCTTAAAATCGTGCGGGTCGTCAAATTCTTTAGGAAAAGAGAAAATGAATTGTAGCCAATTTTCACAACCGATATTCTCTAAGATTACCCGAGGGACGCCAAAAGGAAAATCAAACCCGAATATACTGTTCCTGTGGTTAGCTATGAACTTGACCAATGCCGGGAGACAATCGCAGAGCTTCTTCCCCCCTTGGGGTATGGAGTAACCTGGACGACAATTCCTAATTTCCAGAAGGTCCCCTTTTATTCTCGCCAAAGCTATCCAGATCTTCCGGCCGGCATCTAATGCGCCGCTGAAATCGATCCCATAAATCGCCATGGGAGTCTTGGGGTAACCACTAAAATCCATCCGGCTGCCTTACCTGGCTTATTTCTTTAAGTCTCATATAACATTGTAATAAGCTATTCAAGAAACTTTCTTGTTAGGGGATATCGGGGTTAAGTCGTTTGTTGCTCAAAACCCCTCTCGCCTTGACAATTTTGGGGAAACGGGGTAGCGTTAGTCCCACGGATAAAGGGGGAGAGGGTTATGGGGAGCCGGTTTTGGGCAGGGGTGGCGGGCATCCTCCTGGGGGTACTGGCGGCGGTCCCGGGAGTGGGCGCCGAGGCCCAGCCCGTGGCCTACGTGGGGCTGAAATACAGCCTGGTGCGCCAGGGCCTGGATAAGGATTACGTCTTTCAGACCTTCGCGGACCCCCGGAACCAGTTCCTGCCGGACGTGGTGAAGAAGATCGCCTACCTGGGCAAGGAATCCCCGGATATCTACAAGAAATTCATGACCCCGGAGACCGCGGCCCGGGGCCGGGCCTATATAGAGGCGCACCGGGCGGCCCTGAGCCGGGCCGAGGCCAAATACGGCGTCGCCCCGGAAGTCATCGTGGGCATCCTGACGGTGGAATCGGGCCTGGGCAGCAACACCGGCAAATACCCGGTCTTCAACGTCTTTGCCTCCCTGGCGGTGATGGACACCCCCGAGGTCATCAAGGAAGTGGGCCTGACCGCTTCCCGGGACCGCCTGAAAAAGAAGGCGGCCTGGGGCCGGCGGGAGCTGGGCGTCTTCCTGAAATACTGCGCCGACCACCACCTGGATGCCTTCTCCCTGAGCGGCTCCTGGGCCGGGGCCATGGGGTACTGCCAGTTCCTGCCTTCCAGCCTGCAGAGCTGCGGGGTGGCGGCCAACGGCAAAGGCCCGGTGGACCTGTTCACCCACGACGACGCCATCTTCAGCATTGCCTGCTATCTCAAAAAGAGCGGCTTTAAGAGCCAGGACCGCGCCTCCTGGCGGCGCGCCGTCTATAACTACAATCACTCCGACGCTTACGTGGATACGGTGCTGACCCTGGCAAGCTGGTATTGAAGCCTGCAGCGGTCAGCAGTCACCGGTCAGCTTTTTTTAATTAAAACAATCAGTTATATTGACACAGTCATTCAAGACTGAGCGACCTGATTTGGATAACTCCTGGTTTTTGCTGATAGCTGACTGCTGAAAGCTGATAGCTATGGACAAGAAAGAGGTGGCGGCCGTCCTGGAGGAGATCGCGCTCCTCCTGGAGCTGGGCGGGGAAAACCCTTTCAAGGTGAGGG
>JBKQVS010000031.1:0-6086 GCA_052139855.1 Desulfobaccales bacterium
GAACCCCGTGCAAATGCACTTTGTCTGGTCGCAACCGAACTGTCTTCCTGCATCTAATCGACTTCAACAGTTACCAAAACCGGGCTTTCTCCTCCTCCGGGGTGAGCAGGGCAAAACGGTTCGCCTCCCGGATGTAGCGCTGCACCAGGTCGAGATCGCTGGGAACCGGAAGGGCAACCTCGGGCTCTTCTTTCTCCTCTTCGATCGCCGGCTCCAGAATATCCGGCAGCTCTTCCGGATAATCGGCCAACTTCCTGTCCAACTGATCGTTCACTGGCATCCTTCTTGGATCGGGCTCTAGGTGCTTACCAGACCAGACGAACCGGGATGTTATGTTGAGCCAGGTAGTCCTTAATGCCTGCAATGGTATAGGTGCCGTAATGGACCATGGAAGCAATGAGGGCGGCATCCGCCCGGCCCCGGGTGAGCACCTGCTGGAGGTGCTCCGGGGTGCCCGCGCCACCTGAGGCAATCACGGGAATGGGCACGGCTTCGGAGATCATCCGGGTCAGGGTCAGTTCATAGCCTGCCTGGGTGCCGTCGGCATCTATGGAGTTGAGGCAGATCTCTCCGGATCCCAGCCGCACCGCCTCCTGGGCCCACCAGAGGGCGTCGATCCCCATGGGGGTCCTGCCCCCGTGAATCACCATTTCGTAACCCGAAGGGATGGCGACAGAGGGGGTGACCCTTTTGACGTCCATGCCCAGCACGATGCACTGGCTGCCGAAGGCCTGGGCCCCGGCGGTGATCAGCCCGGGCTCCAGGATGGCGGCGCTGTTGACGCTCACCTTTTCGGCCCCCGCCAGGAGCACCTCCCGCATATCGTTGAGATTGCGGATACCGCCGCCCACCGAAAAGGGGATGAGAATCTCCGCGGCCACCCGGCGCACCACGTCAATCATGATGTTCCGGCGGTCACTGGAAGCGGTGATGTCATAGAACACCAGTTCATCAGCCCCGGCTTCATAGTAGAGCCGGGCCATGGCCACCGGGTCCCCGATATCCACATTATTCTTGAATTTAATCCCCTTGGTGGTCCGGCCATCCCGGACGTCCAGACAGGGGATAATCCGCTTACTCAGCATGGGAGCCGTCCCAGGCCAGGAAATTCTCTAAGATCTGCAGTCCGAAACGCCCGCTTTTCTCCGGGTGAAACTGGGTGGCCACCAGGTTACGCCGGCCAATGGCGCTGGGAAACTCAATGCCGTGGTCCGTCACCCCCAGAACCATGGTCTTTTCGGCCGGGGCGGGATAAAAGCTGTGCACAAAATAGTATTCGGCGCCCTCCGGCAAACCCTTGAATACCGGATGGTATTCCAGAAAGCGCACCCGGTTCCAGCCCATGTGAGGGATCTTTAAGGGCGCGACCCGGGGGAGCGCCCGGGTGCGGCCGGGCAACAGGCCCAGGCAGGCGGCATCATTTTCCTCACTGTGCTCCAGGATAATTTGCGCCCCCAGACAGATGCCCAGGATGGGGATGTCGCGCTCGAAACTCTGGCGCAGGGCCTGGTCCAGACCCAACTGCTTCAGCGTGGCCATGGCCTTGCCCGCCGCTCCCACCCCGGGGAAGATGACGCGGGTGGCCTGGGCCACCACCGCCGGGTCCTGGGTCACCGTACCCTCCACCCCCAGGGCCTTGAGAGACCGGACTACACTGGTGAGGTTGCCGGCTTGATAATCGATGATGACGATCACGGAGTCCTTAACAAAGGAGAGATATTTATTACATAGTAAAATTTATCAATCTGGGGGCTATGAGTCAACATGATTATCCCCGTCCTGGACCTCCCGGTTGCGGCATGGCAGAACTTTCCCGGGCTCATGCCGTCCACCGGCCGCCTGCTCTCGATTTTCACTTGACTTTAAAGATTCATAAACACTAGAATCATTTTACTTTAAAACGGTCCCAAGGGGGAAGACCATGCATCGGGGGCGCAGTAATCGCAGTAAATGGGGCCTGGGGTTGGTCATCATTCTATTAACCTTAGGTTTCCTGATCCCGGCGCCGACGCCGGCTCTGGCATTTAGGGACACAAACGAGGCCTTTGACCTTCAGGTCGGCTGCACTATCCTGGGGTTGCTCGCTACCCCGTTAATCGCCTATGCCGTCTATGAAAATCTCCCCTCGCGCCGGGGCAAGGAGCGGCTGCTCAACGGTGAATTTTATGCCGGGGGCTTCATGGGCGTGGCATTTACTCCCAGCCAGAACCTCAAGTATCTAGACGGTTTCAACCTGAACCCGGGAGGCGGCCCTGTCACGACCGATGGTCCGGCCACGCTTTTCGGCAATAAATTCAACAATTCTTTTACCGGGGGCGTAAAGCTAGGGTATTTTACCCACACCGTCCCCTACCTGGGATGGGAAGTGGAGTCCATGGCCAACAACAGTTACGTGAACCGACGTACTTTGTCCTTGAGCCGGCCCGTCCAGGGGTATAACCAGGCTGCCGTCCCCAATGACTTCTGGGTCAATTGGACCACGGCCCTGCATATCGTCGGCCGCTATGGCTTTCTCCCCGATAAGGAGGTGCCCTTTGGGCGCTTGCAGCCTTATGTGGGCATCGGCCCGGCCTTTATCGTCTTGTATGAAGAGGTGGACTCGGCAAAAAATTTTGGCATCGATGTGATGGCAGGGGTGCGCTACATGTTCACCAAACACATCGGCGCCTTCGTGGAATACAAATATAACCACCAGTGGTCCGTGGAAATTGAAGACCATCCCTTCTACCTGCCCAACGGCACGGAGGGCCGGAGCCTGGCGACTCTCGATTTTGACTGCCACAAGGTGGTGGCGGGGGTGGCCTACCACTGGTAGGAAAACGACCTTCTCGTCAAGAACATCAGGCGGTCCCCGGGCCGCCTTTTCTTTATGAAATAGCTTTCAGCTTTCAGCAAAGACCAAAACCATTTCAAAACCTCCTTCCGTAAATAATTGTCATTTGGAATAGCTTCTAACCACTAACCACTCACTGCTCACCACTCACCGCTAACTGCTAACCCCTCATTGCTAATACCCCGAGGGCTGTGTTATCCTAAACCGAAAATTCCGGATCCAGGTTGAGACATGAAACTCGTGACGGCATCCACGATGCGGGAACTGGACCGCCGGGCCATCCAAGACCTCGGTATTCCTTCCCTGGTTCTCATGGAGAATGCCGGGCGGACCACCTACCGGATTCTCCGGCGGGAATTTCTCTGCCTGCCGGGCGAAGTGGCGGTGCTGGCCGGGCCGGGCAACAACGGCGGCGACGGTTTCGTGGTGGCCCGCTACCTGGCCAACGCCGGCCTCCCGGTGGCGGTCTTCCTCCTGGGGCCCCGGGACCGGGTGAGTCAGGATGCCCGGGTCAACCTGGAGATTCTGGCCCACCTGGGGATCGCGGTGGCCGAGGTCCTCACCGAAGCGGATCTGAACCCCGCCATCCACCGGCTGGCCCAAGCCGGTTTGATCGTTGACGCCCTTTTGGGCACCGGCCTCAATTCCCCGGTACAAGGCTTGATGGCCGCCTTGATCGAGCGGGTCAACCATCTTAAGGCCCCGGTTTTGGCGGTGGATATCCCCACGGGGCTGTCCGCCGATACCGGGGAAGTGCTGGGGGTAGCCCTGAAGGCCCAGGTTACGGTGACCTACGGCTGGCCCAAGCTGGGCCAGGTGCTGCCGCCGGGCCGGGATTACGTCGGCCGCCTCTGGCAGGCGGATATCGGCATCCCCCCGATTCTCGCCCGGGACTTGCCTCTCGAACTGGCCGAAGCCCGGGAAATGCGGGCCTTGCTGCCACCCCGGCCCTTCGGCAGCCACAAGGGCACCTTCGGGCACCTTTTGGTCCTGGCCGGCTCCCAGGGCAAGACCGGGGCTGCGGCCATGACCGCCGAGGCGGCCCTCCGGGCCGGAGCCGGGCTGGTGACCCTCGGGGTCCCCGCCAGCCTCAACGACATCCTGGAAGCAAAACTCACCGAGGCCATGACTCTGCCCCTGCCCGAGGCCCCGGGGGCCCGGGCCCTGGGCGCCGCGGCGTGGACGCCCATCCTCGAGTTCCTGGACGAAAAATCCACCCTGGCCCTGGGGCCGGGGCTCGGCACCCACCCGGAAACCCGGGATCTGGTCAGGCGGCTGGTGCAAGACTTGCCCCAGCCCATGGTCATCGACGCCGACGGCCTCAACAACCTGGCCGGGGCTGCCGCGGGATTAAAGAACGCCGCCGGACCCCGGATACTCACCCCCCACCCGGGCGAAATGGCCCGGCTGATTGGACTTACCATCCCGGAAGTCCAGGCCCGGCGCCTGGACCTGGCCCGGGAGACCGCGGCCCGATTCGGGGTCACTCTGGTGCTGAAAGGGGCCCAGACGGTGGTGGCCGCCCCCGATGGTCGCGCCAGTCTCAACTCCACCGGCAACCCGGCCCTGGCCAGCGGCGGCACCGGGGACGTGCTCACCGGCCTTATCGGCGGTTTTCTGGCCCAAGGCCTCGCCCCCTGGGACGCCGCCCGCCTGGGGGTCTACCTCCACGGCCTGGCCGCCGATTTTTTTGTCAGCCGCCACGGGCAACGGGGGATGATCGCGGGGGATTTGTTGTCCGTCTTACCCCAAATGCTCGCAGAATTCAGCCAGGGGGCCATACCCCCGGCAGAGGGAGATATATGCTTTCAGCGCGTGATATCATGACCACGAAGGTCCTCACGGTGAGCCCGGAAACCTCCATCGCGGATTTGTCCAAAACCCTGGAGAACCGCAAGATCGGCGGCTTGCCAGTGGTGGATAAGGACGGCCGCCTGGTGGGGGTCATCACCCAGAGCGATCTGGTGGAACGGGCCCGGGACCTGGAACTGCCTCCGGCCATCAATATCCTGGACTTGCACATCTACCTCCAGATCCCTTCGCACTTACTCCAGCGGGTGGAAAAGATGCTGGGTACCACGGTGGGCGATTGCATGAGCCCCAACCCTGTCACGGTGGCCCCGGATACTCCGGTCTCCCAGATCGCCGCGCTCATGGCCAAACAGAAGGTCCATACCATCCCGGTGCTGGATGGGGGTAAAATCGTCGGCGTCGTCGGCAAGATGGACCTGGTCCGGGCCATGGCCCAAGAACCCGCTCAGTGAAGCCAGGCGGCTGTGCAAAAGGTGGCGCCGGCGTCTCGCCGGTGCAGCCGCGTGCTTTCGCCTGCGGCTACCAAAATGCCTGAAATGAGGCCGTATTCGCAAGTCAGCCACAGTCCCGAGGCAACCCGGGACCTGGCGGCCCGGTTGGGGGCTTGGCTTGCCCCCGGGGATGTGCTGGCCTTAAACGGTGAACTGGGCAGCGGCAAGACCGAGTTTGTCCACGGCCTGGCCCAGGGCCTGGAGGTGCCGCCCCAGGTCGTGGCCAGCCCCAGTTTCACCCTGGTGCATGAGTATCCCGGGCGCGTCACCCTGGTCCACCTGGACCTCTACCGCCTGGATGACCTGCCGCCGGAGCTGCTGCCGGACCTGGAGGAATATCTCTCCGGCCCCCAGGTGGTGGCGGTGGAATGGGCCCGGCGCCTGGCCCCGCTTCTCCCCGGCGACTACCTGGAAGTGGACCTGGAGGTCATCGGCGAGAGCGACCGGCAGCTCACCTTCACCGGCCACGGCCCGCGGAGTTGGGAATTGGTCCGGCGCCTGGCGGAGATAGGCTGATACCGACTTGTAGTTGATGATGCGACATGAACTGTAGGGGCGGGTTTTAAACCCGCCCCTACGGCCACACTATTAGTTCTGAGTTCCGGTTAATAACTTCCTCAGGGAAGGCACAAAAATCTTCAGGAGAACAACATGGCCAAGCTAACTTCCCGGCGCCGGTCGGCGCTGGACAATCCCGAGGAAGTCTTAAACCTGGCCCAGCGCTTGGTGCAGCGGCTGAAGCCCCATGCCAGATGGCTGGTCCTGGCCGGGGTCGTCATCGCCGTGGGCCTGGGCGCCTGGGGTGTGACCGCCAGGATGCAGGCAAGCCGGCAGGTGAAGGCCGCCGCGGTGGAGTCAGCGTTTTTCCGGGTTGGGAGTTTTTCTCCTCGGTCGCCGGTGCGAACAAGTCACTGCTGACGCTGGTGCCGAAATGCGCGCTCTTCATTGAA
>JBKQVS010000032.1:0-50631 GCA_052139855.1 Desulfobaccales bacterium
GATTAGCCCTTATCCCCCCGGCCGCGATTCGGCCTCCCCTTTCTCGGTCCTCAGGCGGGGCTTGGCTCGCTTCTTGGCGCAAATTTGGCCCGCTTCTTGCTCTTTCCCCCATGCAATAATGAGTTACGGGTGGGGAAGCCGGCATGCCAGAGCCTGAGGCGCAATTTTCGCCTTACTACGATAACCTGCGCCATTTCCTCCATGACCTGGCCCAGCCCCTCTCCACAGTCACCGGCCTCATCGACCTCATGCTCCTTGAATTGGATGAGCATGACAAGCTCTTCCAGGAAGTCCAGTTGATCAGCCAGCAACTGGAGAAAGTGATGGAGATCATCGGGGAAATCCGCCGCATGGCCCAGGAAGCCGCCGAACGCGAGCGGAAACCCCTGGAACCGGCCCGGGCCCCCCTGTCTTGATGCCCGCCCCTCCCCGCCCCATATTTTTTCCGAGGGCGTGACCGGGTATAGGTCAGCCTCCACCCCGCCGCCTTAATTCATTCCCCTTCGCTTAATACCCCGGCCTCCGGCCCCATTGCCTTTGCCCCTTGCCAATCACCCCAAAACCCCCTATCATGATGACCAAAGAATCAACGGCCCAGTTTTTCGGGTGGATGCGGGTTGATCACCGTCCCCATCTCCCTCAATCGGTGCACCGGCCATGGCAGAACCGAACCTTCCCCCTGAAGTGGTCTCCCGGGTGGCTGAACTCCGGGAACAGCTCAATTATCACAATTACCGCTACTATGTGCTGGATGATCCGGTGGTCTCCGATGCCGAATTCGACCGCCTCATGGCCGAACTCACCCGGCTGGAGGAAACCTACGGCCTGGCCGCGCCCGATTCCCCCACCCAGCGGGTCGGGGCCCAACCCCTGGATAAGTTTGAAACCGTCCGCCACCGGCAGCCCATGCTCTCCCTGGAAAACGCCTTCAGCGAGGCCGAGGTCTTCGAGTTCGACGCCCGCCTGAAGCGCTTCCTCAAGACCGAGGCTGAGTTCGATTACGTCCTGGAGCCCAAGATGGACGGCTGCGCCGTGGAGCTGGTCTATGAAAACGGCCGCCTCACCACGGGATCCACCCGGGGCGACGGCGACTGGGGCGAAAACGTTACCCAGAACCTGAAGACTATCAACACGATCCCTCTAAGCTTGTGGCAGGAAATAACTAATGCTCCGGAACTCCTGGAGGTCCGGGGTGAGGTCTACATGGACCTGGAGGAATTTAATGATTACAACGCCGAGCGCCTGGCCCGGGGCGAGTCGACGTTCGCCAACCCCCGGAACGCCGCGGCCGGGTCGCTCCGCCAGTTGGACCCCAAAATCACCGCGGCCCGGCCCCTGAAGATCTACTGCTACGGCGTGGGAGAAGTTAAGGGTCGAAATTTTGACAGCCACTGGGAAGTGCTCAAAACTTTGAAGCAGTGGGGCCTCCGGGTTATTCCCATGAGTGGGGTTGACGCAAAATCCAATGACTATCCCAGGATAGAGCAATGGGAGGGTATTGAAAAAGTCATTACATACCATCGGAATCTGGAGAAAAAGCGTGAAGGCTTGCCGTATGAAATCGACGGCATGGTGATCAAGGTGGATTCCCTGGCCTATCAAGAACGCCTGGGCACCAAGACGCGAAGCCCCCGCTGGGCCCTGGCCTATAAGTTCGCCGCCACCCAGGCTACCACCAAGATAATTAAATTCGAGTTCAACGTGGGTCGCACCGGCGCCGTTACCCCCATGGCGATAATGGAGCCGGTGGAGGTGGGCGGGGTCACGGTGTCCCGGGCCACCCTCCACAATGAAGACGAAGCGAAGAAGAAGGACGTGTGGGTGGGGGATACGGTCCTGGTGCAACGGGCCGGCGATGTTATCCCGGAAGTGGTTAAGGTCATCAAGGAAAAGCGCCCGAACGACGCCGAGCCTTTTCAGATGCCCAAAATATGTGAAGTTTGCCGCACCCCCTTAGTGCGGTTGGGCGAAAAGGTGACCCGCTGCCCCAATCCCGACTGCTTCGGTTCGCAAACCCGGAGAATCATGCATTTCGCCGGCAAGAGCGGCATGGACATCGACGGCCTGGGAGAAAAGATGGTCCTGAAACTGGTTAACGCAGGCCTAGTAAAGGACGTAAGTGACCTGTATAGCCTAACGGCAGGCGACCTCATACCATTGATCGAGAAACCGGATAAAAAGAAGAAATCCGGTAAGCTGGCCAACAAAATCATTAGCGCCATCGAGAATAGCAAAACCCCCACCTTCTGGCGGTTAATCAATGCATTAGGAATCAGGCTCGTTGGTGAAGCTCAGGCTCAGATTCTCGCCCAAAATTTCAAAAAATTGGAAGAATTAAGTGAGGCAAGAGAAGAGAAATTAAAAGATATCGAAGGAATGGGTGAAAAAAGAGCCGATAGCATTATGGAGTATTTTGCTGATCCAAAGAATAAGGAAATAATTAAAAAACTTAGAGAGGCCGGGGTGGAAGAACGGGTTTCGGATCGCTCGGCCGCCGGCTCTCTGGCGGGGAAGACCTTCGTCTTTACCGGGGTGCTGCCGAACCTCTCCCGGGACGAAGCCAAGGCCCTGGTCGCGGCCCGGGGCGGCAAGGTGACCTCCTCGGTCTCCGCCAAAACCGATTACGTGGTGGCCGGGGCCGACCCCGGGAGCAAGCTGGCCAAGGCCAAGAAGCTGGGGGTGGAAATCCTGTATGAGTCGGAGTTCAGGGCATTACTCGAGGAGAAGACCTGATGGCGGAGATGGCGCGACTCCACGTGGTGATCGAAGGACGGGTCCAGGGGGTCTTCTTTAGGGCCTCCACCCGGGACGAGGCCCGGGCCCGGGGCCTCGCCGGCTGGGCCCGGAACCTCCCGGATGGCCGCGTGGAAGCCCTGTTCGAGGGCGATAAACGAGTGGTGGAAAATATGCTGGCCTGGTGCCGCAAAGGCCCGCCCTATGCCTACGTCAGCCGGGTGGAGGAGGAGTGGCAAGCCTATGTCGGTGACCTGGCGGATTTCCGGATCGTATATTAAGAACTGGGGAATATGCTGAGATAAATCATCATTACCTCTAGACCCCCATAACCAGCGATGATGTCTCTTGAGGCCAGAACCCCGATTTTCCGGCTTGACAGTAAACCTTCATCAACTATAATGGTCATATTAACCATAATAATTAAACTAGAGGGCGATGGTCATGCTTAAGAAGATTTCCGCCATGAAGGCCCGGCAGAATTTGGGTCAACTCTTAAATGAAGTCTCCATCCGGGGAGACTCATTTATCATCGAACGCGCCGGTAAACCGTTGGCGGCCCTGGTTGATATGGAAAGATTCCAGCAGCTGCAAGAAGACCGAAGCGCCGCAGTGCAAGCGCTGCAAAAAGTTTGGGGGAAAATGGCCGGAGCGGAGGCCCAGGAGATTCAGGAAGCCATCGAGGCAGCCGAGATGATTGCCAAGGACGAGAATCGCAATCGGAGCGAACTCATTCGAGAGGCACTCCGGCGATATGTTGCCGAACGGGAACTCATTCGTCTGCAACGCTACGGCATGAAAAAAGCCAAAGAGCTTGGCTTAAAAGTGGAGGACGTTCAGCGTTTAATCGATGAGTATCGAGCCGAACAAACCTATGCTTAAAGTAGTGCTCGATACCAATGTTATTATTTCTGGCTTAAATTTTCAAACGAGCAATCCCGCCAAAATTTTGCTTTTGGTAGCTTCGGGAGCAATAGACAACCTTACTTCTAGACACATACTCGAGGATTAACCATGGCTGCAAATGAAAGTTCCACGTCCGGCGATCTGGTGTTCAAACCCTGCGGCCGGGCGTTTTTTGTCTATTACGTGGCCATGGCCCTGGTGGTCCTGGGGCCCCGGCTCAACCCCGAGGTGGGGCTGCCCGTCTGGTTGGGGACCCTTCTGGGGCTCATTGTCCTGGCCGCGCTGCTCTATCAGAGATACGGGACGGAGTTCCGGGTAACCTCCCGGGGCGTGGTCCGGGTCCGGCGCTGGCCTTCCCCCCGGGAGCAGGAGATCGCCTGGGAGAACCTTGGCGAGATCCTGGTGCTCCGGGGCCTGACCCAGACCGTGCTCCAGGTGGGCAACCTCGCCTTCCGGGATGAGGCCAAGAACTCCGATATGTTCTGGTACGGGTTGCCCAACCCCAAGGACGTTAAAGACCTGATTGAGGCGAAGCGGCCGTGATGGAACGGGAAACGGATTTGGAGGTGGTGGCGGCCGAGGCCGAGCCGGACCACCGGGACATGGTGCCCTGGGAAGACCCGGAGTTGTCCGCCCTGGCGGGATTTTTTCGCACTCTCCGGGGAGTCTTGTTCCGGCCGGGGGAGTTTTTCGCGCACCTGGGCCGGGAGGGTTGGGCCGAACCGTTGGCCTTTGGGCTCATCGCCTCCAGCCTCGGGCTTTTGGGGGCCCTTTTCTGGCCGCTCCTGGTCATGGCGCCGACGGGCCAGAGCCCGGGGTGGCTGCTGGGACTGATGGCCGCCGTGCCGGTCCTGGCGCTGGTTAACCTGGGGCTGGGCGGCCTCTGCTGGTGGGGAAGTGTGGCCCTCATGGGCGCCGGCCGGGATTTTACCCCCGCCTGGCGGATTTTCTGCTATGCCCAGGCCGGTATGGCCCTGGGGCTGATTCCATTCTTCGGCATGCTGTTGGCCGGAATCTGGGGCCTGGCCCTGATGTATTGCGGGGTGAAGCAGGTTTACGGCCTATCCACCGGCGGCTCTCTGGGGGCCCTGGCCGTGTTTCTGTCGCTTCAGGCCGCCCTGGCGCTGATCTTTTTCCTGGGCCTGGCGTGCGCCCTAACCTTCCTGGGGTTCCTGGCCTTGCTGGGCTGAAGCGGCTTGGGCCGCCTGGGTTTCCCGCCGCTTCCGCCTGATCCTCAAGCCGTGGGCCACCCAGCCGATCACCAACCCCGCCGCCAGGCTGAGGTAGATCACCAGAAACTGGGGCAGTTCGCCCAACTGAAATTTGAAGAGCTTGATCGCCAGGGCCGGCTGGGCGTTCTCCACGGCAAAGTCCACCAGCACGGCCACCAGGAGGATCAAAAATATCAGCTTAAGCTTGCTCATGGGCGCCTCGCTTCGGGGTCACTCTTTCAGGTAACGTTTCACCACGGCCTTGAGATCCTCCAAATCCGAAGACTTGACCAGGTATTCGTCCGAGGCCCAGGTGGCAAAATCCTGTTTGTACTCGCCGTAGGCGGTGCTCAGGACTACGGGTAAATCCGGCCGCTTTTCCTTAATCTGTCTCAAGGCCTCGATACCATCCATCTCCGGCATTTTGATGTCCAGGATGACCAGATCCAGGGGAATTTTATCCACGACTTCCAGGGCTTCTCGCCCGTTCGCGGCCTGATAGACTTCATAGCCCTCCTCTTTGAGTTCTTCGCTGTAAAGGAGGCGAATGCTCATTTCGTCGTCCGCCACCAGAATCTTCTTCATTGACGTCCTCCTTTAGGGGCCTTGAGCACGCTGGCGGGAACCGCGCCCTGGCCCACGTCTTTAACCAGACAATATTTGGCCACTGGCAGGGTGACGATGAAGGTCACGCCTTTGCCGATTTCATTGTTGACCTCGATTTGGCCGTAGTGGCGGGAAACGATCCGCTGGGCGATGGCCAGCCCCAACCCGGTGCCGTAATCCTTGGTGGAGAAAAACGGGTTGAAGATATTGTGGAGCACCTCCATGGGAATGCCGCGGCCGGTGTCCGAGATCGAGGCCGCGGCATAGAGGCCGTCCGGCCTTTCCACCGGGAAGGTGCGAATACTCAAGGTGCCGCCCCGGGGCATGGCCTGGATGGCATTCTGAAAAAGGTTGTAAAAAACCTGCTTCATCTGCCGGTCGTCGCAATGCAGCCGGGGCAACTGGGCAAATTCTCTCGCCACCTTGATTTTATTGGCATCCAAATCCCGCTGGACCAATATCAGGGTGTCCTCGATGAGCTTGGCCAGTTCGTGGTCCCCGTAGTAAGACAGGTTTTCCCCGGTGAAGTCCAGAATTTCCCGGAGGAGCTTCTCTAGCCGGGTCACTTCCTCCTGGATGACCTCCACATATCCCCGCAGGGGCGAATTAGGCTCCACCAATTTGGCGATACGCCGGGCGAAGCCGCCGATAGAGACCAGGGGGTTGCGAATTTCATGGGCCATACCCGAGGCCAGGCTGCTCAAGGCGGCCAGACGGTCGCTCTCCAGCATCCGTTCCCGAATGAGGAGTAATTCCCGGTTGTTGGTCTCGATGGTGAAATAGAGATGGGCATTTTCCAGCACCAGGGCGGCCTGGGTCGCGAACATCTGCAGCGCGTGCAGGCGCTCCGGCTCCAGGGGCCGCCCGGAAGCCTGGTTGTCCACCAGAATCACCCCGGTGGCCCGGTCTTTCACCACCAGGGGCACCACAAAAAATTCCTGGGCCGCATACTTGCCCTTCAGGGTGGGGGGCAAGCCCGGCTCCTTAACCGTCTGATGATGATGATAAGATGACTTGCGCAACACCGCCAGGGCCAGGGGGCCTTGATCCACCCGGAGGGGGATTTCCCAGTCAAACACCGGGATCATTTCCGGCGGCGGCACCTGCAGGGCCGTAAGATTGGGCAGGTCTTGCGTCGCGGGAGTCCGGCACGCGCCTTGGGCGCCTCTCAAACTTTGGGCCGCTTCATCCACCATCAAGACCACGGCCCGATCAAATCCCAGACCCTGCTCCTGGGTGAGACCCTGGAGGATGATCTCCTGCAGCCGCGCCTCTTGCACCGAGGTCAGCATGACCTGGGAGATCTCTTGGAGCGCAGTGAGATTCCGCACCATGCGCTCGTTCTTTTCCGCCAAATCCTCCACCTGCTGAAAGGTGAGGGCATTCTCAATCGCGTTGACGATGACGCCCGCCATGGTGAAGAGCAGCTGGCGGTTTTCCGGGTCGAAGGCCAGAAATTCGCCGTTGGGGCTGAATTTGTCATACACCCCCAGGGTGCCGGTTAATTGCCCCTTGAAGGTGAGGGGCACCGCCAAGCAGTAATGGCTATGGCCCGCCGCATCCGTCGATTGCCCTTCATAATAGGGCGGTCCGGTGGAGCCGGAGCTGGGGGTTATTCGGGGCAGGGCCGGGCATTCCGGGGGAATCTGTCCATAGCTGGATGAGACCCGGGGTTCACCGGTGACAGCATTAAGAATGTGGAGGGCCGCGCCCCGGGCCGTGATTACCTTGGCGGTGGTGCTGACGATGCGCTCCAGGAGTTCATCCAACTCCACGGTGGAGCTCAGGGCTTTGCCCACCTCGAAAAGCACCGACAGCTCGGCGATGCGCTTTTTGGCCTCTTCCTGGACAATGGCCTGGCGCAGGGCGGTAGCCAGCATCAGGCAGGTCAACTGGACCCCCTGGCGCTCGGAGGGGGGGAGAGACCTCTCCTCCCGGTCCACCAGGATCAGGACCCCGTAAAGAAAATTGTCGTCGGCCACCGGAAACGCGGCCAGGGTCTGATAGGCCGGATGGAGTTTTTCCAACGCGGCGTTGGCGGCCGCCACCCCCGGCTGCTGGCGGTGGACCACGGCAATCTTGCGGGTCCCGGCGGTCTCACCCACCAGGCCTTGCCCCAGAGGAAATTCCAGGCGCAGGTGGGGCGGGACGGGCCCCTGGCTGCTGACGTTAAGGAGCAGGACTTCCCTGGTCTTGTCCAGGCCGAAATAGAGAGCCAGATCCACCTTCAGGTTGCGGGCCAGAAGGTGAACCATATTGTTGAGGCGCTCTCCAAAGCTCACGGTAGAGGTCAGCACCTCTACCATTTGGGTCAAGAACGCCGCACGGTCCAGAGCCATGAATCCTCACCCGCCCAACAGACGTTGGCGTTTTTCCGCAGCCAGCCGGTACACATCCAGGTATTTGGGGGCCGCGGTTTTACCCCAGGAATAATCCAGGCCCATATTGCTCTTCATCAGGGCTTCCCAGACCTTGGGCTGTTGATAGACCGCCAGGGCCCGCTGCACCGCGGCCAGGAGCTCGGCCGGGGTATAGCCCGAGAACTTGAACCCGGTGCCGGCGCCGGTGGCGGGGTCGAATTCCTGGACGGTCTCGTCCAGCCCGCCGGTGGCCCGGACTACGGGGATGGTGCCGTAGCGCAGGCAGTAAAGTTGGTCCAGGCCGCAGGGTTCATATCGGGAAGGCATGAGGAACATGTCAGACCCGGCGATGATCTGGTGAGCCAACTCTTCCGTGTAGCCGATTATGAGGCCCATGCGCTCGGGATACTTGAGGCTGAATTCCTGGAGCAGATAATGGTGGCGTTCCTCCCCGGTGCCCTGGATGACGAAACCCACTTCCAGGCGCATCAGGTCATCCAGAATATTTTCCACCAGGTCGACCCCCTTGCGCTCAAATAATCGGGTGGTCATGCCGATGAGAGGCCGGTCCGGAGGCAGGTTCAGGCCGAACTGCTGTAACAGGGCCGTCTTGCAGGTCTTTTTGCCGGCCAGGTTCTTCCGGTCAAAGGGTGCGGCCAGAAACTCATCCCGGTTGCTGTCCCAGCGGTGATAGTCCACCCCTTCCAGTATCCCGTAGAGCTCTTGTTCCCGTTCCCGGAACAGCCCCTCCAGCCCGAAACCATATTCCGGGGTCAGAATCTCTTCCCGGTATTTGGTGGACACGGTGGTGAGCAGGTCCGCAAAAACCAGGCCCCCCTTCATAAAATTGAGCTTGCCGTAAAATTCCAGGGCCTTGGGAGAAAGCAATTCCCACCCTAGTCCGGTAAGGGGGAGGTCATAGGAAGAAAACAGCCCCTGGTAACCGACGTTGTGGACCGTATACACCACCGGCAGGCGCTGGAGCTGCGGCCGGTCGTTATAAAGGGTCCTCAGATAGACCGGCACCAGGCCGGTCTGCCACTCGTGGGCGTGGCAGACGTCGAATTCCAGTTTCAGGGCGTCGATCATCTCCACCACCGACCGGGAAAAGAAGATGAACCGCTCGCCATTGTCTTCGAAATCCCCATACGCGGTGCCATAGAGACCTTCCCGGTTGAACAGGGAGTCCTGGCCGATGAAGTAAAAATTCAGGTTGGGGTCCACCTCGGCGGTGAAGATCTCCGCGGACAGGGTCTTCAAAGAGAGCGGAATGGCAAGGGTTTTCCCGGTGGCGGTGAGGGGGCGGCCCGATTCCCGGACCTGGCGGTACAGGGGCAGAACCACCGATACCTGGTGGCCCAGCTTGACCAGGGCCCAGGCCAGGGCATAGACCACCTCGGCAAGCCCGCCGCTGCGGGCAAAAGGGTTGGCTTCCGGGGATACCATCAGAATACGCATCTGTCATCCCTCGAGGATTACAGGGTTAACTCCCGAAGATATTTGGCCGCATCTTCCGGAGGGGTGGGATTGATATAAAACCCCGAGCCCCATTCGAATCCGGCGATCAGGGTCAGTTTGGGCACGATCTCGAAATGCCAGTGGTAATACGTGAGTTGTGATTCCCGGATGGGCGCGGTGTGCAGGATGAAATTGTACGGGACCTGCCCCAGGGCTTTCTCCAGGCGTTTCAAGGTCTCGGAGAAGATTTCCGCCAGGAGCCGGAAAGACTCCTCCTTTAAATCCACGTAAGACGAGAAGTGCTGCTTGGGCAGGATCCAGGTTTCAAAGGGCGAGCGGGGCGCAAACGGGCAGATCGCCAAAAATTCCTGGTTCTGCAGCACCACCCGGCTCTGCTGCTGCAGCTCCTGGCGGATCATATCGCAGAAGACGCAGCGCTCTTTGTAGTTGTAATAGAACTTGCCGCCGCTCAATTCCTCCTGGACCAGTTCCGGCACGATGGGCAGGGCGATGAGCTGGCAGTGGCTGTGTTCCAGGGAGGCCCCGGCGGCCCGCCCCTGGTTCTTGAAGATCAGGACGTATCTGAACCGGGGGTCCTCGCTCAGGGCCATAATCCGGTCCCGGTAGGCCTTCAACACCCGGAAGAACCCCTCCACCGGGATGGTGGTCAGGGTGAGGTGGTGGTCCGGGCTCTCGATGATGACCTCATGGGACCCCACCCCGTTCATCTTGTCGAACATGCCTTCGCCGGCGCGGTCCAGCTCCCCTTCCGTGGCCAGGGCCGGGAATTTGTTGTTCACCACCCGGAGTTGCCAGCCGGGAGAATTGGGCTCGGTGCCCGGGTCCCGGTAGGCCAGGACCTCCGGCGGCGTGGTATGTTCGTTGCCCTCATCAAAGGGGCAGAACCCCCCCTTGGTGACCTCCGGTTCCACCACAAAATCATGGGGGCGCTTGCCCCGCTCCGTAGAAATAATCACCCAACGGCCGATAATGGGATCTTTGCGTAGCTCAGGCATCAGTCTCCCTTCCTGGCCCCCGTCACTCCCGGGGGGCGCAGAGGCCCGCCCCGGCAGCGCCACGGGGGTGAAGGATGTCCCTCAGTATACTGTCCTGGGGATATTTTGCAAGGGATTTGGCGGACATGGAATCATGGCTGGCCAGTTCTGTCCCGCCTCGACGCCGGGTCCTGGGAGCCAAAAACTCTCCTGGCAAATCCCCTTGTCTTTAAATGATAAGCAGGGATTCGCCATAATCCAGGCCCGTTGTGGAACCGCCGCCCCCGGCGGTTCTGGGGCCAGGCCGGTGGGGCGGCCGTCCCCGGCCGCCAGGCCCGGGCAGTTTTTGAAAAAAATGGTGCGCCCTGCGCACCCGACACCGAGACCGCCGTTGCCAATCCTTTGCTTCGGCCAACCGCCAACCGCTAACTGCTCACTCCTCACTCCTCCTACCGACCGCCCCCGTAGGGCGGCCGTCCCCGGCCGCCGCCCTGAAAGCCCCACAGGCTAAGGTGCGTCCGCGCCCTCTCCATGCCTCTCTCCATTGCCCATCGGCATTTTTGGCTGAAGGCTGAAAGCTGACCGCTGACAGCTACCGCCGCCACAGCCACATGATCAGGGTCAGGATGATGCTGATGAGGATGCAGGTCCCCAAGGGAAAGTAAACATTGAAGTTGTCCCGCTTGAAGCTGATGTCCCCCGGCAGCCGCCCCAGCCAGGGGAGCTTGGGCGCCAGCAGGAACCCCGCCCCCACAATCACCAGGATCACGCCCACTATGATCAGTATCCGGCCTAAATCGGACATCTGCAACTACCCCAATCTGGGCTTGGCTCAATCTCAAAGTTGTTTTATGAGCTTGTCGTAATGGGCATGGGACCCGACCCAAAACCAAATCATATGATTTTTCGGCTTTGATGCCCACGGCTCGCCAGCCGAGCCCGATACGGATGGAATAGACCGGTTTGCTCCGGTGTACCTGCTTATAATGTAACAAGGGATTGCCGGGGTCGTCTCGCCACAGGTGAAAGGCTTTGCTCGCTTTGCGTTGAACCGGCGCCGAAGATTATGGAAGGCTTTGCGAAACTTATCGGTAATATGGGAGATCACAATTGTTCTTCGTCAAGGAGAACGGTTCTGCCTTCCTGAAATTCCGTCAAAGCCTCATCAGCCAGCTTCGCGATCTGGTCTTGGGATTGGGCAAAGGCCTGATCCCAAAGCCTTTCGGAGGCAATCTCATCGAGCCGGAGCGCCGCCAGGGCCTCTTGCTCGTCCGGGGGTAATTGGGAAGCCTTTGCGAAGGCTTCCTCCAGACGCGTATGCATGATTAACTCCTCGCTTAAGTTGATAATTTAGCACAAAGACGCTATTGATTCAATGGCAGGCACGAGGGTTAATCCATCGCCTCAAATCTGCCAGGCGCCATGATCACCATACCGTTGCCTTGATCAGGATTAATATTCTATCATCAAGAACAGCCCGCCTAATCCAGGGGTTCCCGGTTCACCGCCGAATTATCCCGCCCCGGAGATTGGCAGGGGTACATCTTTCAGGTTAAAATATTAAGATTATGTTGATTATCCCGGCCATTGACCTCAAAGACGGCAAGTGCGTGCGCCTGCGCCAGGGCCGGGCCGAGGACGTCACCGTCTTCGGCGACGACCCCGCGGCCATGGGCCTTAAGTGGCAGGCGGCCGGGGCCCGGCTGCTCCACGTGGTCGACCTGGACGGCGCCTTTTCCTCCCGGCCCCAAAACCTGGACTCCATCCGGCGCCTGCGCCAGGCCCTCTCCATCCCCATCGAACTCGGGGGCGGCATCCGCACCCTGGACACCATCGCGGCCTATATCGAACTGGGCCTCGACCGCCTCATCCTGGGCACCGCCGCCCTCAAGGACCTCGACCTGGCCGCCCGGGCCTGCGCCGACTACCCCGGCCGCATCGCTTTCGGCCTGGATGCCAAAGACGGCCTCCTGGCCGTGGAGGGCTGGACCGAAACCAGTAAAATAACCGCCCTAAACGCGGCCCGGACCCTGTCGGCGCTTAAGCCCGCGGCCTTCATCTATACCGATATCGCCCGGGACGGGGTCAAACGGGGCGTGAATATCCCCGCCACCCAAGCCCTGGCCGAGGCGGTGGATATCCCGGTCATCGCCTCCGGCGGCGTCAGTTGCCTCGACGATATCCGGGCCCTCCTGCCCCTGGAGGCCCTCGGCGTGATCGGGGTCATCACCGGCCGGGCCCTGTACGACGGCAGCCTGGACCTGGCCGCAGCCATCCGCCTGGCCCAGAGTGAGACGGTCGTCAGTGGTCAGTGATCAGTGGTCAGTTTTTTTGCCCATTTCCGGGCAACTCGCTGCGACCATTGATTTTTATGAGGCAGGGGGGAAGGCAGGTTTTTTTCTGATACCTAATCGCTAACCACTAACCACTGGCGACTGACAACTGCATCATGACCTGTGCCGACAACCATGACTTTCTCCACCGCGTCCAGCGCCCCAGCCGTTATCTGGGCCGTGAGATCAACGCGGTCCTCAAAGACCCCCGGGCCGTGGCCCTGCGCGTCGCCCTGCTCTTTCCCGATCTCTACGAAGTGGGCATGTCCCACCTGGGGCTGGGCCTGCTCTACGACATCTTGAACCGGGAGGACCACATCTGGGCCGAGCGGGCCTATGCCCCGGCCCCGGACCTGGAGGCCGACCTGCGCACCCGGCGCCGGCCCCTCACCAGCCTGGAGTCCGGCACCCCCCTGAGCGCCTTTGACCTGTTGGGGGTGAGCCTCCAGTACGAGTTGGGCTATACCAACCTCCTGAACATACTGGACCTGGGCGGGGTGCCGCTCCTGGCCGCGGGCCGCGACGCCGGCCACCCGGTAGTCATCGCCGGCGGCCCCGCCTGTTTCAATCCCGAGCCGGTGGCGCCCTTCTTTGACGCCCTGGTCCTGGGCGACGGCGAAGAGGTCATCCTCGAGTTGGCGGCGCTGGTGGCCAATTGGCGGGCCAACCGCGGCACCCGCCAGGAGTTGTGGCAGGCCCTGGAGGAGATCGACGGCGTCTACGTCCCGGCGCTCTTTGCCATGGACTTCGACGCCGCCGGAGTGTTAAGGGCCATCGTTCCCCAGGGCCGCCGGAGCAGTGTGGCCAAACGGGTCCTGGACGATCTGAACCGCATCGCCCTCCCCGCCTTCCCCCTGGTGCCCTCCTGTCAGATCATCCACGACCGCCTCAACCTGGAGATTTCCCGGGGCTGCACCCGGGGCTGCCGTTACTGCCAGGCCGGCATGATTTACCGGCCGGTTCGGGACCGGGAGCCGGCCGCGGCCCTAAACTGGGTCGAGGCCGCCCTGGCCGCCACCGGTTTCGAAGAAGTCTCCTTGCTGAGCCTCAGTATCGGCGACTACGGGCCTCTGGCCGGATTACTCCAGTCCCTGATGGACCGGTTGTCCCCGGCCAAGGTGGCGATCTCGCTCCCCTCCATGCGCGCCGACACCCTTACCCCGGAGATGATGGATCAGATTCAGCGGGTGCGGCGCACCGGCCTGACCCTGGCCCCGGAGGCGGGGACGGCCCGCCTGCGCCGGGTGATCAACAAGAACCTCAGCGAGGCGGCCATCATGGACTCGGCCCGGCGCGCCTTCGCCGCGGGCTGGCAGCTCCTCAAGCTCTACTTCATGATTGGCCTGCCCCACGAGACCCAAGCAGACCGGGAGGGGATTACCGCCCTGGCCCGGCAGATTCTCGCCGCTGCCCCCCGGGGCAGCCGCCCCCGGCTCAACGTCAGCCTCTCCAGCTTCATCCCCAAGCCCCACACCCCGTTTCAGTGGGAGCGCCAGGAAGATTTGGAGGAGTGCCGCCGCCGGCTCCACGAAGTCAAGGACCGCCTGCGCCAGAAACATATCCAGACCAAGTGGAACTCCGCGGCCCAGACCTGGCTGGAGGGGGTCTTTTCCCGGGGCGACCGGCGTCTGGCGCCGGTCCTGCTGGAGGCCCACCGCCGGGGCTGCCGCCTCGACGCCTGGAGCGAACACATGCGCCTGGACCCCTGGCGCGAGGCCTTTCGCGCCGCCGGCGTGGACCCGGACTTCTATCTCCGGGAACGGCCCCTGGAGGACCTCCTGCCCTGGGATCACGTGGATTGCGGCGTGAGCCGGGACTTTTTGCTGGCCGAGCGGGCCCGGGCCGCCCAGGAGCTGGAGACCCCGGACTGCCGGATTTCGGGCTGCCAGGACTGCGGCGTCTGCGACCAGGACCGGATCAGCCTGCGGCTCGAGGACGCCATCGCCCTGCCCGGGGCGCCGCCGCCCCCCGCCCCCGAACCGCTGGCCCCCTGCCGCTACCGGCTCACCTACGCCAAGCTGGAAGAGGGCCGCTGGCTGGGCCACCTCGAAATGGTGGCCTCCCTCTACCGCAGCCTGCGCCGCTCCGGGTTGCCCCTGTCGTTCTCTGCCGGTTTTCATCCCCTGCCCCGGGTCTCTTTTTATGACGCCCTGCCCCTGGGGGTCGAGAGCCTGGTCGAGACCATGGACCTGGAACTGGCGGCCCCCGTGCCCGAGGACGTTTTGGTGTCCACCCTGAACCGGGTGCTGCCGCCGGGCCTCAAAGTCCTCCACGCCAGCCGCCTCACCCGGCGCCTGGCTCCCCCCGGGCAGGCAGGCGCCCTCTACCAGGTGGCCAGCCGGGACCCGCTGTTTGAGGCCGGTGCTGCGGCGCACTTCCTGGCCCAGGCCGAATTCATGGTGACTCGGCTCCGGCCCAAAGAGGACCAGCGCCTCGACCTCCGGCGTCTGGTCGCCGGGCTCACGGTCCTGGACCGCCGGCATCTGGAACTCGACCTGCGCCGTCAGGCTAAGGGCAACCTCAAGGTCACCGACGCCCTGGCCGCGATTTTCGCCCTCAGCGGCGACCAGGCGCACGAACTGCGAATTCTGAAGATTAAAAGCATTGAGCCGGCAGTTGCAAAACCGGATATATTGCCATCCTGAGCCCCGGGCTGGCTCGCAATTGTTTTTAAATTGCGAGATTCTGCCCTCCGCTCAGAATAACAGGTTAGAATAGTTTTATCTGGTTCCCAAACTGGAGTTTGGCACCAGATAAAATAATGTAGGACAGCCGCCCTCGGCTGTCTTCGGATCACCTTCGCCAATCTTTGCTCTTGGCTGATAGCTTTTTCCCTATGCCCAACCTGCTCCTCATCAGCGTCTCGGAATGGGACACCCGGGTGGCTTTCCTTGAAGACGGCCGCCTGGCCGAGTTTTACGTCGAAGGCCGGGTCCAAAACGGTCCCGTGGGCAACATCTACAAGGGCCGGGTGACCCGGCTCCTGCCCGGCATGGCCGCGGCCTTTGTGGATGTGGGCCTCGACCGGCCCGCCTACCTCTTCGCCGAAGATGTCACCGTCCAGGAAGATGAATTTTTCCAGGTCTGGCTTAAGGGGGAGATCGACGAGAACCCGCCCTCCCGGCGGCTGCCCCCGGCCACCATCGGCGACCTGCTCCATGAGGGCCAGGAGGTGCTGGTCCAGGTCTTGCGGGGCCCCGCCGCCAACAAAGGCGCCCGCCTGACCACCCAAATCAGCCTGGCCGGCCATTACCTGGTCTATATGCCCACCCTGAGCCAACTGGGGGTCTCCCGGCGCATCACTGACGAAGCCGAGCGCCAGAGAATCAAGGCCCTCCTGGAAGAATTGCGCCCCGCCGCCGGGGGGCTCATCGCCCGCACCGCCAGCCAGGGCCGGAGCCTGGAGCAGCTGACCCGGGAACGCGACCTGCTCATGGGGATCTGGCCGCGCCTCCTGCGCAAAAAGGACCGCGCCCCCTGCCCCAGCCTCATCCATCAGGAACTGGAAGCCGCCCGCCGGGTGGTCCGGGAGCTCTACTCCCCCGAGGTGGACCGGGTCCTGGTGGACGACCCCGCGGCCTTTGAGCGCCTCGTCGACTATCTCGAATCCTTCAGCCCCCTGGAAAAATTCCGGGTCGAGCTCTATGCCGGACCCGAGCCCATCTTCAGCCATTTCGGCCTCGAAATCGATTGGCACAAACTCCTGGCGCCCCGGGTCTGGCTCAAAAGCGGCGGCTACCTGCTCATCGACCCCACCGAGGCCCTCACCGCCATTGACGTCAACACCGGGCGCTTCGTGGGCCGCAGCCACCTGGAGGAGACCATCCTCAAGACCAACCTGGAGGCCGCCAGGGAAATCGCCCGGCAGCTCCGGCTTAGGAACATCGGGGGTCTCATCGTCATCGACTTCATCGATCAGGAAAAGGCGGCGAACCGGGACCTGGTTTACGAGACTCTACAAGAGGCCCTCAGCCGGGACCGGGCCAAGACCACGGCCCTGCCTATTTCCTCCCTGGGCCTGGTCGAGATGACCCGGCAGCGAGTCCGGGACAGCCTGGCCCAGACCATCACCGAGCCCTGCGGCGCCTGCGCCGGCAAGGGCCTAATGCTGACCCCCCAGATCCTGGCCTGCGACCTCCTGCGCCAGCTTGCCGCCGAGGCCCGGGAATTCCCCGGCTACCAACTTGTATTGGAGGCGCACCCTCAGGTGATGGCGATTCTTCAGGCAGACGGGGCCCGCCTGCTCAAGCGCCTGGCCAAAGAGCACCAGGTCAAGGTGACCCTGACCCCCCAGCCCCAATTCTCCCGGGACCACTACACCATCACCCGCGAATGGCCGGGGTAAATGCAGTTATCAGTTGCCAGTGGTCAGTGGTCAGTGTTAAATAGGAAAGCGTATTATTTGCCTTTGTAGGGAGGCAAAAATGTCTAAAAAGAAAATAGCTTCTGTCGAGTGTGAAATACCAGGCGGACTATCTGAATACATTGATATTGATTCAGATGCATCTCTCCTGGACTGGGATATTATTCTCTTTCGTCCTGATATTTCTTCGCTAATGGACCATCGTGACACTTACCAAGGCAAACCGGCATTATCTGATTCGCGCTCTTTCCAGCTGCGCGAACGTATGGAACATTGGCGGCGAGAAATACTCGATGCAATTCATTCAGGCAAAACAGTCATTATCTTCCTGACGGAACTTCGCCAAGTCTATATAGATACGGGGCAGCGCCAATACTCTGGCACGGGTCGTAATCGACACACAACCCGAATCGTTGATTTATACAATAATTATAAATGCTTGCCTTTCGACTTGAAACCGATTAATTCCAAGGGGTCTGTTATGCGGCTCGCGAAAGCAAGTGCAATTCTATCAAGTTATTGGGCTGAGTTTGGAGAACATTCTTCCTATGAGGTGCGTATAGAAGGTGAGGTTTCGAAACCCTTAATTGTTACAAGGACAGGGGAAAAAACCGTCGGCGCATTGATAAGGGTCAAAGATTCCGTTGGGACCTTGTTATTACTTCCACATCTCGACATAGACTCAGAAGAGTTCTCTGAAGAAAAAGAAGATGATGAATTAGAATGGACTGAAAAAGGGCAGCAATTCGGCCATCGTCTTTTCGGAGCAATCATCGAAATAGATAAATCCCTGAAGCAATCAAGTGCCATCACACCTATTCCAGCATGGGCCAATATACCAGATTATGATTTACCTAAGGAAGCAAAGTTAACGGAAAAGTTACTCAAGATAGATAAAGAATTGGAAAAGCTGCAACTGCAAAAACAAACAATGCGAGAGCAACTTGCCAAAGAGAGAATCCTTCGACGGTTACTCTTTGAAAAAGGAATACCATTAGAGGACGCAATTATTCAGGCCCTCAGGTTGATGGGTTTTTCTGCAAATAAATACAAAGATAGCGAATCGGAGTTTGATGCAGTATTCGAAAGTCCTGAAGGCCGTTTTCTAGGGGAAGCAGAGGGTCGAGACAAGCATGCAATAGGGATCGATAAACTTCGTCAACTGGAAATGAATATCCATGAGGACTTGGCACGTGAAGAGGTTATTGAGCCCGCCAAGGGTGTCCTTTTCGGTAATGCATATCGCTTATCTCCGGCAGAACAAAGAGGTGAATTCTTTACGGATAAATGCCACATGGCAGCAAAAAGAAGCAATACGATACTCGTGAGAACACCCGATCTATTTAAAGTCGCAAAGTATCTTTCAAGAAAAGCAGACAAAAACTACGCCAAAGCATGTCGCAAAGCCATATTGGAATCTCCTGGCGAAATCGTTCAGTTTCCCGAGCAACCTCTCATAAATATTGGCAAAATAGATATCAAGGAAGCGGAAGGATAAGTAATATTGAAGCGAAAAGATCATTTAACCACTGACAACTACCCATGACCACTGCTCCCATCATCTTAGGCACCGCCGGCCACATCGACCACGGCAAGAGTGCCCTTATAAAAACCCTCACCGGGACCGACCCGGATCGCCTCAAGGAGGAAAAGCTCCGGGGCATCACCATCGAGCTGGGCTTCGCGGAGTTGCAACTGCCCTCCGGCCAGCACCTCGGCATCGTGGACGTCCCCGGCCACGAGCGCTTCGTGCGCCACATGGTGGCCGGCGCCACCGGCATGGACCTGGTGGCCCTGGTCATCGCCGCCGACGAAGGCGTCATGCCCCAGACCCGGGAGCACCTGGAGATCTGCCAGCTCCTCCGGGTCAAGCAGGGCCTGGTAGTCCTCACCAAGGTGGACCTGGTGGAGCCGGACTGGCTGGAGTTGGTGGAGGAAGAAGTGCGGGAGGCCCTCAAGGGCACCTTTCTGGACGGCGCCCCCATCGTGCCCTTTTCCGCGGTCACCGGCTTCGGCAAAGAGAATCTGCTGGCCACCCTGGCGACCCTGGCCGGCAACGTCCCCCCCAAGCCGGTCACCGGCATCTTCCGCCTCCCCATCGACCGGGTCTTCACCATCAAGGGCTTCGGCACCGTGGTCACCGGCACCGCCATTTCCGGCCGGGTCAAGGTGGCCGAGGCCGTGGCCATCTATCCCCCGGGTTTCAAGGCCCGGGTGCGCGGCCTCCAGGTCCACGGCCAGGCGGTGGAGGCGGCCCTGGCTGGCAACCGCACCGCGGTCAACCTCCAGGGCCTGGAAAAGGAGGAGCTGGAGCGGGGCATGGTGGTGGCGCCCCCCGGCGCCCTGATCAAGAGCCGCCGCCTGGACGCCTTCCTGGAAATTCTCCCCAGCGCCCCCCGCCCCCTGAAACACCGCCAGGCGGTGCGGCTCCACACCGGCACCAGCGAGCGGGTCGCCATGCCCCTCATCCTCGACGCCGACGAGATGGCCCCCGGGGCCTCGGGCTACGTGCAGTTTTTCCTCCGGGACCCCCTGGCCCTCAAACCCGGCGACCGCCTGGTGATCCGCAGCTTCTCCCCGGCCTTCACCTGGGGCGGCGGCCTGGTCCTCCACGTCAACCCCACCCGGCACAAACGGCGCAACCCCGAGGTGCTGGCCCGCTTCAAGATCCTGGAGCAGGGCGCCCCCGAGGACATCCTGCGCCTCTACCTGTCCGAGGCCGGGGCCGCCGGGCGCTCCCGGGCCGAACTGACGGCGCTCTTACCCTGGGACCCGGGGGACCTGGCCAACCGCTTGAACGCCCTGACCCGCCAGGCCCAGGTCCTCAATTATGACCAGGAAAATCAGCGCTACCTCTTGACCGCCACCGCCCAGGAACTGGAGGGCCAGATTCAGGGGCTCCTGGCCGATTACCACCGCAAATTTCCCCTCAAACCCGGCCTGTCCAAAGAGGAATTGCGCCGCCATTTGCCTGCGGTCATGGAGGTGCGCCTGTTCAATTATCTGCTGGGGGATATGGCCCAAAAGAAACAGATCGTCTCGGAGCGGGACCTGGTGCGCCTGAGCGCCCATAAAGTGACCCTGGCCCAGGACCAGGAGGACCTCTCCCGCCGCCTGGAGAACCTCTATCGCCGGGGCCATTTTTCGCCGCCCACCTTCAAGGAGGCCACCGAGGCCTCCAAGCTCGCCGCCGATAAAGTCAAGCAGGTTCTCCAGGTCCTGGTCAACCAGGGCCGCCTGGTCAAGGTGAAAGAAGACCTCTATTTCCACCAGGCCGCTATCGGGGAGCTCAAGGCGGCCCTCATCGATTTTCTCAAGAAAAACCGCGAGATCAGCGTTGTCCAGTTCAAGGACCTGACCCAAACCAGCCGGAAATTCACCATCCCCCTCCTGGAATACTTCGACTCCACCCGCACCACGGTCCGGGTGGGCGAGGCCCGGCGGCTCCGGGAAGGGGCATAATTTTTTGAACGTGCTTTTCATGCCTAATCAGCCCCGCATCTCATTAAAAAAAATCGCTTGGGTTTTAGTCTCGCTGGCCCTGATCAACCTGTCACCTCCTCACCGGGCCGCGGCCGCCCTTACCGCCCCCGACCTGGTCATCGTCTTCAACCGCAACCTCCCCGAGAGCCGGGAGGTGGCCGCCTATTACGCCGGGAAACGCCAGGTGCCGTTGGCTAACCTGGTGGGAGTCGCGGTTCCCTTTTCCGAAGATATGTCCCGGCAGGACTATGATGCGAAGTTGGTCCCACCGGTCAAAGCGGTGGTTGACCGGCTCAAGGCCCAAGGCAGAACCCCGGCCATCCTGCTGGTTTACGGCATCCCCCTCCGGGTCGGCTCAACTCCCCTCACCCCGCCCGACATAGAGCTCAAGTCCCTGGCAACCGCTAAGGTCAAGGAATACCAGGCCCAGGCGGTGCCATTGGTCCAGCAACTGGACCAGCTTACGGGCGCCTCGCCGTCACCGCCCCGATTGACCTACCCCACGCCCAAATTTATCGAAAAATCCCATGAATCCTTGGTCCGGGGGCAGGAATTCCTCTCCCGGGAACCGGCTGCCCCGGCCACCGAGGCGACCCGGGCCGAGATTACCTCCCTCTTGATCAAGCTGGGGGGAAGCTCTCCCGAGGCTCGAGCCTTGATGGCCGGACTGGCCCGGGGCCGCAGCCCCCGCGGGGCCCTGCAATCACAAGAACTCCTGGGATCGAATGCCGTCGCCGGTGGCGACGTCCAAGAGGAAATGTTTCGCGGCATTCTGCTTAAAACCGCCCCTAAGACCGCCGCGGCCATCCGCTTTGCCAATGGCCTCCTGGGCGAGCTCAAATTCTGGTATGAAGCCCAACAGCTGTATAGCCAACCTCAGACCATGGCGGCGGTGGACAGTGAAATGACCCTGATGATGGCTGGGCGGTATCAGACGGCCGGATGGCTGCCCAATCCCTTTAACCTGGGGTTCGAACGCCTGCCGATTATCTCGAGGGTGAGGGCCAGGACCCTGATGGTGGGCCGCCTGGACGGTCCCACCCCGGCCACGGCCCGGCGCCTGGTGGACGACGCCCTGGAAGTGGAAAACACGGGCTTGAGCGGAGTTTTTTACATCGATGCCCGGGGGCTGACGGGCGAGGCCACGCCCGGCAACTTCGTCTGGTTCGACCAGCATCTGCTCCACCTCTCCGACCTGCTGAAAAAATACTCGGATATGAAGGTGGTCCTGGATAAGCAACCGGCCGTCTTTCCCCCGGGGTCTTGTCCGGATGCCGCCCTCTATTGCGGCTGGTACTCCCTGGGTAACTATGTGCCCGCCTTCAAGTGGAACAAAGGCGCGGTGGGTTATCACGTGGCCAGTTCCGAGGCCACCACCCTCAAGCAGCCGGGCGCCCAAGTGTGGTGTAAGCGTATGCTGGAGGAAGGGGTGGCCGCCACCCTGGGTCCGGTGGCCGAACCCTACCTGGTCTCCTTTCCCCTCCCGGACCAGTTTTTCCCCCTGCTCATGACCGGAAAACTGACCTTGCTGGAGGTCTACTTCCTCACCGTGCCCCAGGTCTCCTGGATGCAAATCCTCATCGGCGACCCCCTGTACCAACCTTTCAAGGACCATCCAGCCATCCGGCCCCCCAAAATCACCCCGGAAGCGGCCCCGAAGCAGCCATAGCCGGGAAGCGCCGGCCTGCCGTTCACTCTGCAGCGGCGCCCGGGGCTCCTCTTTCCGGATGACGTTGCCAAGGGGCGGGCCATGGGGTAAAATGGCGCCATGCATCGTAGACGCGGTTCCTGGAAATCCCGGATGACGGAGCGAGGCGCGGCAGCCGGGGCTCACCCGGTTTTCGCCGCACCCCGGCGGGAGGAGTGCCGCCTGTGACCACCATGTCATTTCTGGAACACCTGGAGGAACTGCGCCACCGGCTCATTGTCTGCGTGGCCGCCGTGGTCATCTGCATGGCGGTCTCCTGGCCCCTGGTCCCCACGGTTCAGAAATATATCACCCGGCCCTTGCAGGAGCCGTCGGTCACCCAGAAATGGTCCTATGTCCTGGGCACCTGGGCCGTGCAGCAATTCCCCAACCTGGCCCACCAGGTGGGGCTCAAGCCCGAGCCTCCCAAGGTTAATCCGCACCGCCTCAACTACATGGCCCCCCTGGAGCCGTTTTTCGTCCAGATGAAGATTGCCATGATCACGGGGCTGGCCCTGGCTTTTCCCCTCATTCTCTACCAGATGTGGCTCTTTTTTGCCCCGGCCCTTTACCCCACCGAAAAGAAAATCATCTATTATTTCCTGCCGGTGGGTACCGTCGCCTTTATCCTGGGAGATTTCTTCTTCCTCAAGCTGGTGTGGCCCCTGATCATCTCCTTTTCCCTGCGCTATGAGAGCGAGTTCCTGTTTTCCATGCTCAACCTGACCCAGTTCGTCAATTTCTGCCTGCGCCTGCTGCTCCTGTTCGGGTTGATCTTTGAACTGCCCCTGATCCTGTTGGTCCTGGGCCGGGTGGGGCTCGTGCGGGTGGAGGCCTTGCGCCGCCAGCGGCGGGTGGCGATCCTCCTCAGCGCCGTGGTCGCGGCCTTTCATGCCGACGTGCTCACCATGGGGGCTATCGCTATCCCCCTCTATGGGATGTATGAACTCTCCATCTTGACCGTCTGGTTATTCGGCGGTCCCCATAGCCGGGGCGCAGACCTTGAACCGGCCCCGATGCCGGTGGAACCGGACCCGGGCCGGCCGCCGGCGCCGTAACCCCCGGGTGGCCGCGCCGATCCGGCCCGGGGTCGGGATGCCCCTTTCCCCTGCATCGCCCGTCCCGGAGGCGGCCGCAGACTTCATTCACGGTCCCGGCCCCAGCGCAGGGAGGACCAATTAGATTGACATCTTTGTGATCTGCTTTATATATTCACTATCTGAGGACAGCAGAAGGTTATTGCATGAGCACCGACTTGGAAAAACCGGGCCAGGAACGGCCTGATGCCCCTGAGTCCGAAAAGCCCAGAACCTGGATGGGACGGACCCTCAGCCGCCTGTCCGGCTGGCTGGGGGGCCATGAATTCCATTACGCCGGGTACCTGCCCAGCCGCCCGGGGTTCTTGTTACGCTATACTCTGGACCCGTTCTTCAAACGGGTGACGGTGCACCCGCGCTATCTGGAGCGGCTCCGTGACCTGGCCAGCCGGGGCGCGGTGGTCTATGCCCTGAAATACCGCAGCCATCTCGACTTCCTCTTTTTTAACCGGCGCTACCAGAAGCTGGGGGTCGTTGCCCCGGAGGTGGCCTTTGACCTGAACCTCTGGATCTGGCAGCCCCTGTCCCACCTGGTGCAGATCGTCTCCGCCGCCCTCAATTATTTTACCCGCCGCCGGTCTTGGCCCAATCCTTTCCAGGATGGGTATTTCACCAAGACCATCCAGGAAAAGCGCGGCTCCCTCCTCTTCCTGGTGGACCAGGTGGGGTTCCGGCAGCGTTTCCTCAAGCCCCGGGAAGACCCCATCCGGCATCTCCTGGAGATCCAGTTGCAGGTGGATTTCCCCATTTTCCTGGTCCCCCAGATGGTCATGTATGAAAAGGCGCCTTTCCGGGAAAACAAGAGCCTCTGGCAGCTATTTTTCGGGGACAGCGAAAACCCCGGCAGGTTGCGGAAGCTGGGCCTCTGTCTCCTCAGGGCCAAGAGCGCCGTGGTGGAGGTGGTGGAGCCCATGAATCTCCAGGAGTTCCTGGCCACCGCCCCCACTGACGGGCGTCTGCGGGACCTGGCCCAGGAAATCCGGCGCGAGATGATTCAGCGCCTCGATGTGCAGCGGCGGGTGATTACCGGGCCGGTGATGAAGTCCCGGGAAGAAGTCATGGAACTTACCCTCACCGATCCGGCCCTGACCCGGGCCATGGAACATCTGGCGGAAACGGAAAAGAAGAAGCTCTCCAAAATCAAGAAGACGGCCCAGGATTACTTTTGGGAGATGTCTGCCGACCCCCACGTTTTTTATGTCAGCACCATGCATCGCGTGGTCAATTGGCTGTCCCGGCACCTCTTTGACGGCATTGTCTTTGACACCAAGGGGTTCGATAAAGTGCGCCAGGCCAGCCGGCGGGGCAGCCTGATCTTTGTGCCCTGCCATAAAAGCCATCTGGACTACCTCATCCTGAACAACCTCATCTTCCAGCATCACATGCAGACCCCGCGCATCGCCGCGGGCAAGAACCTCTCCTTCTGGCCCCTGGGCCCCTTTTTCCGCGGCTCCGGCGCGTTTTTCATCCGGCGTCGGTTCCTGGGCGGCAAACTCTACGCCGAGGTCCTCCACACCTACATCAAAACCCTGATCAAAACCGGCTACAACCTCGAGTTCTTCATCGAGGGCGGACGCAGCCGCACCGGCAAACTGGTGCTCCCCAAGCTGGGGCTGCTCAACATGATCCTCCGGGCCTACGACGAAGGGGCCGCTCCCGATATTCTCTTTGTGCCCACCTTCATCGGTTATGACCAGGTGCTCGAAGAAAAAGCCTACCTCCAGGAACTGGAGGGCGGGCAAAAGAAGGCGGAATCGGTGGGCCAGTTGGTCAATGCCAGAAAATTCCTCAGGAAGCGCTATGGCCGCGCCTATATCCAGTTCAGCGAGCCCCTCTCCCTGAAGAGCTACATGGCCCGGTTGCCGCGGCCGGAAAGCGGCGAAACGCTGGCCCGGAACTGCGGCCAGGATCTGTCCTATCGCATCATCCAGGCCATTAACCAGATCTCCGTGGTCACCCCCTTCTCCCTGGTCTGCGCCGCCCTGCTCACCTATCCCCGCAAAGGCGTCTACCGCCGGGAGTTGCTGCAAATCATCCAGGTGCTCTACGATTATCTCCAGACCCAGGAGGTGCCCGAGGCCGATTCCCTGGAAGACCTCACCCAGGCGGTGGAGGATATCCTCACCCTGTGCGAGGACCGCAAGCTCGTCACCCCCATCGAGAAGGAAGAAGGCCTCACCGATGAGCTGGGCCTGGGCGGCTACAGCATCGATGAGACCAAACGGCCCCTGCTCGAATACTACAAAAACAACATCCTCCATTTCTTCCTGCCCGCGGCCATGGTCTCCCTCTCCATCCTGGCCCGCCAGGGCTTCGAGTTCAGCCGGGAACAAATCCTGGAGGATTATAACTTTCTCCAGGATTTCTTCCGGAACGAATTCATCTTCAGCGACCAGGACCCGGAAAGCCAGGTTACCCAAACCCTGGACTACTTCAGCGCCCGTGGCGTGGTGATCAACCTCGACCCCCAGGAGGCTTCCTATACCCTGTCGGCTTCCGGCCTCAAAGACCTGGCCTACTTCGCCAACCTGCTGTTTAATTACCTGGAGTCCTACTGGATCGTGTTTCGCTCCATCAAGTTTCTCCAGAAAAAGCCCCGGAGCGAGAAGGAATTCCTGAAGCGCATCCAGTCCATCGGCGCCAAACTCCATAAGCTGGGGGAAGTGGAACGCACCGAGGCCCTGTCCGAAGCTACCTTCCAAAACGCCGTGAAGATTTTCGGGGAAAAGGGCATCGTCCTGAAAAAGGCCCCGGAAGGCAAGGGCGCCACCACCTTCAGCCGGCCTGCCGACGAAGACGCTAAGGACTACTACGGCCGCCAACTGGCGCGGTTTCTGAGAAGATAGAGAAGCTTGAGGGGAGGGCCGGGGGACGCGAGTCCCCCGCCCTCCCCTCAAACTCCCCTCTCAACCCCCGTGTAAGGGACAAGGCGGGCAAAGCCCGCCTTGTCTATTCTTGACTTAAGGGATTGGGGGTGGGAGTCTGAGGGAGGGGGCAGGGGCGGGTGCCCCTGGCCCCCTCCCTCAGCTTCTCACTTCCATCGCTCCATGGCCAGGCTCACGGCTTGGGCGGGAGTGCCGGCCCGTTGCAGTCCCGGCAAATCCCAGCTCACCTGCAAGGCGATCACCGGTTTGCCCAGTTTCAGGGCGATGGCGGCCTCCGAAATGGTACCGTAGCTCCCACCCACCGCGATGATGGCATCGGCGCTGTGGGCAATAAGAACATTCCGGGCGTGCCCCAGGTTGGTGGCGATGGTATAGGTGAGGTAGGGGTTGGCCCCGCGGCGGTCGCCGCCGGGCAGGATCCCCAGGCTGACGCCTCCGGCATCTTGTACTCCCTGGGCCGCCGCGGCCATCACCCCGCCCAGGCCGCCGCAGAGGAGCACCGCCCCGGTCCCGGCCACCTCCCGGCCCACTTCCCGGGCCAGGGCCGCGGCCTCGGGGCCGACGTCACTGCCGCCGATTACCGCAATATAAACTGGTTGCGCCATATTCTCCCCTTTTTGCCGCCTTGGCGGCTCAATACCGGTCCCGATCAACCAAGAGGCCCAGGCCTCTGCCCTGGGTTAGCGCGGGCCTTCGCCCGAGGCCACACATCATAGAGCCTCTGCCATAAATTCATTCCACGGGTTGATTTGAATCCCCCTAAATCCCCCTTTACCAAAGGGAGACGTTAAAAATAATTCCTTATAGTTCCCCCCTTTGACAAAGGGGGGTTAGGGGGGATTTGGTTTTTAGAGCATCTCCATAACGGCAGGAATTTTTGCCAGGCGCAATCATTTCTTGAGCGCAATTTTTGACAAGCAGAGGTTCCCGCCGGCCGCGGCCCCGCCATTGACTTTTTACAATTACGGCCCAATATACTAAAATTAAGCTCATAAATTAAGTGCCGGCTGGGGTTATTCCCTGCCGGCCGCCACCCCCGGCCCGGGGGGTTTCCTCCAATGGGGGGCAGCCATGCTCCCGATGTCCAGAACCTCAATCCTTTTGCTGGTCCTGGGGCTCATCTTGCTGATGGCAGGGTGTGCTTCGGCGCCCTATACCGGACGGCGCCAGTTGCTCTTCACCTCCGAAGGCAGCGAGACCAGGATGGGCCTCCAGGCCTTCCAGCAGATCAAGCGTCAATACCAGGTTTCCCCGGACCCGGAAACCAACGCCCTGGTGACGCGGGTGGGCCGGCGCATCGCCACTGCCGCCCAACACCCCGATTACCGCTGGGAATTTGTGGTCTTGGAAGGCAAGGAGGCCAACGCCTTCTGTCTCCCCGGGGGCAAGGTCGGCGTCTTCACCGGCATCCTGAAATATACCCGGGACGAGGCCGGCATGGCCACGGTGATCTCCCACGAAGTGGCCCACGCCCTGGCCCGCCACGCCGGGGAACGCATGAGCCAATCCATGCTGGCCCAGGCCGGGGGGCTTGGGCTGGGGGTGGTGTTGGGCGGGGCGGGGTCCGCCGCCGGCTCGGCTGTCATGCAGGGCTATAGCCTGGGCACCCAACTGGGCATCCTGCTGCCCTACAGCCGGAGCCAGGAGTACGAGGCGGACCACATCGGGGTCATCCTCATGGCCAAAGCGGGGTACGACCCGGCCCAGGCCCTGGAGTTCTGGAAGCGCATGATGATCGGTGAAAAGGGAGGTAAACTGCCCCAGTTCATGTCCACCCACCCCAGCGACGCCAGCCGGCTGAAAGAGTTGGAGGCCTTCCTGCCCGAGGCCCGGAAATACTATGTCCAAGCCCCTGAGGCCCAAGGCCAGCCGCCGCCGCCCGCCGCCGCCCCCGCGGCCCCGGTGCCCGGGCAGTGGATTCCGGCCCCCCGATAATCCTCGCTTTCTCTTACAGTGGCACAGGCCTCCGGCCTGTGACCAACACAGGCTAAAAGCCCGTACCACTGGTTAACCTCGCGGGCGGCGGGTCCGCATTTTCTCTGGAAAATCGTTAAATCAAGGGGAACAGGGGCATCGCAGGTGCAGGCTTAAGAGTGAACGGTACAGAAGGGTTACGGCTCGACGACAGGCTCCCCGGGCTGGGCCATGGCCGCCAGGATTTCCTTGGCCCTGGCCTCGTCCTCTTTGAACACCATGAGGCGCACCCCCCGGACGAACTGGAGCATGGGGTAGGTGCCGCCGGCGTCGTCGGCCATAACCATGGCCTCGATGCCCTCGGACTCCAGCACCCCCGCGGCCATCTCGGCCTCGATGCGGTTGGCAAAGGTTTCCAGAACGATGGCGTCGTCAAGGTTCAATCAGGTGCCTCACTTCAGGCACAGGCGTCCCGCCTGTGCACAAAATCTTAAGGGATTGGGGCTGGGGGTCTGGGGGAGGGGGTAAGGGCCCTTACGAAAAAGCCCTTTGCCCCCTCCCCCCAATCCTCCTGCTTCTCTCACACCTCCGGAAAAATCACCAAATTATCTCGGTGCACGACTTCGTCGTAAGCCTTATGGCCCAGGGATTGGGCGATTTCCTGTGATTGGCGGCCTTTGATTCGGCCGATCTCCCTCGCCGAGTAGTTGGTGAGGCCCACCGCGAAGGGTTTGCCGTCGGTATCCATCAGGTGCACCGCGTCGCCCTTGCGAAAACCCCCGAAGACCTCCAGGATGCCGGCGGGCAGCAGGCTCTTATGGCCCTTTACCAGGGCGGCCCGCGCCCCGGGGTCCACCAAGATGGCCCCCTTGGGGGTGACGTTATAGGCCAGCCAGTACTGGCGGCTGGTGAGTTTCTGGTCCTGGGGCAGAAACAGGGTGCCCACCTCTGCCCCGGCGAAGATGTCGGTCAGGATGTCCGGGGTCAGGCCGTTGGCGATGAGGGTGGGGAGGCCCGCGGCCCCGGCCTTTTTGGCGGCCTGGAGTTTGCTCACCATGCCGCCCCGGCCCAGGGTGCCGGGCCGGTGGCCCGCGGCCTTTTCCACCTTGGCGTCGATGCTGGAGACCTGGTGCAGCAGCCGGGCGTCGGCGTTTTCCCGGGGGTCTTTATCGAACAGGCCGTCGGTGTCGGTGAGGAGCACCAGGAGGTCGGCGCCCACCAGGTTGCAGATCAGGGCGGCCAGGTTGTCGTTGTCGCCGAACTTCAGCTCGTCGGTGGCCACGGTGTCGTTTTCGTTGATAATAGGGACCACCTGCCAGCTCAGCAGGGTGAAGAGGGTGTTGCGGGCGTTCAGGAAGCGGTGCCGGGATTCCAGGTCGTCGTGGGTCAGCAGAATCTGGGCCACCTTGAGGCCGATCTCGGCAAAGGCCTCCTCATAGATGTGCATCATGACGCTCTGGCCCGCCGCGGCCACGGCCTGGGCCTGGGGGATGCCCGCGGGCCGGGAGTCCAGACCCAGCTTGCGGCAGCCCGCCGCGATGGCCCCGGAAGAGACCAGGATGAACTCCCGGTCGCCGGAGCGCAGGTGGTTGATCTCTCCCACCAGGCGCTGGATGAGGGGTTGGTTGAGGCCGTCGGCCGCGGTGAGGACCGCACTCCCCAGCTTGAGGACGACCCGTTTGGCTTTACCCAGGTATTGTTGTCGTAAGGAATCCATGGCCGTTGTGCCTGGTGTCTGGTCGCGCAACTTTTATGGCAAACCAGGTGCTCGCCACCGACCTTGCATATTACCCTGATTCGCCATCCTTACAAAAAACCCCCCAGATGGCCTCCCGCAAGGGGGCAAGCCCGGCGCCGGTCATCGCCGAGACCGCGAACACCCGCCACTTTTTTTCGTACTCCCGCACCACCGCCGCCAGCGGGTATTCAGCCGCCAGCGCGTCAATCTTATTTAACGCCACCAGGCGCGGTTTGTCCAGCAGAGAGGGGTCAAAGTTGCGCATTTCTTCTTCCAGCATCAAAAGCGGCGCCAGGGGCGCGGCCGGGTCCACAAAACTTAAGTCGATGACCTGGATGAGGAGCCGGGTGCGGGTGAGATGCCGCAAGAATTGATGGCCCAGCCCCTTGCCCAGGTGGGCCCCGGTGATGAGGCCGGGGATCTCCGCCAGGATCAGGGGCTCCCGGTCGGCTTCCGGGCCCATGACGCCCAGTTGGGGGGTCAGGGTGGTGAAGGGGAAGGCCCCGATCCGGGCCTTGGACGCGGTAAGGGCCTTGAGCAGCGTGGTTTTGCCGGCATTGGGGGCGCCCATCAGGCCCACGTCCGCCAGGATTTGCAGTTCCAGGTGAATGCGGCGTTCCCGGCCCGGTTCGCCGGGTTGGCAGAAGCGGGGCGAGCGCATCCGGGAGGAGGTAAAGTGGGCGTTGCCCTTGCCGCCCCGGCCGCCCTTAGCCAGGACCAGGCGTTGACCGGGGGTCATGAGATCGGCCAGGAGCCGGCCGCTGTCGCCGTCAAAGACGCGGGTGCCCACGGGTACCGGGACGATGATCGGGGCGCCGTTTTTGCCGTGGCGGTCCTGGCCTTGTCCCCGGCGGCCGTTTTCCGCCTGGAGGACGCGCCGGCGCCGAAAAAGGCTCAGGGTGCGGAGGGAAGAGGAGACTTCGAGGCTGACATCGCCGCCGGAACCGCCATCACCGCCGTCGGGTCGGCCCCGGGGCTGGAAGCGGGCCCGGAGGAAGCTGACACAGCCCGGGCCGCCGTTGCCGGCCCGGACCGTGATATCGACTTCATCGGGAAAGGATTTCAAGTTGGAGGATAGACGCTGACCCGCTTGCGATCTTTGCCAAAGGCCTCGAATTTCACCACGCCGTCGATCTTGCTGAACAGGGTAAAGTCACGGCCCAGGCCCACGTTGGTGCCCGGGTGGATGCGGGTGCCCACCTGGCGCACCAGGATGTTGCCCGCCTTGACCGATTGCCCGGCGAACTTTTTGACCCCGCGGCGTTTTCCGGCGCTATCGCGACCGTTGCGTGAGCTGCCGCCAGCTTTTTTATGTGCCATGGTATGTTCCCCAATCTCCCCCCAAATGCCCGGCGGGGGTAGGTTTCGTAAAGACGGCCCTGCGGGTCGCCCCTAACACATTATACAATGATTTCATCAATTTGCAAGGCGGTGAACAGTTGCCGGTGGCCCTGCTTACGGCGATAATTTTTCCGGCGTTTCTTTTTGAAGATCAGGACCTTCTTGCCCTTGCCCTGGCGCACGATCTGGGTGCGGACAGTGGCGTTGGGGACCAGGGGTTGGCCCACCTGCACCGCGACCCCGTCGGTCACCAGCAAGACCTGGTCCAGAATGACTTCGTCGCCGGGCTCGCCCGGAAGGCGCTCCACCCGGAGCACATCCCCGGGGGCAATGCGGTATTGTTTCCCGCCGGTTTGAATAATGGCGTACACGGTGGCCTCCACAAAAATACGAACTTTAGACAATCAATTTTAACGGATTTTCTTACCTTGTCAAGACAATCCAGGGGTAAAATCACAGAAAAGACCGGTTTTGGCGGGGTTTAAGAAAGCGGCGCTTTTATCCGCCTCCTCCGACAACCTGCGATTGACTCGACTCTCGCCTCGCATTATTATGACGTAAATTCAATTTTTTACCCGCGCCGACTTTCTGGCCGCCGCCGGCATGAAGCGGCGGGGGTATGTCGGGGGGACAGCCTCTCGCTCACGGAGCAGACATGGACGGGTTACCGGCAAAAATCTCGCCCCAGGGATACGTGGTCATCCACGGCCATTTTTATCAACCGCCCCGGGAAAATCCCTGGATCGAACAGATCGAAGTGGAGCCCGGCGCCGCCCCTTACCACGACTGGAATGCCCGGATCACCGCCGAGTGCTATCGCCCCAACAGCGTCGCCCGGGTCTACGACGGCCAGGGCCGCATCCTGGATATCGTCAACAATTATCAGCATCTCAGCTTCAACTTCGGCCCCACCCTCATCGACTGGCTTCAGGATCAGGCCCCGAACACCTATGCCAGAATCCTGGAGGCCGATGCCCAGAGTCTGGCGGCCCTGGGCCACGGCAACGCCATCGCCCAGGCCTACAACCACGCCATTTTGCCCCTGGCCACGCCCCGGGACCGGGAAACCCAGGTGGTTTGGGGTCTCAAGGACTTCGAGCACCGGTTCGGGCGGCCGGCTGCGGCCATGTGGCTGCCGGAGACCGCGGTGAACTACCCCACCCTGGCCACCCTGGCGGACCACGGTATGCAGTTTGTCATCCTGTCCCCTTACCAGGCCAAACGGGTGCGCCCCTTAACCGGCGGCGAGTGGACCCCGGCGCCGCAAGCCCTGGATACCACCCGGGCCTACCGCTGCTTTTTGCCCGACGGCGGCAAAGGCTCCCGGAAGCGGTGCCACATCGACGTCTTTTTCTATAACGGCCAGGTGGCCGCGGATATCAGTTTCGGGGACCTGCTCACCGACAGCTACCGGCTGGCCGCCCGGATGGTGGACGGTTTTTCTTCGGCGGGCTCGCGGCCCCAGTTGCTGCACGTGGCCACCGACGGCGAAAATTATGGGCACCACAAGAAATTCGGCGAACTGGCCCTGGCCCACGCCCTCACCCAGGTGCTGCCCCCCCAGGGGTTCCAGCTCACCAATTACGCCGCCTTTCTGGCCCTGGCGCCGCCCAAAATGGAGGTGGAGCTGGCCCTGGGACCCCAGGGCGAGGGCACCTCCTGGAGCTGCGCCCACGGGGTGGGCCGCTGGAAGGAGAACTGCGGTTGCTCCACCGGCGGCCAGCCTGCCTGGAACCAGCGTTGGCGCGCCCCCTTACGGGAATCCTTCGATTTCTTGAATGAGAAACTGGCGGCCATCTTCGAGGCCGAGGGCCAAAAATACTTCCAGGACCCCTGGCAGGCCCGCAACGCATACGTGGACGTCATCCTGGACCGCGGCGACGACGCCCTGGACCATTTTTTCGCCGCCCAGGGGACGCCCAAGCTGAAGACTGACGACCGGGTGGCGGCCCTGAAGCTCCTGGAGATGCAGCGCCACTCCCTGCTCATGTACACCAGCTGCGGCTGGTTCTTTGCGGACCTCTCTGGCATCGAAACCTTGCAAGTGATCAAGTACGCCGCCCGGGCCCTGCAGTTGGGCCAGGATTTTACCGCCGAGCCCCTGGAGGCCCCCTTCTTGAAAATCCTGGAGCGGGCCGTGAGCAATATTCCTAAGGAGGGTAACGGCCTCACCATTTACCAGAAACGCATCAAGCCCGCGGTCGTGGACTACCCCAAGGTGGCCAACCAGTGGGTGATCTCCTGGCTCAAGGACCGGGAGCGCCAGTGCCCTCACCATATTTACCACTACCGGGCCGAGCCTATGGACCTGGAGGAGAAGACCCAGGGTTCCTTGCAGTTCGCCGCCGGACGTTTGCAGCTGACTTCGGGCATCACCCGGGCCAGCCGGACCCTGGCCTTTTTCACCGCTTTTTTGGGCAGCTATCTCTACCGCACCCAGGTGCAGGCCAATCCTTCGCCCCAGGAGTTTCTCGCCTTGCGGGAGGAGTTCTTCCAGGTCCTGGGCCAGGCCCCGGAGGATTTGATCCCCCTGATGGTGCGGCGTCTGGGCGAGACCTACTACAGCATCCATGATATTTTCCAGGAAGAGAAACTCCAGGTCTTCCAGGACCTGCTGCGGCCCAATCAGGAAGATGCCATGGAGTCCATTGCCCATAGTTTCGGGGAAACCCGGCCCCTGCTCAAGGCCATGGCGGTTGAGGGGCTCCCCCTGCCGCGCCTCTACCGGGCCCTGGGGGAGATCACCCTGAACCGCAGCCTGGTGGAACTCCTGCGCCGCATGGAGCCGGACCCCACTTCTCTCTCCGCCTCCGACGAGATTATGGAGGTCATCCAGGATGCCCAGGTCATGGGGTTGCAGCTCGAGACCCGCGAAGGGGCCGAGATTCTGGGGCGCATCTTGCACCAACACCTCCGGGACCTGGCCGAGAACTTCCGGAAGGAATCCGTGACCCGGCTGAACGACTTTTTGAGTTTCGTGGGTCGGATGCCCCTCACCCTGGAACTCACCCAGGCCCAGAATTTCCTCTTTGCCCTGATGCGGGACCGGTTCCCCGCCCTGGCGGCCCGGGCCTCCCAGGACCCCGCCGCCCTGGCCCTGGCCAAGCAACTGGTGGCCTTGATGGAGACCGTGCATTTCAGCCCGGTGCGCTTTCTGAAATTGCTGGCCTGAGAAGGCCGGTCTCATGCGTCCGCGGCGGCATTATTGGTCTTGCCGGGGCGGCGGCCAGTCATCGGCGCCAAGCAGACTGGCGGCTCGGGCCACACCCCATGTTGGTCGCCCGGGGTTGCTGGCCAAGGGTCCAGTTCAGAGAGTGGAGCGTTCCGTCAAGCGCATGCTGTGAAACCAAGCCATCAGGGTAGTAAAGTCCCCCTTTGAAAAAGGGGGATTTAGGGGGATTTTAGGGAGTTATTTGAAATCCCGCCTGTCCCCCTTGAGAAAATTGGGGTAATAAACCCTAGTTTTCAATACCATAGCAATTATGGAACCCAACCAGAGATACTTCGCCGCCTTTGGCGGCTCAACCTGATAACCGGCAGGATTTTGCAGCTCCACTTTGTCAATCTGGGCAACAACGGGAGGAGGCATGAGCCTGCAAACGCGCTTTCAAGAAGCGTTCACCGAGTCCATTGAGCTCAAACGCCGGGTGCTTGAGACCCAGGGGCCCCAGGTGGCCGCCGCGGCCTCAATGCTGGCCCAGGTCTTTCAGGCCGGCGGCCGGGTGCTGATCTTCGGAAACGGCGGCTCCGCCGCGGACGCCCAACACCTGGCCGCGGAGTTCGTCAACCGGTTCCAGGTGGAGCGGCCGCCCCTGGCCGCCCTGGCCCTGACCACCGATACCTCCATCCTCACCGCGGTGGCTAATGACTACGATTTCAAGGAGGTCTTCGCCAAGCAGGTGCGCGCTTTCGGAAAGCCCGGGGACCTGGCCTGGGGCATCAGCACCAGCGGCAACTCGCCCAACGTGGTGGCCGGGCTGGACGCGGCCCGGGCCTTGGGTCTTGCGACCCTGGCCCTGAGCGGCGGCGGCGGCGGGCCCGTGGCGGCCGCCGCCGATCTGGCCCTCGTCGTGCCCTCCCAAAGCACCCCCCGGGTCCAGGAGGTTCACATCACCCTCGGCCACGTGCTCTGCGACCTGGTGGACTATCTGCTCTTCCCCGAGAAATTCAAGGGGTAATTTAATCTAGGGCAGGCGCCCTCGCCTGCCGAGGAACTCAGGAATTGCCGGAGCCCCCATGAAAAAACTCGAACCTCTTTCCCTGGACGGCATCAAGACCTACAGTCTGTCTGAGCGGCATTCCAAGGTCAGCCAGGCCGATTTCGGCGCGCCCTGGCGGAAAGGCGGCAGCTTCCGGGAGTTTGTGGACCGCCTGCCCCGCATCCTGGCGGGCGAGGCCCTGCGCGAAGTGGCCGCGGCCTGGGTCAAGGCCAGAAAAAACGGCCGCCCGGTGCTCCTGGGGATGGGGGCCCACCCCGTCAAGGTGGGTTTAAGCCCCGTGCTCATCGACCTGCTGAACCGGGGCCTGATCACCGGCATCGCCATGAACGGCGCCGGCATCATTCACGACGCCGAGGTGGCCATGGTGGGCCGCACCTCCGAGGACGTGGATGAGGTCCTGGGCTGCGGCGCCTTCGGCATGGCCCGGGAAACCGCTGAATTCTTGAACCGCGCCATTGCCTGGGGGGCCAAAGAGGGCCTGGGCCTGGGCCAGGCGGTGGGCCGGCGTCTTCTGGAGAGCGCTTTTCCCCACCGCGACCTGAGCCTGGTGGCTGCCGCCGCGGCCCGGGACGTGCCCTTGACCGTGCACGTGGCCGTGGGCACCGACATCATCCACCTCCACCCGTCGGTAGCCCCGGAAGCCCTGGGCGCCACCACCCACCGGGATTTTCGCCTCTTTGCCGCCCTGGTCAGCGGCCTCGACGACGGCGTCTTTATCAACCTGGGCTCCGCGGTGATCATCCCGGAGGTCTTTCTCAAGGCCCTCACCCTGGCCCGCAACCTGGGCCATCCGGCCTCGCCCCTGACCACGGTGAACCTGGATTTTGTCCAGCACTACCGGCCCCTCACCAATGTGGTGCGGCGCCCCACTGCCGCCGCCGGCCGTGGCCTGGCCTTGACCGGCCACCACGAACTGCTCTTCCCCATGCTTGCGGCCCTGGTCATTGAAGAAATAGAGGAGAAGTGATGCCCACCGAGATCATGATCATCGCCGGAGATATCCGGCTTAACGGTTTTCTGGACGATTCCCCCACCGCTCAGGCCTTGGCGGACGCCCTGCCGATTACCGGCCGCGCCCAGCTCTGGGGCGACGAGATCTACTTTCCCGTGCCCCAGGTGGCCGCGGACCTGGACGATACCGCCGCAGTGGTGGTCAACGTCGGCGACCTGGGCTACTGGCCCACCGGCCGGGCCTTCTGCATCTTCTTCGGCCTGACCCCGGGGAGCCTCCCCGGCGAGATTCGCCCGGCCAGCGCCGTGAACCTGGTGGGGCGGGTCACCGATGACCCCTGCTGCCTCCAACAGGTGCCGGAAGGCGCCCCGGTGCGCATCGAAAAAAAATAGGGTAAAATATAATGAGATGGCTGAAAACGTAGGGGCGGTGAGCGCACCGCCCCTGCTCTGCCTCCCCGCAATGCAAGGAAATTATTAAGGAGATATAAGATAATGCCCATTTTTGAGTTTCGCTGCAACAGTTGCAACCAGGATTTCGAGAAGCTCGTCTTCGGGGCCGACCCCGAGGTGGAGTGCCCCAACTGCGGTCAAGCCAAGGTGGAAAAGTTGATGAGCGCCTGCACCGCCAAGGTGGGGGGCAAGTTGACCTCCACCTCCAGCGGCAGCGCCAGTTCCTGCGCCGGCTGCTCTTCCGGCTCCTGCAGCACCTGCGGTTAAGAGGCTGCTTTGCCCAGCACCGTCCCGGGAGTTCATGATGCTATGAGGGGCCAGGGGTCAGCGATCTCTGGCCCGTCTCTCCTCACCACTTCTAGGGGGATGGGAGGGGAGCTTGAGGGGAGGGTGGGGGACCCCGTACGAAAAAACTCCCCCGGCCCTCCCCTCAAATCTTCCTTCTCCGGGCTCATCCGCATCGGCACCCGGGGCAGCGCCCTTGCCCTGACCCAGGCCCGCTGGGTGGCAGCGCAGATTTCCGGGCGCCATCCCGCCTGCCGGGTGGAGCTGGTGATCATCACAACCACCGGGGATAAGATTCAAGACGTGCCCCTGGCCCAGATCGGCGGCAAGGGCCTGTTCATCAAGGAGATCGAAGCGGCGCTGCTGACGGGCCAGGTGGATCTGGCGGTGCACAGTCTCAAGGATATGCCCGCCGAGGTGCCGGAGGGCCTGACCCTGGGCGCGGTGCCGCCCCGGGAAGAATGCCGCGATGCCTTCATTTCCTCCCGTTACGCCAATCTTGCCGAGATTCCCCCCGGCGGCCGGGTGGGCACCGGCAGTCTCAGGCGGCGGGTCCAGGTGCTGCACCGGCGCCCCGACCTGGAAGTGGTGCCCTTGCGGGGCAATGTGGACACCCGCCTGAAGAAGATGGAGTCCCTGAGGCTGGACGCACTCATCCTGGCCGCGGCCGGGCTCAACCGCCTGGGTTTGGCCCATCTCTACCGCGGCTGCGTGCCCGCCTCCGACATGCTGCCGGCCGTGGGCCAGGGCGCCCTGGGACTGGAAGTGCGCCTGGCCGACCATAGCCTCCGGGAACTCTTGGCCTTTCTGGATGACCCGTCCACCCGGAGCGCGGTGACGGCCGAGCGGGCCTTCCTGGCCCGGCTGGAAGGCGGCTGTGTGGTCCCGGTGGCTGCCCTGGGCCGGGTCGAGGGGGAGATTCTCCATCTGGAGGCCCTGATCAGCGACCTGGAAGGCCGCCGCGTTTTGCGGGAGCAAAAGTCCGCGCCCGTGGCTGAGGCGGCCGAGTTGGGCACCCAAATGGCCGAAAGTCTGCTGGCCCAAGGAGGCCGGGAAATCCTCGCCGCCCTGTACGGCCGGCCCTTTTAACTTTAAGAATTAACTTGACATTCTTAATTTTATGCTATAATTTTTAGGTACTAAAAGTATTATTCAATGGAATCGGGGGAGTCCAGCAATGCAGGCGAAGTGGGGGATAGCCTGGCTGGTAACGGCTATTTGGCTTTTTGCCCTGATGTGGGTCCCGGCGCCGGGATTGGCCGCCGACGATTACGCTTACAGATCCCTCCCCATTCTCCCCATAGAGGCCCAGAGTTCGCTGGAAACCCAGATGCTGGGCGAAAAAACTCTGCCTTCGGCCGGCCCCCATTTTCCGGGATTTCACCCCGCTCCGTCTCTGCAGCTCCATCCCGAGGGTGGCGACGCCAGTTTCAAGCTGCCTCTCAATACCGAGCTCAACATCTCCATTCGGTATAACCGGGAACCAACCCCCGGGGACCCGCAAACCCTGAGCAAATCACCGCTCTACATGAAGTATGCCGTGGACTATCGCCTGCTGTCCAACCTGCGGGTGGGGCTCAACAGTTATCTTTACCGCCCTGCCGAAGACGGCTTCACCTTTCAACGTCCCATGGGTAATCAGCTCCTGGGCGTCGGTCCCGAACTCAAATACGACCTGGGACGGTGGAGTTTCCTCTTAAAGAGCCAGATGGAGACCGGCAATCGGGACCAGGGCAAAGACCTGCAAAACTGGTTCCGGGTCTGGTACGCCTTCTAACGGCGGTTTTCCCATCCGCTTCCCTCATAAAATCGATTTTTCCCGGTTAAAATGATCGTCATCAATCACCATCCACCTGCCTTTTACCCCCCGGTTCGCCTGCGCCCGTGCGTTTTGCCGCGCCCCTGATTCCCGCCCGTTTTCTGGAGCGCCGGAAACGCTTCCTGGCCCTGGTGGAGTTGCCGGACGGCCGGCGCCTCTGGGTGCATGTGCCCAATTCCGGCGCCCTGACCGGCTGCCTCGACCCCGGCCAGGAAATCCTCCTGACCCACGACGAGCGCCCCGGGTGCAAGACCGCTTATACCTGGCGGTTTGTCCGGGGTCCGGCGGGCTGGATCTGCATCGACACCCTGGCCCCCAACCGTCTGGTGGCCGAAGCCCTGGCCGCGGGCGGCCTTCCGGGCCTGCCGCGGCCCTCCCGGGTCCGGGCCGAAGTTACCATCCCCCAGGGCAGCCGGCTGGATTTCGTCCTGGAGGTGGAAGGCCAACTCCTGTTTATCGAGGTCAAGAGCGTCACCTGGGTGGAAGACGGGGTGGCCCTCTTTCCCGACGGGGTGACGAGCCGGGGGCGCCGCCACCTGGAGCACCTGCAGGCGCTGGCGGCGCAGGGGCACCAGGCCTGGAACCTCTTCGTGGTGCAGCGCCAGGACGCCCGGGTCTTGCGCCCCGCCGCCGCCGTCGATCCGGCCTATGCCCGGGAACTGGCCGCCGCCGCGGCCCACGGCGTCAATATCATGGTTGTGCAGGAAAAAATCCAGCCCCCGGAAATTACCCTTGCGTCCCCCCTCCCCTATGATTTAACATAAATCCGGGAAACCAAAATTTAGCGGTCTGCTCAGGAGAGGGGAATCGGGTTAATCTATGAATGCGGCGCTCAATGACAACATCCGTATCTTTACGGGCAATTCCGTCCCCGAATTGGCCCACAAAATCTGCGACCACCTCTCCCTGCCCTTGGGCCAGGCCATGGTCAGCACCTTCAGCGACGGCGAGATCCGGGTCGAAATCGCCGATAATGTGCGCGGCCGGGACGTCTTCCTGATCCAGTCCACCTGTCCTCCCACCAACCACAATCTGATGGAACTCCTGCTCATGATCGACGCGGTGAAACGGGCCTCGGCCCGCCGGATCACTGCGGTCATCCCATATTTCGGCTATGCCCGCCAGGACCGCAAGGTGGCGCCCCGGGTGCCCATCACCGCCAAGCTGGTGGCCGACCTGTTGTCCACCGCCGGGGCCCAACGCATTCTCACCATGGACCTGCACGTGGGGCAGATTCAGGGCTTTTTCGATATCCCGGTGGACAATCTCTACGCTTCCCCCGTGATGATTCCTTATATCCGGGAAAATTTTCAGGATGACCTGGCCATCGTTTCGCCGGATGCGGGGGGGGTGCCCCGGGCCCGGGCTTATGCCAAGCGCCTGGCCGCCACCCTGGGCTTGATCGACAAACGCCGGGACGCCCCGGGCAAGGCCAAGGCCATGAATCTCATCGGCGAGGTCCTCGGCAAGGACGTGGTCATTCTGGATGATATCATCGACACCGGCGGCACCTTGAGCGAAGCGGCCGGGGTCATCGTCCAGCAAGGCGCCCGCAACGTCAACGCCTGCTGCACCCACGCCGTGCTCTCCGGGCCGGCGGTGGAGCGGGTCGCCAACTCCCCCCTGCACCGCCTGGTGGTCACCGACACCATTCCCTTGAGCCAGGCCGCCAGGCAGTGCGCCAAGATCGTGCAGCTGCCGGTGGCGCCCCTCCTGGCCCAGGCCATTGTGCGCATCCACCAGGAAGACTCCATCAGTTCCCTGTTCGAGATTCAATTCTGAGCCGGTTTAACCGCGCTGCTCCCCCAGGCGGGGTCAGCGTGCCGGTAGGCTTGAAGACCGCCCCGGGAACCGGCTTGGCCTTGAGCCGCGCCCATCGGCTCCCGCGTCGCCGCCACCTCCGGGGGCCATGTTGCCGGTCGCGGCCGGATGCCGGGACAATGGAGCCCTCCCTGCCTGAATTTAATGAATCCCTCCTGAAAACCGATTAATACCCTGAGTTAACCGTCCAGTGGCCTGATCTCCACTGGGGGTTGCCGGGGGTGCAGCATGGCCGAAGCTTTACCCAAGCTTGATCCAGCAGTGGATGATCTGAAGCGCAGCTATGACAAGCAGAAGGTCATCACCGCCCTTCTGCAGCTCTCCCTGGAAGATATCCCCCTCGATGCAATCCTGCAGCGCACTCTGGATTTGCTCAATACCATAGACTGGATTGCCTTGGAGTCCAAAGGCAGCATTTTCCTGGTGGAAGGTCAACCTGAGGTCCTGGTGTTAAAGGTGCAAAAGGGGATGGCGAGACCCATCCTGGCAGCCTGCCGCCGCACCCCTATCGGCCACTGTCTGTGCGGCTTAGCTGCATCCACCCGGCAGATTCAGTTTGCCGACGGCCTCGATGCCCGCCATGAAATTCGCACTGCCGGGATGCGCCCCCATGGTCACTATTGTGTGCCGATCCTGGTCGGCGATCGCATCTTGGGCGTGATAAACCTCTATGTGGAAGCGGGGCATCGCCACTCTCCCCGGGAGGAAGAATTCTTGGCCGCCATTGCCAATACCCTATCCGGCATCATTGTCTGCCGGGAAGCTAGGGCGGCGCAGCAGCAGAGCGAGCAGGAATTTCGCTTATTGGTAAAAAATCTGCCGGCCACCGTATTCAAAGGATATCTGGACGGTTCCATCGATATGTTTGACGACAAAGTGGAAGAAATGACCGGCTATCCTAAAAAGGAATTCGATTCCCGCGCCCTGAAGTGGACGGATTTGATCCTGGATGAAGACCGGCCCGAGGCCAAGCAGGAATTCGTCGTGGCCCTGAAAAGCTGCAAGCCCTATCTCCGGGAATACCGCATCCGGCGTCAGGATGGAGAACCCATCTGGATTCAGGAACGCAGTCATATCGTCTGTGATGCAGCAGGGGATATCATCTATGTGAGCGGAGTTTTTTTCGATATCAGCGAACGCCGGCAAGGGGAGGTTGCCCTCCAGCAAAGCCAGGCGCGCTTCCAGGCGGTGGTGGAGTCGGCCCATGATGCGATTATTTCTGCGGACCGCCGGGGGATTATCGCCTCGTGGAATCAGGGCGCCCAAACCATTTTCGGCTATCGGGCCGAAGAAGTGGTGGGCCGGCCGATTACCCTCCTGATGCCGGAACGATATCGCCAGGCGCATCAATCCGCCCTTGAGCATATCCATTCCCTGGACGATATTGGTCATATCGGCAAGACCCGGGAACTCTATGGCTTGCGGAGAAACGGCCAGGAATTCCCCTTGGAGCTTTCTCTCTCTGCCGGGAAAGTGCCCGAAGGGATTTTCTTCACTGCCATTATTCGAGATATCACCGATCGCCAACGGGCGCAGGAGGCCCTCCAGCGAACCGTTGAGAAATTGAAAAAAACCGTCCAGGCCACGGTCCGGGCCTTAACCTCCGCCTTGGAAATGCGCGACCCCTATACCGTCGGCCACCAGAGGCGGGTTACGGACCTGGCCTGCGCCATCGCTCAAGACATGGGGTTTTCCACCGAACAGATCGAAGGCATGCGCATTATTGGTTTCCTCCATGACATCGGCAAGATTGCGGTTCCGGCCGAGATCCTTACCAAACCCGGCAAGATCGGTGAGCATGAGTTCAACATCATCAAAACCCATGCCGAGGCCGGCTACAATATCCTGAAGGAGATAGATTTCCCCTGTGCGGTGGCCAAAGTCGTGGCCCAGCATCATGAGCGGCTGAATGGCTCCGGATATCCCAAAGGCCTCTCCGGCTCCGAGATCCTTCTTGAGGCGCGCATCCTGGCCGTGGCCGATGTGGTGGAAGCTATGTCCTCCCACCGGCCTTACCGCCCGGGCTTGGGAACCGAGGCGGCCCTCCAGGAAATTACCGAGAAGAAGGGCATCCTCTACGACCCCAAGGTGGTGGATGTGTGCGTCAAGTTATTTACTGAGAAAGGTTTTGCCTTCGCATGAACCCGCCGGGCAGGAATGGGAAGAGCCGGGTCAACCTCTCACGCCCTGACCCGGCTTCCCCGTTTAGAGCAGGACGATCGCTTCCAACCCCTCCCGCCAGCTATCCCACAGGTAGTCGTCCAGGCGGCCCTGGGCGATGACCCGAAAGGCGTATTGCGCCTGGGCGGTGTAGAAGTCGCAGAGCGGCGCCGGGGCCTCCAGGCGCCCGTTCATGGCATAAACTTCCGCCGGGCAGGGCGCCCCGCAGAAGTGGCGCACCGCGCAGCGGTTGCAGGGCGCGAAGCCCTCCGTCACCCGGGTGGTTATCTCTTTGAATTGCGGGGTCGCCAGGAGCTCCGGCACCGATTGCTCCCAAAGATTGCCGCCGTGAAACTCCGGCAGCCCCAAAAATTCGCTGCACGGGGCCACTTCCCCCTTGGCGCCCACCGCAAAGAAGCAGCGGCCGCCGCCGCAGGGCGAGATGTCGCACATCAGCCGCCGGGCCCCCGGCGCCACCAGCCCCAACAGCAGGTTGGCGAAGTTGCCGACCACCAGCTTTCTGCCCGTCTCCTGGGCCAGCTCATAGGTCCGGTCCAGGGCCTTGAAAAAGAAGTGGGCCAGCTCCGCCTGATCCGGCATCAGATTCCGGCCGCCCGTTTGCGTCCCCCGCACCGGGTTGAGCAGGGCGTTCTTTACTCCCCGGGCGTGGAGAAACTCCACCATCTCCGGCAGAACCCGGACGTTTTCCTTGGTCACCGTGGTGATGACGTTGAGGCCGGGGTAGTCCACCAGTTCCTCCAGCACCTTCACCGTCTCGGCAAAGACCCCGGTTCCCCCCCAGGTGCGCCGGGTGCGGTCCGCAACTTCAGGGGTCGGCCCGTCCAGGCTCAGCCCGATCCCCACCCCGTGGTCCACCAGGAATTCTTTGGTCTCTTGATCCAGCAGGGTGGCGTTGGTCTGCACCCCGAACCGGAAGTAATCGCCGTACGCCTCGATCCCGGCAAAGACCGCCTCCTTGGCCAGCAACGGCTCGCTGCCGTGGAACACCAGCTGGGGCCGGGCGCCCTCCGGCAGGGTGCTTTTAAAGAAATCCTGCAAGAGCGCCAGGGACTCCATCAGCCGCGCCGGCTCCATGTGCGTCCCGCTGCGCCGGGCCTCCCGGGGCAGGTAACAGTAGCCGCAGTCCAGGTTGCAGCGCTCCGTGGGGTTGAAATAGACCGCGGACGGCAAGAGCCCGAACCGCACGTTGTTCAGGTCCGAGGCCAGACGGGCTTCTTTTTCTAGAAACATCTGGGGCAGCTCCGCCCCTAAGAGATAATCCAGGGCCTGGTCCCGGGGGACCAACACCCAGAAGGCGGTGTCCGCGTTGATCAGGGCCACGAAGTCGTCGTGGCCGATCTCCAGAACGTCGAAATGGGGCCCGGCCCCGGCATTCACCGGGACTCCCGCCGGACCCCACAGAGGCGAAACTTCCTGACCCATGCCTATTTAGCCTTCTTGGCGTCGGCCATGAGGTAATGGGACAGGCCCACCTGATCGCCGTTGGGGGCGCAGGTGTAACGGATGCTGATGGGTTTTACGGTGCTACTCTTGGATTTTGCCATAGATATGTCCTCCTTCCTCTGGTGGTTTACCGGGGTCAGCCGAAAGACGCGACCGCCGGGATAAAAGCTCTGTTCCTCCCGCCAAGGCTTTCAACACGCCAAGCATGTATATCTTTGCGCCTTGGCGTCTTGGTGTGAAATAAAAAAAAGGCAGTCCCATCTTGTCGATGGAACTCCCTTTACCATCAGGAGCAGCCTCATTTACGAAACTTAAAAAACCGCCAGGCAGGTCTTCTGGCTCTCGGATCAGCCGGAGGAGGTCAGCCTTCCCACCGCAGGTCTTTATCAGCCTCCGGCAGTGGCCGCATTCGCTTGAACTTCCTCCGTCCCCGATTACAGCGGCGGGACCGCCCCGGATTCACACCGGGTTCCGGATTGCCTGGGGTTCGGATAATTACCTGGGTAAATAACATGAGGCGCATGATCTGTCAAGCCGGAAGCATCATGGAAAACTGCCGGTTCCCCAGAGAGCCCAACGCCGCAAATCACCTTGACAGTCCCTCCCCTTAAAGGTTATTTTTATTATTTGCGAGTAGATTTCGGGATAAACGGCCATGCTTAAAGCGATTCGCGGTATGCGGGACATCCTGCCGCAGGAGACTTCCCGGTGGCAGTGGGTGGAGTCCGTGGCCCGGGAGGTCTTTGACCTTTACGGCTACAAGGAGATCCGTCTGCCCCTCCTCGAGCGCACCGAGCTCTTCGCCCGCTCCATCGGCGCCGACACCGACATCGTCGCCAAGGAGATGTACACCTTTCCCGACCGCAAGGGCGACTCCCTGACCCTCCGCCCCGAGGCCACCGCCTCGGTGGTCCGGGCCGTCCTGGAGAACCGCCTGGAGAAGGGCGCCGGAGTCAAAAAATTTTATACTATGGGGCCCATGTTCCGCTACGAGCGGCCCCAGAAGGGACGCTTTCGCCAGTTTTACCAGATCAACTGCGAGGCCTACGGCGTGGAGGCGCCGGAGCTGGACGTGGAAGTCATCCTGCTCCTGATGCACATCCTCAAACGGCTGCTGCCCGGAGAGCTGCGCCTCCTGGTCAATTCCCTGGGTTGCCCGGGGTGCCAGAAGAAGTTCAAGGCGGCCCTGGGGCTGTTCCTGATCAACCGGGAGGGCCTGTGCGAGGACTGCCAGCGTCGCCGCACCACCAACCCGCTCCGGGTCCTGGACTGCAAGAGCGCCCACTGCCAGTCCATCTTGCGGAACGCCCCGGTGATCCGGGATTATCTCTGCCCCGATTGCGCCGCCCATTTTAGCCGGGTGCTGGAGCTGTTGGACCGGTTCAAGGTGGCCTACGAAGTGCGGCCCAAGCTGGTCCGGGGCCTGGATTACTACACCCGCACCGCCTTCGAAGTGGCGGCCGTTGGCCTCGGGGCCCAGGACGCGGTGGCCGGCGGCGGGCGCTACAACGGCCTGGCCAAGGACCTGGGCGGCCCGGATCTGCCCGCCATCGGCTTCGCCATCGGCCAGGACCGCCTCCTCGAGGTCCTGCCCCAGGATTTCGGCCAGGACACGCGGCCCCGGGTCTTTGTGGCGGCCCTGGGAGAGCCGGCCCGGGAGCGCGCCTTCACCGTGGTCCAGGACCTGCGCCGCAAAAACCTGGCCGCCGAGATGGATTTCGACGGCAGGTCCCTCAAGGCCCAGATGACCCTGGCGGACCGCTTGGGCGCCGCCTACGTGGTCATCCTGGGCGAGCGGGAACTGGAGACCGGCCTGGCCCAGGTGCGCCCCATGCGCAATTTTGCCGGCCGGGCCGAGGCAGCGGCCAGCCCGGTGGAAGTCGAAGGCGGACGGCTGTCGGTCCCCCAGGAGAAGGTGCGGTTTGAGGACCTGTTGGATTATTTAGCCGGAAAATTAGAAGTTGAAACGACTCCTTAAGTTCTGTCACCCCAAGAAACAGTTGGGAGATAAAGATTTTTAAAGTCCCCCTTTCTAAAAGGGGCGGAGTAAGGAAAACGCATTGTTTGATACCTTGGAAGGTCTGCAGCGCAGTCATAACTGTAATGAACTCAGGGCCGCGGCCAACGGCGTTGAGGTGGTGCTCATGGGCTGGGTGCAGCGCCGGCGCGACCACGGCGGCCTCATCTTCGTCGACCTCCGGGACCGGGAGGGACTGACCCAGGTGGTCTTCAACCCGGAAGTCAATCCCGACACCCACAACAAGGCCGGGGTGCTCCGGGATGAGTACGTCATCGCGGTGCGCGGCCTGGTGAACCTGAGACCGCCGGAGATGATCAACCCCAATCTGCCCACCGGCGAGATCGAGGTCATGGTGGAAGAGCTGCGCCTCTTGAACGCCGCCAAGACCCCGCCCTTCGAGTTGGAAGACTACAAGGTGGACATCTCCGAGGCCCTGCGGCTGCGCTACCGTTACCTGGACCTCCGGCGCCCCGGCGTCATGAAGAACATCCTCTTCCGGCACCGGGCCGCCCAGGTGACCCGGCACTATCTCAACGGCCAGGGTTTCATCGAAGTCGAGACCCCCATCCTCACCAAGAGCACCCCGGAGGGGGCCCGGGATTACCTGGTGCCCAGCCGCGTGCAGCCGGGGCAGTTCTTCGCCCTGCCCCAGTCGCCCCAGCTCTTCAAACAGCTCCTGATGATGGCCGGGCTGGACCGCTACTATCAACTCTGCCGCTGCTTTCGGGATGAGGATCTGCGGGCCGACCGCCAGCCCGAATTCACCCAGATCGACATGGAGATGGCCTTCATCACCGAAGCGGACGTTTACAAGGTGGTGGAAGGGCTCATTGTCTCCCTGTTCCGGGAATTGAAGGGGATTGACCTGGCCACGCCCTTTCCCCGGCTGACCTACCAGGAGTGTATGGACCGCTTCGGGCTGGACCGCCCGGACACCCGTTTCGGGCTGGAACTTAAAGACGTCACCGACTTGGTGCGCAAGGCGGAATTCACCCGGTTCCGGGAAGTAGTGGACCAGGGCGGGATCGTCAAGGCCATTAACGGCCCGGGCCTCGCCAGGCTGACCCGGAAAGATCTGGACGGGCTCATCGACCTGGCCGGGGTCTACGGGGCCCGGGGCCTGGCCTGGGTGAAGCTCCAGAGCCAGGGCTGGCAGTCGCCCCTGGCCAAGTACTTCCCCGCGGAAGTCAAGGCCGCCATTGAGGCCCGCCTGGGTGCCAAAGAGGGCGACCTGCTCCTCTTTGTGGCCGATGTCCCCCTGGTGGCCTGCACCGCCATGGGGCAGGTGCGGCTCAACCTGGCCGAACGCGAAGGGCTGATCCCCGAGGACACGTACCATTTGACCTGGGTCACCGACTTTCCCCTGCTGGAGTTCGACGCCGCCGCGGGCCGCTACGCCGCCATGCACCACCCCTTTACGGCCCCCAAGGAGGAGGACATTCCCCGGTTGACCACCGACCCGGGGCAAGTCAGGGCCCGGGCTTACGACCTGGTGCTCAACGGTGTGGAGATCGGCGGGGGCAGCATCCGGATCAACCGCCGGGATATCCAGCAAACGGTCTTTGAGGCCCTCAACATTACCCCCGGGGAAGCCGAGGAAAAATTCGGCTTTCTCCTGGAGGCCCTGGAGTACGGGGCACCGCCCCACGGCGGCGTGGCCTTCGGGTTTGACCGCCTGGTGGCCATTCTCTGCGGGGCCAAATCCATCCGGGAGGTCATCGCCTTCCCCAAGACCCAGAAGGCCGCCTGCCTGGTGACCAAAGCCCCGGCCCCGGTGGACCCGGAACAGTTGTTGGAATTAGGTTTGAGGCTGGAGAAATAGCGGAGGATTTTCGGGGAGGAGACTAAGGGCTTTTTTGTACGAGGCCCTTACCCCCTCCCCCCAAACCCCCAACCCCCAACCCCTTACAGGGGGATGGGAGGGGTTGAGGGGAGGGCGGGGGAATTGGCTTACGAAAAATCCCCCGGTCCTCCCCTCACCAACAAATTCTTTTTGGATGGCACATTATGTCTCGCTGGAACAAAGAACGCCGGTTATTGGATCATGAGCACTCCACTTTTTGGCATCATCGCTTGCAGGAGGTGGAAGAGCCCAACCTGATGCGGAACATCTTCCCCTACACGGAAGTGGCCCGCATCGACTTCGACTACAAGTTCGTCATGCCCCAGCCCCCCGAGGATATGTTGCTCACCGACACCACCTTCCGGGATGGGCAGCAGGCCCGGCCACCCTACACCGTGCGCCAGATTGTCGAAATCTTCGACCTGCTCCACCGCTTGTCGGGTCCCAAAGGCATCGTCAGGCAGAGCGAGTTTTTCCTTTACAGCGACAAAGACAAAGAGGCCGTCAGGCAGTGCCGGGACCGGGGATATGAGTTTCCGCAGATCACCGGCTGGATCCGGGCCCACGCCTCGGACCTGGCCCTGGTGAAAGAGTTGGGCCTGAAAGAGACCGGTATCCTCACCTCGATCTCCGATTACCACATCTTCCTGAAGCTGAAGTGGAACCGGAAAAAGGCCCTGGACGACTACCTGGGTATCGTCAAGGCGGCCCTGGATATGGGCATTATCCCCCGGTGCCACTTCGAGGACATCACCCGGGCCGATGTCTATGGGTTCTGCGTCCCCTTTGCCATCGAATTGATGAAGCTGAGGGAGGAGAGCGGCGTCGACATCAAGATGCGGCTGTGCGACACCATGGGCTACGGTGTGCCTTATCCCGGGGCCGCCCTGCCCCGCAGCGTGCCCAAGCTGGTGCGGGCCATGATCGATGATGCCGGGGTGCCGGGCTCCCTCCTGGAGTGGCACGGCCACAACGATTTCCACAAAGTTCTGGTCAACAGCGTCACCGCCTGGCTCTACGGCTGCGGCGCGGTGAACGGGGCCCTCCTGGGGTTCGGGGAGCGCACCGGCAACGCCCCCATCGAGGGCATGCTGATCGAATACATCTCCCTCCGGGGCACCAACGATGGGATTGACACCACGGTGATCAGCGAGATTGCCGAGTATTTCGAGCGGGAGCTGCACTATCACATTCCGCCCAGCTACCCCTTTGTGGGTAAAAACTTCAACAACACCAGCGCCGGCATCCACGCCGACGGGCTCCTCAAGAACGAAGAGATCTACAATGCCTTCGACACCGGCAAGATCCTGAACCGGCCCATCCGGATCACCATTACGGACAAATCGGGCAAGGCCGGCATCGTCCATTGGCTCAATTCCCGGCTGAAACTGGAAGGCGAACGGGCGGTGGACAAAAACCACCCCGGGGTGGCCAAGATCTTCAAGCGCATTATGGAGATGTACGAGTCCGGACGCTGTACCTCCATCTCCGACGAAGAGATGGAAAACATGGCCCGGCGCTACCTCTCCGAGCTCTTTGTCTCGGAATTCGACCAGCTCAAGCAGAAGGCCTACAAGCTGGCGGCCCACCTGGCCGCGGACCTGGCCCTGTCCGAAGATATCCGCACCATGGATCCCAAGCGCATGGATCAGATCCTCCAGAAAGCCCTGGACAACTTCCCCTTCATCCAGTTCATGTATGTGGTCAACCTGGACGGGCGTAAGATCACCAAGAATATCACCCACATCGTCGACCGGGCCAAGTACGCCGAGATGAAGCTGGATGAGGACCTGTCCAACCGCTCCTGGTTTATCGAACCCATCAAGAGCGGCAAGGTCTTCGTCTCGGACTTCTACACCTCCCGGTTCACCGGGGCGCTGTGCATCACCGTCAGCGTGCCGGTGCGCAACGACGCCGATGAAATCCAGGGGATTCTGGGTATGGACATCCGGTTTGAGGCCCTGGCCAAGATGGAGCAAGAAGGGGAGATTTAAGGCGGTGCGGTCTGTCGTCGTAAACATCGGGGCGCTCCGGGAGAGCGCCCTTTATCGTCCGGCGGCTGGGGGTGCGCCCCGGTCCCGCCGGTATCGCGATTCATAAATTGTCTCGTATAACACGCCCCGCCTCTTGCATACCGGGTATGTAAAGTCCCCCTCTTTTAAAGGGGGATTTAGGGGGATTATTAAGTGCTTATTTAATCCTTCCTTACCTCCCGTTAGAAAAGGAGGGAGGAAAACCCTAGATTTTCATGCCATATTAATTATGAAGCGTCATATTGGGGGCGCCCCGTAAGAAATTTTTTGACAGGAAATTCAGAAAATCACGGATAGGCAGCGGCCGATGCGTCAGGTATGCTGAAGCGGGTTGGGTGTCCGCCGGGCCTGCTTAAAAAAAATTCCTTGTGCAATTTTTCACGATAAGGTAGAGTTCACCCGTTTTCGGAATCGCGATTTTACGATGAGCGCCCCACTCATCCAACGGAGAG